>JBGTIH010000160.1:0-26564 GCA_041745765.1 Pyrinomonadaceae bacterium | reverse complement strand
CAGTTTGCATCTTTTCGATAACCAACAACAGATTCTTGATTAAACTATGGCATTCTTCAATTGTTTCCGGTAACTCTACTTTCACATTGTTATCAAATGTCTAATCCGCTAAAATTCCTTTTTGACCTAATCAATTACGATTGCAGAATATATCCGCCTGCAAGAATTTAAAGCATTGAATATAACTGAAGTTGGAAGGAAGGGGAAATCCGATGCAGACCAGCTAGATTTTGCAACACAAAACGGTTATGCAATTTTAACTCATAACCGGATGGATTATGAACATTTAGCACAAAAATACTTTGCAAATAATCAACTTCATTTTGGAATAATCATTGCCGTGCGCCGTCCTTCACGGGAAGTTACCGCACGCCTTTTGAACACCTTAAATAACTTCACGGCGGACGAAATGAAAAATCAGATCATTTATATTTAATTTAGAAATGGATTTATTATCAGACAAATTTAAGGAAGAATGCGCGATTTTCGGCGTTTTCGGTCATCGGGAAGCTTCGACGCTGACGCAATTGGGGCTTTTCGCCCTGCAGCATCGCGGGCAGGAAGCGTGCGGTATTGTCTCATCGGACGGCGAAGATCTGCATCAGATTCGCCGGATGGGTTTGGTGGCGGATAATTTCGACGAAAAAACTCTGCAGGGGCTGCCCGGCAGAAGCGCGATCGGACATACGCGTTATTCGACCGCCGGAAAATCTTCGGTGCGCGAGGCACAGCCTTTTTCGGTAATCTGCCAGCACGGGCAGATCGCGATCTGCCACAACGGGAATCTGCCGTTTGCCGGACAGAAACGCAAGGAACTCGAAAAGCAGGGCGCGATTTTTTCTTCGACATCCGACACGGAAACGATTCTCCATTCGATTGCGCGAACCGAAGCGCGAAACGCCGTCGAAGCCATCGCCACAGTTTTAAAAGATACGGAAGGCGCATTTTCCTTGCTTTTTCTAACGCCGGAAGCTTTGATCGCCGTCAGAGACCCGCGCGGATTTCGCCCGCTCGTTCTCGGAAAAATGAAGGATACGTGGGCGGTCGGTTCGGAAACCTGCGCGTTCGATCTGATCGATGCCGAATATGTGCGCGAGATCGAAGCCGGCGAAATGCTCGTCATTGACGAAAAAGGCTTGCAGTCGTTTTATCCTTTCGAAGAAAAACCGCGCTCGGTCTGCACCTTCGAACACGTTTATTTTTCGCGTCCCGATTCGATAATTTTCGGGCGTTCGGTCAATCAATCGCGCCATTTGATGGGCAGACAATTGGCGAAAGAGCATCCGGTCGAAGCCGATATTGTCGTTCCCGTGCCGGATTCGGGCGTGGCGGCGGCGATCGGTTTTTCGGCGGAATCGAATATCAGTTTTCGTCAGGGAATTATCCGCAATCATTACATCGGCAGAACTTTTATCGAACCGACGCAGAGCATACGCTCGTTCGGCGTTCGCTTAAAACTCAATCCGATTCAGGATTTGATCGAAGGCAGACGCGTCGTGCTGGTTGATGATTCGATCGTGCGCGGCACGACCTCGAAAAAGATCGTCGGAATGGTCAGAGAAGCCGGAGCAAAAGAAGTTCATCTGCGCATAAGTTGTCCGCCGACCGTTTCGCCCTGCTATTACGGCGTAAATACGCCGCGCAAAGCCGAACTGATCGCCGCGCAAATGTCGGTCGAAGAAGTCCGCAGATATATCGAAGCCGATTCTCTCGGCTATCTTTCGATGGAAGGAATGCTCGAAGCCATCGGTTTTGAGCCGAATTCGGCTTGCGTCGCCTGCTGGAACGGAAAATATCCGACCGAAGTTGGCAATGGCTGGAAAGATGTCAGATAAACATTTATCATTTATCATTGAACAGATATTTGTTAGTCTTAAAAATATAAAACTTTATCATTTACTATTAAATAAATGATAAATGAATTTGGAGGTATTTAATGCGTTTTATTTTATTTTTAATTTTGCTTTCGATGTCGGTATTAATTAGCGGCTGTCAGAGTTCTGCCGCGCCGACTTCGATTAAACCGATTGCGAATAACACACCGCAAGCGGCGAAACCGACGGCTGCTCCGGCGGCGCACGACGGACACGATCACGCCGCCGATCAAAATGCGCCGCGCATCTCGTTGACGGATGCGAAAAAGGCTTTCGATGCGGGGAATGCCGTTTTTGTTGACACACGCTTTGCCGATGCTTATAAATTAGGACACGTCAAAGGTGCGATCAATATTCCGACAAACGAGTTTGAAACCGCTCATACGAAAATTCCCAAAGGCAAAACAATTATTGCCTATTGTTCCTGAGCGGACGAACATACAAGCGCCGGTCTGGTTGCTAAATTACAAGAAAAAGGTTTCCAAAATGCTTTTGCCTTAGTCGGCGGAACTCAAGCGTGGAAAAACGCGGGTTATCCGATGGAAGGCGGCAAATAACGTAAAATGGAAAATGGAAAGTGGAAAATGAAGAGATTCTTTAATTTTTCGCTTTCCATTTTCCATTTTCCACTTTAAGAAGAGCATCGCAAATTCTATCCGCAGTTTTTCCGTCCCAGAGCGGCGGAATTTTTGTGTCTTTAATTTCAGAGTTTTCTAAAATTTGAAATGCGGCTTTTTTGATTTTTTCGGGGTTTACGCCGACCAATTCGTTTGTACCGAGTTCGATGGTGATCGGTCTTTCGGTATTTTCGCGCAAGGTCAGACACGGAATCGAAAGCGCGGTTGTTTCTTCTTGAAGTCCGCCGGAATCGGTTAAAACAAGACGTGCGCCGCTGTAAAGCCGCAGAAAATCCAAATATCCGAGCGGTTCGATTAGTTTAATATTCGAATTTTCAATTAAATCTTCAAAACCGAATTCCGAAATTCTGCTTCGAGTTCGCGGATGCGCCGGAAAAATTACCGGAATTTTCAAACTGATTTCTGCCAAAGCTTCCAAAATTCCCGCAAAAGTTTCTTTTTCATCAACATTCGACGGACGATGCAAGGTTGTAACGGCGTATTCTTTTTCGATTAAATTCAAATCTTCCCGAACTTTTGAGTTTGTCGATTTTTCCAGACTGTAAAAAAGCGAATCAATCATTACATTTCCGACAAATTTTATTTTGTCTTCCGCAATGCCTTCTTTTTTGAGATTTTGGTCGCCGTCAGGCGAAGGCGTTAGAAGTAGATCGGAAATCCGGTCGGTCAAAAGACGATTGATTTCTTCGGGCATCGTCAGATCTCCGCTACGCAATCCGGCTTCGACATGCGCCACGCGAACGCCTAATTTTGAACAAACCAGAGCGCAAGCAATCGTCGAATTGACATCGCCGACGACCAAAACCCAATCCGGCTTTTCCGCTAAAACGACCGGCTCGAAAGCCATCATAATTTTAGCAGTTTGAACGGCGTGCGAATGTGAGCCGACTTCCAAATAATGATCCGGTTTCGGAATGCCTAAATCTTCAAAAAAAGAATCCGACATCGCCGCGTCGTAATGCTGTCCGGTATGAACTATCAGCGGCAGAAATTCATCTTCGCGCCGGAGCATCTCGCGATGAACGGGAGCGATCTTCATAAAATTAGGACGCGCGCCGACGATGTTCAAAACTTTTATCATTTATCATTTATCATTTACCATTTATCATTTATCATTCAATACGTTTATCTAAAAATTTGATAAATGTTCAATGATAAATGATAAATGTTCTTAAAGGCGCACAATTTTCGCGTTGCTGTTGTCGCGTTTGTCTTTATCGAGCGCGTTGCGCGTGTCAACAATGAGCGACGCGAGTTCGCAAACTTTGTCGTAATCTACATTCGAATGTTCGGTGCAGATTATGACGCAATCGGAATCTTTGATCAGATCGTCGGTCAATTCCGTGTTATAAAGCGGTTCGCCGTCGCCGATGGTGTAGGCGTGATCGAACGTAACTTCCGGCACGAACGGATCGTGATAAACGACTTCCGCGCCTTTCGCTCTCAATAAATCAATGACCGAAAGCGCGGGAGATTCGCGCATATCGTCAATGTCTTTTTTATATGCCACGCCTAAAATTAAAACCTTCGAGCCTTTGACTGATTTTTCGTTGTCATTTAACGCATCAGAAACTAATTTAATTACATATTTCGGCATTCCCGAATTTACTTGCTCGGCAAGCGTGATAAACTGCGAATCAAAACCGTGCTGACGCGCCTTCCAACTCAAATAATGCGGGTCGAGCGGAATGCAGTGACCACCGATTCCGGGTCCGGGATAAAATGCCATAAAACCGAAAGGTTTGGTTGCGGCGGCGCGCACGACTTCCCAGGTGTCAATTCCGAGCGCATTGCAGACTTTTGCCATTTCGTTTGCCATTCCGATATTTATTGCGCGGAACGTGTTTTCCCAGAGTTTGCAGGCTTCGGCGACTCTTGCGCTTGAAACGGAATGGACGTTTTCGACGATTTTTGAATAAAGGTACGAAGAGATTTCGCCCGAATCTTCGGAAACTCCGCCGACGACTTTCGGAATATTATGCGTCTGAAACTGCGGATTTCCCGGATCAACTCTTTCCGGCGAAAAGGCGAGCAGAAAATCTTCATCCAATTTAAATCCGGCTTCTTCAAACATCGGCTGCAGAACTTCGTCGGTCGTTCCCGGATAAGTTGTTGATTCTAAAATGACAAGCTGCCCGCGGCGCATATATTTTTTGATTTCGCCGCCCGCCGCCAGAATGTAAGACATATCGGGGTCTTTTGTTTTCCGAAGCGGTGTCGGAACGCAGATGATTAAAACATCGCATTTTTCGAGTTTTGAAAAATCGGTCGTCGCCTCAAACTTTCCGCCGTCCAGACATTTTTGCACGGCTTCCGAAGAAACATCAACGATATGCGATTTTCCGGCGTTGATCGCCGCCGTCTTTTTTTCGTCAACTTCAAAACCGATGGTCGGAAATCCTTTCAAAGAAAACTCGACAATCAAAGGCAAACCGACGTAGCCGAGACCGATTACGCCGATACAGGCAGCATTTTCCGTAATAAGATTTTTTATTTCGTCTTTTATCATTATTTTTATAATTCCAAATTTTGTATTTTAAAAGGTTTTTTTAATGCTTGTGGAGTAAGTGAAAATTCTCACAAAAATTAGACTAAGTTAAGCCTTTCAGTTAGTCAAGAATGTAAGCGGAGAAATAACATATATGTTACAATCAATTTATTAAAAAGTTGTCATACCAATTTCATCTCAGCTACTGTTTTTGGTGAATTTTCCGGCTGAATAGCAATCTCTTTTTATGATTTTAGAAATTCATTCCAATAATCCGGTAGTCAAAGCAATTATCAGCGGAACTGCGCCGCAACCCGCCAGAATTGCCGCTGCCCGCGGAGTTTTGCCTTTGCCGCAGAATGATCTGCTCGAAATTTTGGTCGCGCTCATCCGCGGCGATGATGCGGAATTGGCTCAAACGGCGCAAGAAACTTTTGCTTCGCAAGATACTTCACTAATTGCGGAACTGGCGACATCGGCAGAAATTGCGCCGCCGGTTTTGGCGCATTTTGTCGAAACGGATAATTTTCCGGCAAATATTCAGGACGCGGCTCTGGCAAACTCAAAAACGCCGGTTCAATCAATTGTCAAATTTGCGCGAACAACCAAACACGGTGAATTACTCGAAGTTTTATCGCTCAATCAACAGCTTTTAATTGCTAATTCCGCGATTATTGACGCGATTATCGCCAATCCTTACCGAACGGCGGAAGCGCAGAGACGCGCTTCGGAAATCAAAAGCGAATTTTTTGAAAAAGAACGCGGCGCACAGCAAATCGCCGACGAACTTCGCGCTCAAGGCAAGGAAGCCGCCGCCGAATTTATCGAACAAGCCGAATTTGCCCAAAACTTGCAGGAAAAATCCGACGGTTCGGGTTTAAGCATAGAAGACGCAATTTTGCTTGCCGGGCATATCGAAATTCCCGATGCGGAAATTGATGATTCGTGGCTTTCGCTCGAATATATCGAGGAAATGTATGAGGAAACCGACGAACAGCGGCAGGCAATCGTCAATAAGATTTTAGGCGAATTAAGTGCGGAAGACGACGAAGTTTCCGGCGAACGCGTTTCGATGATCCGGCGAATTTTATTAATGACAATGAAAGACCGCGTTAAACTCGCCGCCAAAGGCGACCGCGAAGCCCGCAACATTTTGATTCGCGATCCGAACCGCGTCGTTTCGCAAGCGGTTATCAATAATCCGCGTATTACCGAACAGGAAGTTGAAAAAATCGCTTCGATGCGAACCGTTCCCGCCGACGTTCTGCGCCAAATCTCGTCAAACCGCAACTGGGCGCGAAATTATTCGATTATGCACAAACTCGCGCAAAATCCGCGCACCCCGATTTCAAATGTGATGAGCATTCTTTCACGCTTGCAGTTAAAAGACTTAAAAGCTCTGAACAAAAATCGAAATGTTTCCGATGCCGTCCGCCGACAGGCTTTCAGATTGGTTTCTGCACGCGAAGGAAGAAAGTAAGCAACGATGAAAAATTGAAAACGGAAAAATGAAAATTAACGATTTATTTCCATATCTTGTAATTCTCTGTGCAAAGCGCGGCGTTCGCGCACTAATTCCATAAACAGATCGCGTTTTCGATAAAACAATAAAACGGCGCGAAACCAGCCGCGCAAATCTTCGATCTCTTCCAGCGAGCGAAGCGCGATATAGCCGCATAAAAACGCAAGCGGAAGCGAGGCGAGCGCAATTCTGAAACCGTAATAAAAATATAGAATTCCGGCTAAAACCGCCCACGTCAGCGGCATAAACAGAATTCCCGAAAGAATTTTGACGGTCGAAATAATATCGTCAAGTCCGCGATTCGTATAACGCGCCGCCATAAATTTGCTCAATTGATACGCCGGAAAATGCAGAATTGTCCCGACAAAGGCAAGCGGAGAAAAAAGCAAAAGCACCAAAACACGCACGAGAAAATGTTGAAAAACATACGGGAAAGGTTGACTCGAAAGCGATAGATTTTCCGATTCTAAACCGATCATACGCAGTTTTTTCTTGTGCTGCGAAATGCGCCGAGTAATCTTTTCGAGCTTCGGATTTTTTTCTGTTGTTTCGTTTTTTTCTTTGAGATGTTTCTGCAGAAAATCGAATCTGGCGGAAAGCGTTTCTTCCGAATCGAAGGTTTCGGAAACCGATAAAAAAAGATTCGCCGCTTGATCGGCGGTTTCGATTGCCGCTTCCGTTTCGGCGTTGAGCGTAACTTCGCGCAGAGCATTTTCGATTTTTTCGGTCAGACTTTTTACCGCTTCGCGCGGCAAATCGCCGTTTTCGAGTTCAACCGATTCAACCGCGAAAGGTTCGCCGAAATGAAGAAGGGCTTCGCTCCGAAAAGTCGTTTTGCTCGTATAAAAAAGTCCGACCGGAACGATTTTCAGTTCGATTTCTTCATCAATCTGACTGAATGAAAGCGCACCGAGCGCGATGCGCGCCGCGCCGGTTTTGATCGGCAATAATTTCGGCGAATTATGCGAAACGCCTTCGGGAAAAATGGCGATTGCGCCGCCTCTGCGAAGAAGTTCGTGCGATGCTTCAAAGGTTTTTGCGTTTTGCGCAACATCCGCCGAATCAATTTTGCGATAGACCGGAAGTGCTTCGATCACACGCAAAAGATAAGAAAGTCCGGGCGTTTTGAAAAGCGTGGATTTGGCAAGAAAGGAAACTTTTCTGGGAAGCGCGACGAAAACAAGCGCGGGATCAATCAAGCCGTTTGGATGATTCATCACGAAAATCAACGCGCCTTGATACGGAACTTCCGCAGCCTTGACGGTTTCGATGCGCCGAAAAAAAAGCCGCACGGCAATGCTCACAACCGCGTGAATCACGCGCCGGAAAAAAACTCCCTGACGATTAAAAATCATATCGCCAAGCCGCAGAAGTTTTACTTTTGTCGGAGTCTGTTCAAGCAAAATTCAAGCAAATTTTATTCGGATTTTTTGATTTTACAATTAAATATCGTGGCGATTCGTCATTGCTTTGTCCATCGTAACTTCGTCAACAAATTCCAGATCCGAACCAACCGGCATTCCCATCGCGATTCGCGTCGTTCGCACGCCGAGCGGTTTTAACAGCCGCGCCAGATAATTGGCGGTTGCTTCGCCTTCGGTCGTCGGGTTTGTGGCGATGATAACTTCTTTGACTTCAATGTCTTCGTTGTTTTCCGGCGAAAGACGCGGGAAAATATTGGCGATCATCAATTCATCGGGACCAACGCCGCGAATCGGCGACAAACTTCCGTGCAAAATATGATACAAGCCCTTATACGAACGAGTTTTTTCGATGGCAACTAAATTATAAGGTTCTTCGACGACGCAGATCATCGAACGGTCTCTGTGGCTCGAACTGCAATACATACAAGGATTTACGTCCGTCAAATTATTACAGACGGAGCAAAAAACGATTTTTTCTTTGACTTCGAGCAAAGCTTCAACAAAACTTTCGACCTTTTCCTTCGGCAGACGCAAAATAAAAAACGCCAGACGTTGTGCGCTTTTATGTCCAACTCCGGGAAGGCGTTTGAATTCGTCAATCAATTTGGCGACTGGTTCTGAATATTCGAGCATATTTTAATGGTGAATGGTGAATGGTGAATGGTGAATGTCAGAATCTTAAATTCATCATTCATCATTCACCATTCACCATTAAATTACATCAATCCGGGCGGGAGCATTCCGCCGAGTTTGCCTTTGAGCGATTCTTCGATCTTGCGGCGGGCTTCGTTAAGAGCCGCGACCGATAAATCCTGAATCATTTCCACATCGCCGTCTTTGACGAGATCGGGCGAGATATTGAGTTCCAAAACCTCGAAATCGCCGCGCATTTTAACCGTAACCGCGCCGCCGCCCGCCGATGCGTCAACGACCATTTCCTTCATCTGTTTGCCCATTTCTTCCTGCATTTTCTGGGCTTGTTTCATCATCGAATTCATATCGAATCCACCTGGTAATTTCATAATCTTAAATTCTCCTGTTGATAAAAAATTGCTGTCTTCAAGTAATGAAAATAAGTATAACAAACGGCTTATTAAATGTCTTGCGTGCCGTATTTTCACTTGAAAAACTTTCAATTTAGGATTTTTGTGATTGCATATTAAGTTTCTCTTTGCTTGAATCAAAAATAGTTAATCTCTCTTTTTATCTCCATTTTTTTGTAGATTATCCATTATTTTGTATTTATTTCTCATCAAATTTAAAAAAGCTCAGAACAGAAATCAATTTTAATTAAAATAATTTCAATAAAACAACTCTTTTTGTAAGGACTTGCGGGTATTATTAAAAACAAGCAGTTTATATAGGTATAAAATTTGCTTATTCTTTTTTTATCTATATCCGGACAAACCAATACAAATAAATCAAAAAACAACTGCATTAAAAATAATTTATTTGCTGGAGTCTTATTTTTACTCTCTTAAATATACATTCGTTTTCTTAGTTATTTAATAAATAAAAATGGAGGAAACAAAAAAAAATGAGAAAGTTTTATAATGGCTTAGCCGTGCTGATGATGTTAGCTATCAGTCAGCTTGCCGTTCAAGCACAAACTACCGGTGCGATTGGGGGAACGGTGGTTGACCCGAATAGTGCAGTTGTTCCTAATGCAACTGTTTCTGTCAGAGGTCAGAGCGGACAGGAATTTACCGCTAACACCGGCAGCAACGGACTATATAGTATTCCGGCAGTTGCTTCCGGCTTTTACACGGTAACAATTTCCGCTCCCGGCTTTAAAACATCTGTTACGACAAATGTAAAAGTGGATGTCGGACTTCCGACGACCGTTGACTCAAGACTGGAAATCGGCGACGTTGGAGAAGTTGTCGAAGTTACCAGCGGCGGTGAAGTTCTGCAAACACAAACAGCCACAGTCGGCACGACAATTACCGGACGGCAAATTACCGAAACACCGATTGCTTCGCGCGACGCGCTTGATCTGGTTTCGCTGATGCCCGGCACTGCAACCGTCGGCAGACCGCGCAGCGCGTCTATCAACGGATTACCCAAAGGTGCTTTGAGCATCACGATTGACGGTGTTGACGCTCAGGATAACGCCAATCGCTCGTCGGACGGTTTTTTTACATACATTCGTCCGCGTATTGACGCAATCGAAGAAGTAACGGTTTCAACAGCTTCGCCGGGTGCGGAAAGCAGCGGCGACGGTGCAATTCAAATCAAATTCGTTACCCGACGCGGAACGAACAACTATCGCGGCGGTTTGTATTGGCAGCATCGTAATGAAGCTCTCAATTCCAATTATTGGTATAACAACCGCGACGGATTGGCTCGTCAAAAAATCCGGCTTAATCAATATGGCGGAAGCTTCGGCGGACCGATTCCGTTTCTTAACTTCGGTGAAGGCGGATCTCTTTTCAATTCAGGCAAAGACAAGCGTTTCTTCTTTGTCAATTATGAAGAATTCCGAAATCCGAACTCGATTGCCCGAACCCGCACGGTTCTTGCTCCTTCGGCTCAAAACGGTATCTTTTCCTACGTTACGGGCGGACAGGTTCAAACCGTCAATTTATACACTATAGCGGCGGCAAATCAACAACTGGCAACACCCGATCCGACGATTGCATCAGTGCTCGCACGGATTCAACAAGGAGTCAGCAGTACCGGCACAATTACGCCGATTACTAATAATCCGAATCGTTTGTTATACAACTTTTTGAATTCGGGAAGTGATCTGCGGAAGTTTCTGGCTGTCAGAACTGACTTTAATCTGACTAAAAATCATAGCTTCGAGTTTGTTACCAACAGACAGGAATTTGTTCCCGGTTCGGACTTTCTAAACTCCCGCGATCCGATCTTTCCGGGTTTTCCGGCTTACGGACAAGGCGGCGTGCGTAAATCATATACAGGCGCACTTCGTTCAAACTTCGGAAGAAATATCGTCAATGAACTCCGTTACGCTCAATCGGGCGGAGCTACGGATTTCTTCGGCACAATTTCGCCTGCCGATTTTGCTTTTTCACGAGGATTCTTCTTAGATATCGGAACACCTGCCGGAATTACCAATCCGTATAACAACAACTTTGCTCAATTGCGCTCCACACCGACTTATGATTTAACAAACTCGGTTACGTGGGTTGTAGGAAATCATACGATTAATTTCGGTGGTCAGCATAAATTTATCAGAACCGAGCAAACAAACTTAAACCGCATTGTTCCAACCATCGGTTTCGGCATCAATTCAACCGAAGGTGTGCCATTTACTATGTTTAATGCTACATCAATTCCCGGTTCAACTACGGCGCAGCAAACAGAAGCCCGCAATCTTTATGCTACGCTAATCGGACGCGTTCTCAGTTACACTTCGGCAGGATACTTGAATGAAGCCGGTCAATATCAGGAAAACGGTCCGCTGACGCAGAATTTCGGATTGAGAACATTCGGATTATTTGCTCAGGATCAATGGCGCATTCGTCCTAATTTGACCGTAAATTTTGGACTTCGCTGGCAGCCGCAGGAGGCATTCACGATCAAAACAGGAAACGTCGGTAAATTGGAAGACCCGAATCAGGTTTGGGGAATTTCCGGTCCAGGAAATATCTTTCAACCCGGCGCGTCGGGCGGACAAAATCCGCGCGTAGTTCTCTACAATATCGGTGAAAAAGCTTATTCGGATGATTTCAATAATTTTGCACCGTCCGTAGGCGTTGTTTGGAGTCCTAACAATAAAGGATTTTTACGCGGAATTTTGGGCGAAAGCGGCAAGAGCGTCTTTCGCGGCGGATTTTCACGTGCATTTATTCGTGAAGGTTCGGCATTGCAGACGACTATTACCAACAACACTCCCGGCGGTTCTATCGCTCTGAACCGTTCAACGGCGATTGCGGGAAGTTTGACACTCGGAACAAATCTTCGTGATCCGGGAAATCCGAATCTGACGAGTCCGACTTTCACGGCGACCCCGAACTTTCCGGCTGCTTTAACAACCGCTAATCAAGCTCTCGTTGTCAGTCCGAACCTGAAAACCGGTTATGTAGATTCATTCAGCATCGGCTATCAGCGTCAGCTTGACAGAGATTCGGTTTTCGAAATCCGCTACGTCGGCAATCGTGGTAAAGGCGTGCATCGTTTGAACTTCATTAATGAAGTTAACACGATTGAAAACGGCTTTGCCGCCGAGTTTGCATTGGCGCAAGCTAATTTATATGCAAATATCGCAGCCGGCAGAGGAGCTTCTTTTGCTTACTTCGGTCCCGGCACCGGAACTTCGCAATTGCCGATTATGTTGAGATATTTTAACACTCAGGCAACTTATAATCCGGCGGATCCGCAGGCTTATACGGCAAACAACTTTGCGAATGCAACTCTGGCAGCTTTGCTTTCCAGAAATAATCCGAGTGTAATCGGGTTTGTCGGAAGTGCTTCATTTGAAAATAATGCGGTACGCCGCGCGAATGCGATTGCCAACGGACTTCCGGCTAACTTTTTCCGTGTTAATCCGGCGGTTCCTGCCGGAGCGTTTCAGTTGGATGCCGATGCAGATACCTGGTACGACTCGGCTGTTTTCGAATTCCGTCGCCGTCTGTCAGACGGTTTGCGCGTCCAAGCCAGCTATGTTTTCTCGAAAGCGCAATCAAATGCTTTCGCTTCGAGCGGAACACAGCAATCGAACTATACGCTGAGACCGCAAGGACTTGAACTAGCCAAAAACGTGCAGGTATTTGATCTTACCCACGCGTTTAAGCTGGATGCAACGTATGATTTACCGGTTGGCAGAGGCAGAAAATTTTTCTCCAATGCGAATGGCGTAGTCAACGGCATTGTCGGCGGTTGGGCGATTCTTCCGGTTGTTCGCTGGCAGAGCGGTTCGCCGTTTACTTTAGGCAATGTTCAGCTTGTCGGAATGACCAAGAAGGAATTGCAGAAAGAAATCAAAGTCCGCAAGGGTCCGAATGTCGTTACGTTTCTGCCGGATGATATTATCCTGAATACGCAGCGGGCATTTAACATTGATGTTACCAGCGCAACCGGATACGGTAATACCTTCGGCGGTGCGCCGTCAGGCAGATTTATCGCGCCTGCCGGATTCGGTAACTGTATCTCACGCTTTGCGGGAGAATGCGGATTTACCAATCTGATTATGTATGGACCGGATTTCTTTATGTTCGACATGAGCGTATCGAAAAAGATCTTCATCGGCGAACGGCGAAATATCGAACTTCGGGCAACAATGCTTGATGTCTTTAATACGCCTTCTTTCCGTGTCGGAGGATTCGGAGCGGATGTAGTTAATCTCGGTGTCGGCGGAACAACCTTCGGGCAGCTTCCTGCCGGTTCGGCTTATCAGGATCTTTCAACCACAAATAATCCGGGCGGTCGTATTATAGACCTTATTCTGCGGATTAATTTCTAATAGTTACCGCAATCTTCGGGTTGCCGGTTTAACAATTTAATCGTTAAGATTTTTGGGTGATGTCTTTATAACATCACCTTTTTTTTGTTTAAAGTCCGTTCAACAGGTCAGAACCGCCTGCGTTAGCGGGCGGATAAAACTTTATTACCAAACAACGCACTGCTCTACAACCCGACGCTTAATGTCGAAAATCTATACGCCCCTGACAGGGACAAATAAAATTGGCGGAATTCGTCCCTGTCAGGGACGCGCCGGCGAACAATAATCGCAATCGTCGGGATTCTCCCGACGCTAGTAAATATGTCCCTTTCAGGGACGCTAGCGAAAATTTAAACGAGCTTTTAATCAATCAAGCAAAAATCAAAAAATCTTATCAACCATTAAATAGATTGGCTTGAGTTTTCTGCAAACGGTTTTGAGCTATTTCGATATATTTTTGTTCGATTTCAATTCCGGTAAATTTGCGATTGAGATTTTGGCAGGCTAAGGCGGTTGTTCCCGATCCGAGAAACGGATCAAGCACCGCGTCCGTTTCTCTTGTTGAACAGCGAACGAGCATTTCGATAAGTTTGACCGGTTTTTGCGAAGGATGCCCGACCTTTTCTTTTGAACTTCCTTTTAATGAGGGAACTCTCAGAATATTAGTCGCGTATTTTCCTTTTTCCAAATGTGTTTTTCGCGCGTCTAAATCCTTGTATCGCTTGTCTTTAAGATATTGTTTAATCGTTTCTTCGTCGTATGAAAGCCGCACGGCATCTTTGTCGAAATAGGCACGTGCGTCTTTTGTTTTGCGAAGCACGAGAATCATCTCATAACACGGCGTAAAACTGTCGTAGCGTTCGTTATAACCGACGGCGCGATCCCAAATCAACATATCGTGAAACTGCAAAATGCGAGCGGCAAGAGAACACAAATGAAGCCACAGATGTTCGCGTTTGCCGAGCTGTCCGAAGATGAAAAAAAGCCCGTCCGGCTTTAAGAGTTTCGCCGATTTTTCGATCCAATTTTCTGTCCATTCCAGATAATCTTCTTCGGTTTTCCATTGATTGTCCCATTCTTCTTCCAAAAGAACCTGAAAATACGGCGGATCGGCGATGATCGCCTGAAAAGATTCCGGCGCGAGAGTTTCTAAAATATTCTGACAATCGCCCAGAAGAATTTTTGATTTATTATTCGGAGAATCCGGCATAAAGTTCGAAAAAAAAGTTTGATTGATGCAAAACCGATTATAGCTTTACTTCGGGTAAATTTACAGTTTGAAAAAATTCGGTTTATCCCAGGTTCTTTCATCGTCTGATTCAGATTATTTATTAAGCGACAAAATATAATTTCAGACAAGCGGAAAAGTCTGTTTTTTATCGGGCGGCTTTTCGAGTTAAAATCAAAACGCACGTATTTTAATTCTATGAAAACCGAAGGCGTAAAATACGCCGGCTCAAAAAATAAACTGATTCCGTTGATTTTAAGCGTGATCAAGCCGCTCGGAGTAAAAACCGTTTTAGACGGTTTTGCCGGAACGACGCGCGTTTCGCAGGCTTTGAAAAAATCGGGTTACATGGTTTTCTCGAACGACATCGCCGTCTGGTCGCGCATTTTCGGCGAATGTTATTTGCTCAACCGAAACCCCGGAGAATTTTACGCGGAAAAGATCGAATATCTGAATAATCTAAAGGGAAAAAACGGCTGGTTCACCGCGCATTACGGCGGTTTGGCAAATAACGGTTCGGCGGTTCAAACGGACGGGAAAAAGCGAATGTGGCAAATTCACAACACGCGAAAATTAGACGCGATCCGCGATGAGATCGAACGAATTACAAATGACAAGATCGAAAAATCGGTTTTGCTGACGAGCTTGATTCTGGCGATGGACAAGGTTGACAGTTCCTTGGGGCATCAGGTTTCTTATCTGAAAAACTGGTCGGCGCGTTCATTCAAAGAGATGAAAATGGAAATTCCGGCGTTTATTGTCAATGATCTGCCGCACGAGGTTTTTAACGAAAATATTTTCGATCTGGCGGAAAAACGGGAAATTGATCTCGCCTATTTCGATCCGCCGTATGGTTCTTCAAACGAGCTGATGCCGCCTTCGCGCGTGCGTTATGCGTCGTATTATCATCTCTGGAAAACGATTATTTTGAACGATAAACCGGAAACGGTCGGCGCGGCAAACCGGCGCACGGACGCGAGCGACACGAAAAGCGGCAGTATTTTTGAAGATTTTCGGCGCGGCGATTCGGGAAAATACGTTGTTATTGAAGCCATCGAAGAACTTCTCAAACGCACCCGCGCAAAATATATTCTGCTCTCATACAGCAACGGCGGACGCGCGACTTTTGATGAATTAAATGAAATTATTCACGGTTTGCGTTTTAACTCGAAGGTTTTTGAAGTTGATTACCGGCACAATATTATGGCGCAGATGAAATGGACGAACGAATGGACGAACTCGGGCGCTAACTGCAAGGAATACTTGTTTTTACTGTCGAAAAAATATCTTTAAAAACTTTAGAAGCTGTGTTCAAACTCACCAATTAGCTCCGTAGGAGCGTGATATTTATAGAAAACGCGTTAAATTTACGAGTTGAGTTCCGTAGGAACGGCATAAAAATATGCCGTTCCTACGGAACTCAACTAAAATTTTCTCGCTATTTATCTATAAATATATCGTTCCTAACGGAACTCAAGAGTTTGTATACAGCGTCTTAGCCGCATTGATATTTGAAATGAGATTTTAAAATCTACCAATTATTGCGGTTAATCCTGTTATCCTCGGTTAATTTCTTCTCTCTTTGCACTGTTAATTCTGCTTTGCAATCAAAGCTTTTATCTTATCGATTTTTCCGAGCGCGGCTTTTTCTCCCGCTTCGATAAATTCATCAATTTTGCCGATTTCGTCCGGGCGAAGATGCGCGATCTGCGGAATAATAACGACATCGGCGCGATAATGCTGGGCTTTGGAAGCGGCGCGAAGCAGCATTAATGCCGATTGAAAAAATACTCCGAGAAGCGTCGAAGGCGTTCCCCAATATGTCGCACCGCACGCCAGTACGTCAACCGCGATAATGATTTCCGCGCCCATTTTTTTCACGGCTTTGGTCGGAATCGGCGCGACGACTCCACCGTCAATCAATTTTCTGCCTTTTTCATCTTCAAGCGGCATAAAAACGCCGGGAATCGCGCAGCTGGCGCGAATCGCAAACGGCAGATCGCCCGAATCTTTTAGAACAACCGATTTTCCCGTTTCTAAATCACAGGCGACCGCCGCAAAAGGAATCGGCAAATCTTCGAATTTGCGAAACGGAAAATTTTGTTTGATAAAATTGCCCATCGGCGCATTCGTCAGAAAGCCTTTTGCCGAATAAGAAAAACCAGCCATTTTGAACCAGCCGATTTTTCGCGACATTTCGATGATTTCCGTCGCTTTTAAGCCGCTCGCAAAGGCTCCGCCCGCAAACGAACCGGCGGAAGTTCCGGCAATAAAATCAACCGGAATACTGTTTTCTTCCAAAACCTTCAACACGCCGAGATGCGCGAACCCGCGCGCCGCGCCGCCCGAAAGTGCCAAACCTATCTTTTTTCTATCCATAGCCTTAATAATGGTGAATGGTGAGTGGTGAATGGTGAATTTAAGAAATTCTTCAGATTCATCATTCATCACTCACCATTCACCATTCACCTAGTGTTGATTTTAGCTTTTCTTTGTGGAAAACTTAAGTTTGCTTTTTTTCTTTTATAAATATGACTCCTACTGAAACTCTACAATTTCAGAGACCGACCACAAGCGCGGATATTTCGGCGGGCGAAAATGTTTGTCCGGTTTGTTCGCGCGAAGTGGAATATGAATTCGTGCTGATGCAGGCTTTGCCCGAAGATTTGCAAAAATTGATTCAGGCAAATGCGCCTGACACACGCGAATTTGAAGCCGTCTGCGCGCGATGCGTGCGGCTTTTTGAACGCGCCAAAGATCAGATTTTGAGCGATGCTGCCGTGAACAAAGACGGCTCGTATATTCTTTCGACACCTTTGCGGCTCGATGCGGTCGAGGAATTTACGGGAAAAAACGTTACGATTGCCTTTCTGGATTCGGGATTTTACCCGCACGTTGATCTGACCACGCCGGACAATCGAATCATCGGATACCGAAATTTGGTCGAGGGCGAAGGCGATTTTAAAACGCTTTTTCAGCCCGATGTGGCAAGCTGGCACGGAATGATGACTTCGGTCGTCGCCGCCGGAAACGGTTCGCTTTCCAACGGTTTTTATCGCGGAATCGCACCGGACGCCAAAGTCGTTCTGGTCAAATTAGCGCGAACCGGAAGAATTACCGAGCAGAATATTCAAGACGGTTTGAAATGGGTTTTGGAAAATCGGGCGAAATTTGGAGTTAAAATCATAAACATTTCGGCGGGCGGCGACTTTGAACACAGCTATCTGCACGATTCGCTCTCGCAAATGGTCGAAGAATGTGTCGCGCAAGGCATCTCTATTGTCTGCGCGGTCGGAAATGCCGGACATCTGCCGAATCACCCCGTTTTTCCGCCGGCAAGCTCGCCATCTTCGATTGCCGTCGGCGGACTCGATGATAAAAATTCGATCAATCGCGCACGACGCGGAATGTATCGCTCATCTTACGGTCCGACGGTTGACGGTTTTCAAAAACCCGAAATAATCGCGCCGAGTATCTGGGTTCCTGCGCCGATTCTGCCTAATACGCCGACTGCCAACCAAGCCGCCTTGCTCAAAAAACTCGATAAAGCCGAAGACGACAAACTGCACCTGATTATTTCAGAAAATCAAGAAATTGATGCCGAATTAGATGCCGCGCTGGATCGTCCGGTTCATTCAATACGGCAGATTATCGCGCTCAAAATTCGTCAGGAAATGGTTATTACAAAGCATTATAAATACGTTGACGGAACGAGTTTTGCCGCGCCGATTGTGTCTTCGGTCATAGCGCAAATGCTTGAAGCCAATCAAAATTTAACGCCGCAGCAGATCAAACGAATTCTGATTTCGTCTGCTGAAAGACTGCCGCACTATGAAGTTGACCGCCAGGGCTGGGGCGTGATAAATCCGCGCAAAGCGGTCGAAAAAGCTCTGACTTTCGGTTCTTAAATTTACAAAGATGAAAAAACTTTTTAACTTTTTTAAATTTAAATCTTTCTCAATTCTGCGCGACAAAATTATAAACCACAAAACCCGTTGCTTTGACGGTTCTGCCGCCGACTCTAACCGGATTAAAGGTTGAGCTTCGCGCCGCATTTTCGGCAGATGAACGCAGAAGCGGATTTCCGCTGACGGCTCTTGCCGAATTTACATTTCCGTTTTCGTCAATCGTAACCTGCACCTGAACTCTGCCTGACGCGCGTGTTTCTCTGGCAATCGGCGGATAGGAAGGCGTTTGCAAATTTACGGCGCGGTCGTTCAGCGGACCGACATTTACCGGCGTATTGCTCGGAGTTCCCAAAGGCGGCGGCTCGGCGGTCGGGCTGGCGGTCGGACGCGGCGTGAGCGTCGGGCGCGGTGTCGGTGTCGAGATATTTGCATTCACATTTGTTTCATCTTGATCGTCCGGTGTCGGTGTCGGTGTCGGTGTCGGTGTCGGCGTCGGTGTCGGGGTTTTCGTGTTGGCGTTGATATTTGTATTGGTATTTTCGTTGATATTCGTGTTGACATTCATATTAAAATCAGAGTTTAGATCGTCAAACAGCGAATTGTCCGCATTCATATTGTCATTGAAATTAGAATCAATTGCATTAAAATTAGTATTGATATTTTGATTTGCTTCCTGCACACCTTGATTGCTCAAAATCCAGAAAACGCCGATTGCCGCGCTCATTACGACAACCGTTCCGATCACTGTTAAAAGCACGACGATTGCCGTGTTTGATTCGCGCGGCGGCAGCATTCGCGGCGAAGGAGTTGTTCTGGGGCGAACTTGCTGCTTTTCTTGTTCTGCCGCCGTCATCGGAATAACGATGCGCTGCGAACTGTCATTTCTTTCGATTTGGGTTTGATATTCATCGGATTCAGAATCAGCCGGCGGGTTTGGCGCAGGATTTTTGCGACGAATTACGGTTTCTTCGCCGTATTCATCGGCACTCACGCTCGGCAATTCGGTAAAATTCGGTTGATTTTCGTCAATTAAAGGTGTTCCGTCTTTAGTGCAGAAGCGCAAAATTTCTTCGTCGTATCGAGTCTGACAATCTGGACAATATTTCATAGATTCAATATTTCGGGGGCGGTTTATTCAAAAAATAAAACTTCCAAATCGGATTTTATCACTAATCATATAAAATTACCGAATCTGCTCAAAACGTCCGCTTTTACTGAAAATTTTCCGTTTTTTTGTAAAGCGGCAAAACCACCGATAATCGGCAATATTATCAAGGTTGAAAAGATAACCGATTAGAATTTTTTACCTAACCAGATGCCGAGAGAAACGCTTATAAAACCGACTAAAATACTCAGGAATAAATAAATAAAGGCGTTTAAGAAAAATTTTTCGTGAAGAAGATCAAAAATTTCGAGTTCAAAGGTTGAAAATGTCGTAAATGAACCGATAAATCCGATTAATATGGCAAAGCGCAGATTTTCATTGATGACAACTTTATCAGCAAATAAAATCACTAGAAAACCGATGAGAAACGAACCGACGATATTTATGATAAAGGTCGGGAAAGGAAATTTTTGAAAGACATTAGCAAGCGGCGAAATATTGAGCAGATACCGCGCAACCGCGCCGAATGCGCCGCCGATGCCGACCGATAAAATTTTTATAAATCCTTCCATTGGCGAAATTTAACTCTTTTCAAAAATCCTTATTTCCGCGCCGTCCGCCATTATCACCATTTGCGCCAAACCGATAAAAAGCCCGTGGCAGACAACGCCTTCGATGGAATCCAGTTTTGCCGAAAGCTCTGCGGCATTTTCAAGCAAGCCGAAATCGGCATCGAGAATTTTGTTTCCCGCATCGGTCGTAAATTCCGCGCCATTTTTTTCTCTGAGCTGTGCCGCGCCGCCGAAGTTTTCGATCTGTTTGCGCGCAAAATTCACCGCAATCGGAACGACTTCGACCGGAACTCTGAATGCTCCGAGCTTTTCGACCTTTTTTGTCGAATCCGCCATGATGATCTCTCTTTTTGAAAGCCGCGCAATCATTTTTTCTCTGAATAACGCGCCGCCGCCGCCTTTTATCAAATTCAAATCTGCATCGAATTCGTCCGTGCCGTCAATCGTCAGATCAATCGAACCGGCTTCGTCCATCGAAACGAGCGGAATATTTTGCGATTTTGCCAGTTCTTCGGTGGCGTTTGAGGTGGCAACGCCTTTAATCTGCAAACCTTCCGCGATCATTTTACCGATTTCTTTGATTGCCAGATTTGCCGTCGAACCAGTTCCGAGTCCGATTATTTGATTGTTTTCGATAAATTTTACGGCTTCACGCGCCGCCCGAAGTTTCTCTTGTTCAAGATTTTTATTCATCAGCTTTTACCGTTTCTGTTTGGGGCTGGAAAATTCCCGCGACCGCTTTTTGGCGGAAATCGAAAATGTAATTAAGTTCGCGGCGAATAATCCAATGAGCCAGATCGCCGAGCGGTTCGAGCCGCAGACGATATTTTACTTCGTCTTCGATCAAGGTTTTATTTTCGCCGAGTTCGGTAAAAATGTGCCGGTGAATCCATTGTTTATAAGGGCTTTTGAGAGCCTTGTCGGTAAATGAATGCGGCGGATTCCAGATGGAAATCTCCGTGCGCCAGCGAACGGGCAAACCGCGCAGTTTCAGTTTGTAATCAATCAAAGTGCCTTGTTTTACTTCAAACGGCTGCGGCGTTGTGATGTGAAAATTCAATTCCGGCGGCGTGATGCGTTCGAGATTTCCTGCATCAGCAAAAAAATCAAAAACCTCTTTTCTCGGTAGATCAAGAGTCAGACTGCGTATCAAAATATGTTCTGCCATTTTTTAGAAAAAGCTTTAGCGTAAAAAATAATCGGTGAACATAGATTGGCAAAATGACCGCAGAAAATCAAATGTTAGAAACGTAAATCAGCGGTTTTTAATGGACAAAGCACTGATTTTTAAGAAGGCGAAAAGTTATTAAAAACTTGTTTGCGGATCGGAATAACAGTTGTTACTATTAAAAAAAAAGCTCGATTTTACTTAATTCTAATGATAATTGCCGCGTCTAAAAGATTAAAACAGTCCGTCTATCCGGCTATATTAGTCGGTTTGCTGATCGGATTGCTGTTTTCAAACAGCGAAGGCGTTCATTTATTGCCTTTTCCCGTTTCAGATAACGGCGGCGGCAGTAAAAATTCTCAAGCATTTTCAGGTAAAAATTCATCTCTTTACAATCCTGCAACGCTCCATTCCCTGAATAATTTTCTAAAACTCAATACAAAAAACCAGAAAACGATCAAACTTTTAAGCGTAGAGAAATTTGAAATTTTCCGGTTAGATGTTATCAAAAATTTCAATCAGGGCTTAGATAAAACCGGCGGCACTTCACAAAAATCATATACATCCGTTCACTTATTGTCCCTGTCAGACCGCGCTCCGCCAATTGTTTAACGCTTTCAAAAATAGAAATTTATTCATAATAATTCAGCTAACATAAGTTAAAATGTCTGAAAGGTTATCGGTGTATTTTATACGAAGAAAATTTGTAATTGATTTTGACTTTGGACTTTGGACTTTGGACTAATTTAAAGACCTAAATCAATACCGATATATTTTGAAAATAATTTCTTAATTTTACAAAAAATCAACCAAAATTTACGGGAGAAATAAATTTAATGTCATCAATCAGCGAATCGAATCTGCCCGGAGTCGGGCATAAATTTCAAATCGAAACAACCAGCGGCGACCGCCTGATCATCGTCATTCACGATGACGGCAGACGCGAGCTTTATCATTACAACCGCAAAGACCTGGAACGCGCCAAATCGGTTTTGACTTTAACGGACGGCGAAGCGCGGCAGATCGCCGGAATCGTCGGCGGTCTGACGTATGTTCCGAAGGCTCTGCCGTCAACCGAAGTCGTCTTGGACGATCTCGTTCTGGAATGGTTCAAGATCGAACCGAATTCGGCGGGAATCGGCAAAACGATCAAAGAACTTCAAGCCCGCACAGTAACGGGCGCGTCAATCGTTTCGATAATCGAACCGAATCAGGTAAACCGCGTAAATCCCGAAGCCGATACCTTAATCAACGAAGGCGCGACATTTATCATCGCGGGCGACCGGCGAAATATCACAAAACTTAAACAACTTTTAATTTTCGGAAAGGTATAACGGAATGGATCATCTTGTTTTAGAAGTCGGTTTGGCACTCGTGCTGGTAGCGGGCGCAGCTCTTTTGTCTTCGTGGCTGAAAATTTCCATCGTCCCGTTTTTGATTCTGGCAGGAATGGCGGTCGGACCGCATATGCCGAAAATCGGCGTATTTGATTTAACTTTTATCGAAAGCACGCCGTTTATTACATTTATGGGGCGCGTCGGCGTTCTTTTTCTGTTGTTTTATCTGGGATTGGAATTTTCCGTTACGCGTCTGATGAAAGCCGGACGCTCGATTGCCGTCGGCGGCTCGATCTATATCGGCATAAATTTTACCGCCGGATTGCTTTATGCGGTTCTTGCCGGCTTGCCTTTACGGGAAATTCTGATCGTTGCCGGAATTATCACGATTTCTTCGAGCGCGATTGTTGCCAAGGTTTTGTTCGATCTGCGGCGCACGGCAAACAAAGAAACCGAGCTGATTCTCGGCATCATAATGTTCGAAGATGTTTTTCTGGCGGTTTATTTATCGCTTGTTTCGGGCATCGTTTTAAGCGGCGCGTCTTCAATCGGCGGCGTTTTGATGTCGGGCGCAATCGCGCTCGGTTTTATTCTCGGGCTGATGGCGCTCGGACGTTTTTTGACGCCGCAGCTCAATCGCCTGCTGCGGATTTCTTCAAACGAAGTTTTTGTTTTAGTAATTTTTGCCGGACTTTTCTTTCTTGCCGGACTCGGCGAAACGATTCACGTCGCCGAAGCAATCGGCGCGTTATTGCTCGGCTTGATTCTTGCCGAAACCGAACACGTTCAGCGCATCGAACAACTGGTTATTCCGTTTCGTGATTTTTTTGGCGCGTTCTTCTTTTTCGGCTTCGGTTTGACGATTGATCCGCTCGCCTTAGGCGGCGCGGTCTGGCTGGCGGTCGGCGCGGTGATTTTAACCGTGATCGGAAATGTTACCGCCGGAATTCTGGCGGGCAGAAGCGCGGGACTCGCGCCGCTTCCTTCACTCAATATCGGTCTGACAATCGTTTCGCGCGGAGAATTTTCGATTATTCTGGCAAATCTTGCCAAAGCCGGAAATCTTCTGCCGATTCTGCAGCCGTTTGCCGCGCTCTATGTTTTGATTCTGGCAATCATCGGACCGATTATGACGAAATATTCCGAAGAAATCTATAATCTATCAATAAAATTATTCGGTAAAAAACAGAAACCGGATGATGCTGAAGAAGTTGTAAATGCGGAGGTCGGCGGGGAAAATTAAATTTCTGTTATTTTTTTGTAGTGTATCAGAGTTTATGCTTAACGAAGTTTTTTAGCCTTTAGACTTCGGAATAAGTGATAGGTGATAAGTGATAAATGATAGGTTGTGTCGAAGAATTATCTATCACTTATCACCTATCACTTATTCCGAAAGTATTTTTCATCAGCATAAATTCTTCACAATAATTTTTTTATACGCAATGCTATAATTTTTTTAATGATTTCTCTGACTGAAAAAATTAAACAAAAGGCTTTAGACATCGGCTTTCACAAGATCGGAATCGTCCGTGCCGCGCCTCTCTTTGAAGAAAAAAAACATCTAGAACAATGGCTCGCCAAAGGTTTTCACGCCGAAATGCGCTGGATGGAGCGCGAACCGGAAAAACGCGCCGATCCGACCGTTTTGTTTCCGCCGGCAAAATCAATCATCGTCGTCGCGCTGAATTATTACACGCCGCACGAACACGAAGAATCGGACGAAAAAGGCAAGGTTTCGCGCTATGCATGGGGCGACGATTATCACGATGTTTTGAAGGAAAAACTGCGGGAGCTTCTGGCGTTTATCAAAGAAGAAAATGAAGAAGCGGAAGCAAAAATCTGCGTTGATACCGCGCCGATTATGGACAAAGCGTGGGCGGTTCGCGCCGGGCTGGGCTGGCTCGGCAAACATTCCAATGTCATTACGAAAGAATTCGGTTCGTGGGTTTTTATCGGCGAGATTTTGCTGAATCTCGAACTCGGATATGAAGAAAAACTAATCGAAGATCATTGCGGAACTTGCACAAAATGCCTCGACGCCTGCCCGACCGATGCGATTGTCGCGCCGTATATTGTTGATTCAAACCGCTGTATTTCTTACGCGACAATCGAATTGCGCGATGCGGAAATTCCCGAAAACATTTCGGAAAACTTAAACGGCTGGCTTTACGGCTGCGATATTTGTCAGGACGTTTGCCCGTGGAATCGTTTTGAAAAACCGACCGAAGAAACGCGCTTCGAGCCGCGCCCCGATAATGTTTCGCCCGATCTCGACAAAATTATCGAAATGGAGCATGAAGAATATATCGAAAAATTTCGCCGCAGCGCGATGAAACGCACAAAACTCGGCGGTTTAAAACGCAATGCCGAAACGCTTAAAGCAAAAAATGAGCAGTAGAAAAGTCAAAGTTTTGGCAGGTCTATAAAATATGAAAAAATTGAATATGAAAAATCTGATTTTAGTAAGTATTTTTGCGTTTTTATCGTTTGGTTTTGCTTTTGAAACTATTGGACAAACAAAGCAAATAATCGTCAATGTTACGGGCGCGCGCGTGCGAACTGCGCCGAATTTGAACGGCAAAGTCCTCGGTTCGACCAAGATGGGAACTGTTTACACGGTTATTGCTACAAAAGGCGATTGGCATAATATTTCATTCGGCAATAATGTGAACGGCTGGATTTCCGGCACGGTTGTTGAAAATTTCGACAAGGCGCGGCGCGGCGCAATTTATCAAAATATGGCGGCGAAATATTTCAAGCGCAAAAATCTCGATTTTAATACCGCTGCCGAATTGTTCGATTTTTTAACGACTATTCAAACGGAAGTTGCTGGAACAAGCGTCGAAGCGGATTTGTCGCTTAAAAGATTTTACGCGCTCGCCGCCGCACTTTCCGCAATTCCCTTTGAAAAAATGAACCAAAAACCGTACACGGATTTTACCAAAGCCAATGACGCGGAAGTCGTCTACAGCGAACCGGCGGGACAGTATTTTGTAATCGCCGACAGGCTTTGGGAGTTACGCAAAAAATACTCATCGCTCCCGATTGCTGAAGAAATCGCCTGGAGCGCGGCACAAATCTCTCTTCCGGGCGAATGCGAAGGTTATGTTATTTGCACACTTTACAACATCCGCGAAACGGACGGCAAATACCTGGAATTTTACCCCAACGGCAAACATAGCAAAGAAGCGATGGAAAATTTGGCAAATTATCTCCAAGGACTCGCCGAAGGTGCCGACGGAAAAGAATTCACGGGATATTACATTACGTCCGAAGACCGCACGGAACTTGATAAATACGTCTCGCAGCTGCGCCAAATCGTTTCCAAATCTGCAAATCCTCTGAAAACGAAAATTCTCGGTTTCTTGGAAAGAATTGCACGTTTTCAACCGCAAGAAACCGATAATCGGGAAACAGAAGGACTCGAAGAATTTTGGGGGAATTTCCGCATAGCGGTCATCAAAAATGAAAGAAATAAGGTTGCCGAAATGACGAAATTCCCGCTGGCAATGCCGTTCGGACAGCAGAGCGTTAGAAATAAAGCCGATTTTCTCAAGCGTTACAAAGATATTTTCAGCGGCGAAACCGATGCCGCGAAATGTTTTGAAACCGCCAAATTAATTAAAACGGGCGGCTTCGGCGTTTATTGCGGATTCAAAAACGCGCTCGACGATGAAAACAATAAACCGATTTATTATTATTTTGAGAAAACCGAAGCGGGCTGGAAATTCGTCGGGCTGGATAATATTAACGAATAGAAACTGTTATTTGTTCATCGGATGCTGACTAAAAATTAAAATATTGTTTATAATATATTTCAGATGTTAACCAAAGAATTAGAAGAAACATTAAGTTTAGCAGTTGATGAAGCCTTTAAACGCAGGCACGAATTT
>JBGTIH010000159.1:0-10411 GCA_041745765.1 Pyrinomonadaceae bacterium | reverse complement strand
ATTCCTTTCGCTTTTATCTTCTCGCCTCTTCTGCGCTCAATCGTTTCATCTAATCCGATGACTAACTCATCCGTTAAACCAAATGTTTTAATCAATAAATCTAACAAAATCCGCGATCCGCGCCAACAACTCCACTCAGCGTGATTCAAGACCCGATGATAGTTCTGAAAATGCTTTTCTTGCCCCAGTCCCGTTACCCGCAAAGCATTAGTAACGGTTCTTGAAGCAGGTGATAGAATCGCTCCCATCAGCAAAACTTTTACTCTTTGAAAAACCGGCTGGGAAAAAAGCGGTGCAAATGCTATAACACGCATTCACAAGAGCGCAGGGCATAGTCCGTCTCCTTTTGATCTTTCTGTGGTAGGAAATATCAAAATAACTTACTTGGTCTGCGTTCTGTTTTCAAACATCAAATTGGATATAGTTGAGCTTAGAATTTAGAATTATTTGTTTTTTGATAAATCCCGTTGAAGCAAACATTTCATCGAACTTAAAAGAAAAAATAATTTAGAGGTATTTCAGGATAGACACGGATAATATTTTATTTTTATCCTTGTTCATCCTGGAATCCCTGTAAATTGTTTTTGAGATATTATTCATTTTTTTCCCTCAAAATATTCCGCCGCAAAATATCGAGTGCCGCCTGACTGGTCCGCCAGCGAATTAAATATCTGTCGCCCGGAAGAACGATTTTTCGTGATTTTACTTGTGTTTTATCGGCATATCCGATAAAAATCGTGCCGACCGGTTTTTCTTCCGTGCCGCCGCTTGGTCCCGCAATTCCGGTGACGGAAAGCGCGTAATCGGTTCCGGCGCGCTTGATCATTCCTTTTGCCATCGCTTCGCAAACTTCCGCGCTGACCGCGCCGTGCTTTTCTATTAAATCCTTCGGCACATTCAAAGTCCGCGTTTTCGCTTCGTTGGAATATGCGACAATTCCCTCGATAAAATAAGCGGACGAGCCGGAAATATCGGTCAGACGCTCGCCGATCAAACCGCCCGTGCAGCTTTCGGCGACCGAAAGGGTTTTGCCTTTTTCGATGAGAAGTTTGCCGACAACATCTTCCATTTCTTCGCCGCTCGTCGAGAATACGGCTAACCCGAGAATTTCGACGATTTTGTTTGTGATTTCTTCATTGAGCATTTCGGCTTCCGCACTCGTTTTGCCCTGCGCCGTCAGATGAACTTCGACCTCGCTTTTGTTGAATAAAATGCTCGTTTGCACCTGTCTATATTTTGAATAGATCGGCGCGATCGCTTCGTCAATCGCCGATTCGCCGAGTCCCGAAACCTTTAAAATTCGTTTTTTGAAAATGATTTCGCCCGTCATTTTATCCAGTTCGGGCAAAACGTGCGTTTCAAACATCGGCTTCAGCTCACGCGGCGGACCCGGAAGAATTGCCAGAAATTTTCCGTCAAGTTCGACAAGCATTCCCGCCGCCGAGCCATTCGGGTTCGGCAAAATTCGCGCGCCTTCGATGATAAACGCCTGCCGTTTATTAATTTCCGGCATCTCGCGTCCCCAACGCCTGAATCTTTCGCGCAAGTCATTTTCCAAATCTTCGTGATAGACGAGTTTGCGTCCCGTCGCTTGAGCGGAAATTTGGCGCGTAATATCGTCTTCGGTCGGACCCAAGCCGCCCGTTGTAATTACTGCATCCGAACGCTTTAGGGCATCTCTGATAACTTCTTCGAGCCGCAGCGCGTCGTCGCCGACGATCGTTTTAAGTTTGACTTCGATGCCGATCTCGTTGAGTTTTTCGGTCAGCCAAAGACTGTTTGTATCTGTTTTTGTCGGGGTTAAAAGCTCTGAACCGATAGCGATAATTTCAGCAGAAAACATATTCTTTAAATGAAAAATGGATAATGGATAATTAAAACTCAAATTCTTTTAATTATCCATTATCCGTTATCAATTATCCATTATTGAATATTTTTATCGTAAATGTCGTGCAGAACTTCGGTGATCGGCTTGCGGTCAACGAACGGATCGTCGCTTTTTTCTTCTTTTGCGGCGCGGCTGCGGCGACGGGGCGCGGTTTCCCGGCGGTTTGATTTTGTTTCGTAATTATTGTCCGAAAATAAGGATTTATCGTTTTGTTCAAAATCCTGTAAGTAATTTTCGCCCGTACTTCTGACCGAATTCCTATTTTCTTGCTGTTCGACGAGTTCGTACGGCTGGCTTTTCGGTTCTTGCAGAGCCTCGCGTTTTTTCTGATTGATTTTATCGAGTTCGATGCGGCTGTTTTCAAGAAGAGCCTTGCCGCGATTGCGCCGGGCACGTTCGAGAGCGCGCACCGCCGCCGAAGTTTGCGGGGCTTCCGCCGGTTCGCGTTCGATTTTTCGCAGAATTTTTACATAATTCCGCAGATCGGGCGAAGGATAAATATATGTTCCTTCGTCCGCATTATCGTTTTCAATCACGTAGGAAAGATGATTGACGGCGGATTTATAATCGCCGATCTTGTTGTAAAGCGCACCGAGCGTGAAATAGACGAGCGGCGGCGCACCGTTCATAATTTGCAAAAGCCGTTCGCCGCGCCCGACGACTTCCTGCACTTCAAAACCGAACCAGCGGCGTTCGTCGTCGCGTAAAATTTCGTTTGCCGCCAGATAAAATTCAAAGATTTCGCGTGTTTCATTGCGCGACGGCTGGGAAAAGGTCTTCCACAAAAAATATGCGAAAATACCGAAGAAAAATATCACGAACATCGGAAAACCCGCGACCATCAGCATTGTCGCAATTAAGCCGAAAGCCAGCGCGTATTGCGTGCCTTCTTTCAACGAATCGGGTACTCTTTTTTGAATTTTATCGCTCACTTTTATTACTTTTTATTTTGCGATTTTTTTTTATAAATTAATTTTCTTCAGCGTCAACCTTTTTTGCCGCCTCTTTTTTTGCCGCCGGTTTTTTCTTTACCGCCGGTTTCTTTGCGGTCGGTTCGGTTTCTTCCGTCTTTTCTTCCGTCTTATGTTCTTCCGGTCGCGTGGCTTCTTTTGTTTCGTCTTCTTTTTGTCTGCCGAATTGCGCCATTACGTCCATAATCTTGCTGACCACTTCCGAAGGCGAATTAAAAATAAATGAAACCGTTTCGCCGAGCGTGATCATCTCCAGATCGAGCAAGGATGCGACCTTTTTTTCGAGCGGCATTTTTTCAAATTCCTTGCGGAATTCTTCCGTTTTTGCTTCCGTCTCCGGTTTTTCTTCAACAACTTTTTCTTTCGTCATAATACAAACTTCTCCTGACTTTTCGATTTTTGCCTGACAAGCGAGGCGTTCGCCGTTCTTGCGTCTTTCCGCGCTCAAATGTTCGATCTCGGCTTGCGTGGTTTCGGATAAAAGATCGCCGCCTTTTGTTACCGTGACGGCGCACGAATCGTTTTCGCCGCGCCGCTCGCATTCTTCCGAAATCTCGATGCCCAAACGCCTTGCCGCATCAAACAGATATGTTCCGACGGCAATTATGCCGTCTCTTTCTTCACGCTCAAATTTTACTTCCGCTTCCGTCATATTAAAGATTAAATTAGTCCTTTTCGTTAAATTTTTTTAATGCCCGACGACCGATTTCACGCGCACACGCGGCTGCGCTCCCGATGCGACGCTGTGCGGATCATTGGCTTTTTTCTGACATTCGGCGCAGATTCCCAGAAGCCTGAGCGAATGATGTGTCGGTTTAAAGCCGAATTTTTCCGCCATTTTGTCCTGCAGGGCTTCGATTTCCGGCGAGAAAAATTCGATCACTTTTCCGCATTCCGTGCAGATCATATGGTCGTGATGCTCGTGATCGTAATGATGTTCGTAATAAGTTTTCCCGTCGCCGAAGCGAACTTCCCGCGCTAAACCTGCTTCAGTCAATAATTTAAGAGTGCGATAAACGGTCGTATGCCCGACGCTCGGGTCTTCCTTTTGCACGAGCCAGTATAAATCTTCGCTCGACAGATGCTCTTCGGTTCGCAGAAAAATCTCTAGAATCAAATCTCTCTGCGCCGTGCGCCGCAAGCCTGATTTTTGAATATGCTCTAGAAATATCTTTTTCTCTTCCTGAAATTTTTCCTTTTTCCTTGTCATAATCTCTAAAATTATTTTGCAACAACCGCCGCACTCATTTTCATTTAAAATAATTCTAACATTTGAGATTCTTTTTCGCTAACGATATTTTTTCCCGCAATTCTTTCAGATTTTCCTTGTTCGATTTTTGCTCTTTAACTAGATGTAAGGAACGCTCCCCAAGTTGCAGATATGTTTCAAGGGCTTCGGCGGAAACATTTTTTTTCAGAATAGCGAGGTGTCTTTCAAAAGTTTCGCCGTCCGCCCGCGCAAATGTTCCGGTTAAGGCTTGCGCAGTATTTTGAATCTCGAGGTTTTCGACCGTGCTTTTTATTAAAGGAAGCAAAATTTTCTGCGCGTTTTCCGCGCTTAGACCGCATTTTGAAAGCATTTCATTGGCAACATCAATCAATGCAACGAGATGCCCGCACGCCGTAACCGCCGAAGCGTGATATAGTGCTTTGAATTCGGTTTCTATGAAAAAAGGTTTGCCGCCTAAGTTTTTGACGATTTTTTCGGCAATTTTTACGGCTTCCGGTTCGCCTTCGACGCAAAAATAAACATTTTTAAATTTTTCCGCGCCGATTATCGGATCGCTGACGGAAACGAGCGGATGAATCGAACCCGTTTTGCAATGCTTTAATGCGCCGAGAATTTCCGAAGAAAGTGCACCACTCGTGTGAAAAACGAACGACTGATGCAATAAATTTCTGGCGAGTTTTTCGGCGACGGCGGCGATCTCAAAATCCTGCGTTGTAATAAAAATTATATCGGAAGAAATTTGCGAAAAATCTTCCGGCGTGAGAATTTTCGGTTTATCGGAAAAAAGTTGAATGATTTTTTCGGCGGTTTTCGGGTTTCGCGCCGCGAGATTTTCGATCCGAAACCCCTTTTTCGCCAGAGCCAGAGCCAAAGCCCCGCCGAGTCTGCCGGTGCCGATGATCGAAATTGTTTTGGTTGAGATGTTCAATTTAAGAGAAATTTTAGCGCAAAATCTTGAAAGACGCGAAAATGATTTGCTTAAAATTAAAAGACAAAGACTGGAGCGCGAGCGTTCCGCTTGCGCTCCAGTCGGTAAATTTTCAATTGCCTAAATCTTTAAAAATTCGGCTTCATCCGTCCACATATCTTCGCCTTTAAAAAAATCGGTTTCATTTGAATCATTCAAAACCGCAAATGCCGACGAAGGCAAAACGGCGAAAATCTTTTGCAGAATTATTAATTCATTGTTCTGCAGCGGCTGAATTTCTTCATTGCTTATTAAAATCCTGCTCAACTTTCGGGCTGATTCGGCAAATTCATCGGTTTGATTTTTTTGCGCTAAGTCTTCAATTAGCGGAGTTAAAACGCCGCTCAATTTTCGCAAAATCCGCCGATAAACTTCACGTCCGCGACTAATTTTTTCCTGCAAAGTTTCGGGCAGTTTTTCCCAGTCTTCAGCTTGTGTCAGATTAAACGAACAGGCGCAAAACGGATGCGTTTTGAGCATTTCTTTAACGTCGAAACGGCAGTTTAACTCCTTAAATTGGCGGCAAATGTCGTTGGCTTCATTCCAGAATTTGTGCGGAAATACCGAAATTGTCGAAAGATTTTCAAATTCCCACCATTCATCGCTTCTACGAATCTCGTCGTATTTTTCCTGCAACAGATGCGATTTCATCACCGCATCGTGATTGACCGTAAAATGTTCGGTAAAACGCAAATGGAAATTTTCCCACAACGAATTCATTTCGCTCTGCAAGGATTTATCGGGATTAAAGTAAATTTTATCAATAACTTGCAAAAGTTTTTCGCGCAAAATTTCCAACTGTTCGTCGTCGGTCGCGCCGCAGACCGCCAGATATGTCCAGATTTCGCACCGTTTATCTACGGTATTGATAAAATCTTCCAGAACCGCAAAATCATTTGTGGAGTTTCGGAAAAATTCTTCTGAATCCGAGAAAGCATCGGCGATGCGGTGCAGACCTTCTTCGAGCGAAATCGTTGCCGCCAGAACTTCCTTAACCGTCGCCGCCACAACGCCGAAGGTTTTCTGCGAATTAGTGGCAAGCCGCCAGATTTTCGTGTTGAAAATCTCGTCGGGCAGTTCGTGAAAATGCGCCAGAACATTATCGGATTCCCAATTTTTCAGCCAATTTTCAAAAGCGTTTTTGATCGCCGTTTGATCTTCGGGAATGTCTATGGATTGAAAATTATCCGCGCCCGTCAAGATCCGCGCCCACTCTGTCAGACGCTTGCTGCCGTAAGTAACGCCGGTCGGTTTGGCAATCCCGACAATATCGTCCCAGATGATTTTCAGATCGAGCGAACGGCGGTTGATGCGGTCGCCTTTCGAGGTGACGAATTCGATCTGCCGTTGGGCGACGAGTGCCGTCAGGATCAAATGCTGGGCTTCGCGCATCAAGCCGAACGGCAATTGGCGAAGTCTCTGACTGACGTTTTTTAATGAGACGGTCTGCTGCTGCTGCTGCTGTTCCGCGTTTTCACTGATCAGCGATAAAACTTCCTGCGCCAGCGGCAGTTTGACGACCTTTTCTTCCGATTCGAGAATAAAGAAATCGCCTCGCTCGACAACCAACCCGAGCGGCAGGGCGAAATTTTCCGCCAATCTTTGAACTTCCGGGTTATTTTGATTGGCGCCGCTGAAAAAATCATTGACCAGCGCGGAAACTTCCGTCATTGCCAAAGGTTCGGCAAAAACCGGATGGCTCGGATAACGGACTTCAAACAGCGGTTCGAGCATTTTTGAAAGCATATCCGCCAGACTCAAAGACGCCCGCGCCTGTTCCGTTAGCGGATATTCGCTGCCGTCAATAATAAATTTCGCGTCCTGCAAAAACAGACGGTACCAGATTTGTTCGACGGCGACCGTGTGCGTATGTCCGGCAACCTGCCAGAATTCGCCGTATTCATCGCGCAATTTGGCATTGGTCAGCAAAACGAAATACCGCATAATCGTTTCGGCTTCGTCCTTTCTGAGCGGCGCGGGTCGCCAGAAAACTTTTGAAATCTCGCCCGTTTCGTTTTCCGGGCTTTTGAACGGGTTGATGACGACTTCCCAATCATAAAAATCCGAGCCTTCCGAAGTTTGATAATCGCCCGAATAATTCGATTCCAAATCCCAGACAACTCTTCCGCGCCGAAGTCCGCCGCGCCAGGCGATGTGGCAATCGGTGATGTCGCCTCTCTGCTGCGCTTCGCCTTCGTTCGGCAGAATCCATTCGGGGAACCGGTCGCGCCCGACGCGCCGCAGCAGTTTTGGAATCACGCCGCTCGAAACATTTTTAATCGCTTCGGCGAGAGCGTTATTTAAGTCTTCTTTATTGCTGATTTTCAGACTGTAGCGAATATCTCTGCCTTCTTCTTCGACACGTTCCAGGCTTTCGGGAAACGCCGAAACAAAGGTTTCGAGCAGGTCTTGAACTTCCTTTTGCGCCTTTAACGGTTCATCTTCATTAAAAATCAGCATCGCCGCGCTGATTTCGCCGACGGTCGTGCCGTAGCCGTCCAGAGATAAAAGCAGCAAACCCTTTAAAATGAGTTTTGCCTGCATTCTCTGCATGATCGGAATATGCGCGACGACCTCCGCGCTTAATTTATCGTAAGTTGAAAAAGCGTCCTTTAGATCGGCAACTTTGCGGAGCGAAGTTTCCACAGAGTCGAAAACTTCATCCAGAGCGATCAAAGAATTTGCCGGACGACCTAAGATTTTTGTTCCGGCGGCTGCCGTAAAACTGAGTAAGGCAAAATCCTGCGCGTAAAGCCGCACATACGGCGCGATTTCCAGAGTTATCGGATGAAGCGGATAGAGCGCAACGAATCTCTGTTCGCTCCAGCGAAAACTCGGCATCATCTTGCGGAAATCATTATAAATATCGTTCAGAAGCGGCAGAGTCTGGCGATGCTTCGGGAAAATATAGGTATTAACAATGCGGTAGAGATGTTCCTGATCGAGATAATCAATCGTATAACTTCTTGTAATCGCGGCGTTTGCGCCGTCAGCGCCGGCAATGTCGTCATCGAGCGCGACCGCGACGAATATATTCAAGTTTTTCGCAATTTCGGCAATTTCGCCTAAAATCACGCCGTCATCGCGTGAAACCCGCGAAGTTCGCTCGAATGCCGTATCAATGATTAAAACAAACGGCACATCTTCGGCTTTTTGCGCGGCGAGATGCAGCAGATCGGAAAGCGTTTCAATCGGCGTTACGTCAATTTCCAGAACTTTGGCAATCGCCGCGCGCAGTTCGTCTGTAAAAGAGTCGAAGATTCCGCGCCGGACATACGCGACCGGATGACGGCGGCGTTTCAAACGCTGTGCGCTTGCCGCGACGTGCTGGTCGGAAATTCTCGAACGCAGTTCGGGCTGCGAAATAATCGCCCCCAGCGTTGCCAGAAAATGACTTTTGCCGACACCGCGATAACCTGCCAGAGCGTTTGACGCGCCGTTTCCGACATCCACGCTGACCACCTTGTCCAACCATTGCGCCATCAAATCCGACGTTATATCGGTAAAATGATAAATCGAAAGCGTCTGCGCCGGATCGGCAATAAGATCCTGCACGACCTGATATGGACGAACATCAACTAAGTCTTTTACTTTTTCTTGAATTCGTTTCATTTAACAAAAAAGAATTGAATAATTACCCGTTTGAAATAAAATAAATATCGGAAGGTATTATAAAAATGTGTGAGCGCAGGCATCAAACTTTATTTTCTAAAAATCTGCCGGAAAAACTTACCGGCTGTTTTATACTTTATCAATTTTTGCGCATAAAAAAAACATTTATTGTGAAAATTCTTTAAAAAGTTTAATTTTTCGGTATTTTTTTCGAATCTTTTCACAACTTATTTAAATTTGAACGCATCAAAAACTTGTTGCCATTATAATTTAAGAAAGTTAGAATCTAAATTTACAAATGTCTTATAAATTTTCAAGGAGGCAAAATATGCTTAGAAGTTCCATTCGCAAAATTAATGCGATGTTTTTGGTTTTAGCCGTCTGGGTTAGTGCATTAGCGTTTTTCCCGGTAAGTATGGCGGCGCAAACTGCGCCCGATAAGAAAGAAATATCCACCCAGCAAGTAAAGGCTGTCAGTAAAAAACCGCTTACCGATAAAGAAGATCCTTCAAAAATCGGCACGCGCAATATCAATGGCGGTTCGGATAAATTTTTCGGCTGGCTCGGCGGTTCGAAGGAAAAAGAAGCACAGATCGGCGCACAGCTCTCGCGTGAGGTCGAACAGCAGGCAAAAATTATTGAAGACCCGCTCGTTACCGAATATATCAATCGCGTCGGACAAAACATCGTTTTAAATTCCGATGCGAAAGTTCCTTTTTCGATCAAAGTCATTGACAGCGACGAAGTCAACGCATTTGCACTTCCGGGCGGATATTTTTATGTCAACAAGGGTTTGATCTTAGCCGCCGATAATGAAGCCGAACTCGCCGGCGTAATGGCGCACGAAATCGCCCACGTTGCGGCACGCCACGCGATGGAAAATCAAGGAAAAGGAACTTTCTTAAATTACGGACTTCTCGCCGGAATCATTTTTACGGGCGGGATTGCCGGAGCGGTTTTGCAAAACACGGCAGGTTTGGCGCAAATGCTTTCCTTCTTTAAGTTCAGTCGCGGTTCGGAAGAAGAAGCCGATCAGCTCGGCGTTCAATATCTCTATGCTTCGGGTTACGATCCGACGGGAATGGCGACGATGTTTGAAAAACTCGCTTCCCAGAATAAGAAGAAACGCTCAAAAATCTCCGAACTTTTCTCGACGCATCCGCAATCGATCGAACGCCGCGATGCAAGTCTTAATTTAGTGGCGCGTTTTCCCGAAAAGCAGGAATACATCATCAGCACTTCGGAATTTCAGAAAGTTAAAAATCATCTGCTGAAAATTACTAACGCGAAAGCCGCGATTGTCGGCGATTTTGAAGAAGAAGAACCCGGCAGACCGACTCTTAAACGGCGTCAGCCGGAAAATCCGAACGATCCGGCAACTACGGGCGATTCGAGCAGCAACGATTCGAGTTCGACACCGCCGAGCGATGAACCGCCGAAACTCAAACGACGCGGCGAACCCGAACCGAAACCTTCACCGGAAAAATAAAAAAACTCCGATCTAAGCATATAAAAAAGGCAATGGAAATTATCTCCATTGCCTTTTAATTTTGTCTAAATCGCTGCTTTTTTTAATTCAGAAGCGTTCCGTGAATTCCCAGCGGCAAACTGTAAACCGCTTCATTGGTCGCTACGATCATTTCGCCTTGACGCGTAAAACAAAGCCCGACGACATTCATTCCGGCAACAAAGATTTCCGCCGCCCCTCCGTCCGGCGAAACTTTTACAATCCCGTGTCTGCC
>JBGTIH010000158.1:0-18925 GCA_041745765.1 Pyrinomonadaceae bacterium | reverse complement strand
GCTTTTATTCTAGCAAGCATCTGGACTTATCAAGTTTGTTGGCTCAATAATTTTAAAGCCGGAAAGAATCCGGCGATTATCAAAGAACTGATTGAAAATGCCCGCTTGAGAGTAAGATTATGAATTATGCACAGGCTTCAGCTAATTTACAGATTTATTAACTGCTAAATAGGGTAGTGTCTCAAATTTTATGCTGAAGAAGAATACTTTCGGAATAAGTGATAAGTGAAAGGTAAAAAGTGATAGATAATTCTCCGATAAAACCTGTCATTTATCACTTATCACTTTTTACCTATTACGAAATATAAAAACCTTAAAACTTCGTTCAGCATAAATTCTGAAACACTACCCTAAATAGTTGATAGTTGACAGCTGACAGTTGACAGTTTTTCAAACAAAAATTGTAAGTCTCTTTCCTCTCATTCATTTGACCAAAAGCCTCATTAAATCGCCAATTTCGCTGATATTTTCCAGATCATAAACTGCCTCGAAAACCGCTTCTTTTTGCGAATCGTCTAAAATTCCTTCGGCTAAAATGTCAAATTTTTGCTTTAATTCTTCGGTCGAAAGCTGATTTCGCGGATCGCCTTTCGGATAGGCTCGTTCCTTGTTCAAAGTTTCGCCGTTGGTTAATTTTATAACTACGCGGCAAGGCTGTTCTGCCGGAAATCTTTCTTCAAACGAAGGTTCGAGAACGGCTTTGACTTTTGGCACATTTTCCAGAATTCGTTCGTCTTTGAGCGATTCTTTGTTAAATTCATTCGGCGTTAGTTTTCGCCGGACAATTGCTGCGGCGATGCAATACGGCAAACTGTGATCTGCCGTTTCGCGTGAATCAATGATGTATTTTTTCTCGTCCGCCAGAATTTCAGCGGCGCGTTTTAATGTGTGAATTTCTACCGATTCGATTTGTTCGGGTTGTAAATCGCGCTCTAAAATCAAATCCAAAACGGCGGAAATCGGCGCGTGGGTTAATGCTTCACAGGGAAAAGGTTTGATCGAACAATCTGTAATCTTAAATGTTTTTCCTAAATTATCGGTCAAAACTTCCGGTTTCCATTCGTCGCCGATAGTTTCAAAAAGTCCTTCGCGTCCCTCAAAAATAGGTGCTGTTCCCTGATAACCTTTTGCGGCAAGAAGCGCGGCAAAAACTCCCGATTCGGTTGCCATCGGGTCAACCGTGTTTTTCATCATCGTCAATTTTCCCGCAGTCACCGCGCCCAAAGTTACGTTGTGCGAACCGTTAATTCCGATGGCGTTTGTGATTTGTTCGGCATTCAGCCCAAGCATTTTTCCGGCAACAACGGGCGAAACAAACGCCGTCAAAGTTGCGTGATGCAAACCTAATTCACGAATGCCCGGAAATGCCGCTTCCATCAAACGCATTTCCAGTTCGTAAGCAATGACGGTTGCGACAAGTAAATCTTTCCCGCTTCGCCGTTCGCGTTCGCCGACGCAAAACGCCGCCGGCAGTAAATCGCTCGGATGCGAAGGGTCTTGTTTCCAATAAACGTCATTAAAATCAAGTCCACGAATCGCCACGCCGTTGATCAGAGCCGCGCTGCGAACATCGGTTTTCAAATTTGAACCGATCACCGAACAATTTCCAAAACCGCCGATTTCAGCAAAAACCTGTTCTAATATATGAAAATCTTCAGTTTTCGCACCTCCTAAAGCACAGCCGAAACTGTCATACAAAAACATCTTAGCCGCCGCAATCGCTTCGGCAGACAAGTCTTCAAAAGTTAAATTAACGGCGTATTCCGCCCAAATTTGAGAGATGTTTTTTCTCATTTATCATATTTTATTCGTCCTTTGGTTTGTCTCAATCATAAAATAAATTCAAAGGACAAAGGACAAAGGACTAAACGCTAAAAAGGTCTTTTCTTCGATACCAAATCAAAATCAATAAAATCCGCGTGATGAAAAATCACCGACTCATTTGATCGTGTCATTAGTTCGCCTTCTTTGGAATGCGTGGCGATAACGTGTTGGACTTCGGGGGGAATACCGCATTTATGCGCCATTGCGACACCGATAAACGGATGCCGCAGATGCTGTCCGCGTCCCGCTTTGGTAATTGTGCCGTCGCGTTCTTCGTATTCGATTAATTTGCCGACATCCGCCAGCAGTGCGCCGGCAATCAAATAATCTTTGTTCAATTTTGTTCGCTCGCCGTAAGATTCTTTCAATACATCATTAACCGCGATGCACATTTTGCAAACCGTCCTGACGTGTTCAAAAAATGTGATGTTGCAGTTTTCGACGTGAACCGAAAACGGCATTTTTTCGATAGCTTCAAATGTCCAACCGCCTTCCGCAATCGCATCTTCCCAAACCTGCAAGGTTTTTTCGCGCAAATCCGCGTCTTCGATTAAATTTATTTCAGGTATGGCTCCAAGAATTTTGTCTTTCATTATTTTTTCAGCTTTTAATGCTGTGTCCATATTTATTTTAATTTTTTCTCAATCGTTCCGTCATATTCGTAATTATCAACATCAACCGTTCGCATCGGCGGATGGCGTTCCTGTTCTTCTACGACGTGCGCGACCAATCCGGCAACACGCGCAATTATAAAAATTCCATTGGCAATTTTTTGAGGGAAACCCATTTCGCATAAAAGTGCGGCAATCGCGCCGTCGGCATTTACCCGCAGATTTTTGCCGGATTTTTCCGATAAAACTTTTTCCAAACTCTCCGCTTGCTCGACATATTTTCCAGCAATATTTAATTCTTTTGCCAATTCAAAAAGCCGCACCGAGCGCGGGTCTGCCGTGTGAAAACGATGCCCGAAACCCGAAACCCGTTTTTTCTGCGATTTGTAATTTTGCACTAATTTTTCTGCCGAATCAAAAACTGATAAATTTTCTTCTTTCTGCCAATGAACGGCTTGCGAAATTGCTGACATCGCTTTTTCAATCGCCCCGCCGTGATATTCGTTAATTGCCAAAATCCCTGCCGCGACCGACGAATTCAAACTCGCGCCGGTGTTTGCCACCGTAACGGCGGCAATTGTCGAAGGCGGACGAACTCCGTGATCAATTACTGAAATCAAAATTGCTTCGAGCATTTTCGCTTGATTTGCGGTCGGAAGTTCGCCGAGAAGAAGCAGAAAAACTGCTTCGCCGAGCGACATTCGTCCGATTAATTCTTCGATGTTGTATCCGCGCAAGGTGATTTGCTCTTTTTCAACCCACGAAATCGCTGTTTTTCGGTTATTTGACATTTGTTAAAAATGTTGTAATAAATTATTGACAAAAATTTGTTCTTAATTTATAACAAATACATATTTATTGTTATCATTACATTGCCAAAAACTTAGGATTTCGTCAACAATTCATCTGAAGAAATTTGTCTTTAACTTAAAACAAATGCAAAAAACATAAAAAAGGAGCGTGTTATGTTCGATAAAGTAACAAAATATTTTTGGTTGTTCTGTCTAATTTCAGCTTTTTCAACTTTGTCCGTTTCGGCTCAAGGATCAGCTTCAATCAGCGGAACTGTAACCGACACGAACGGTGCAGTTGTCGTTGGTGCAAGTGTTAAAGCTCTGAATATTGCTTCCGGGCGGGAAACCGTAGTCGTTTCAGACGACGCAGGTAAATATGAATTTACCAACTTGTCTCCGGCAAGCTATCGGGTTTCCGCAACTTCGGCAGGTTTTGCGACAACGGCGCGAAATGTTTTGGTTCAGCAAGGCGCTTCTATCTTGCAGAATTTCACGCTGGCACCCGGGACGATTGAAGATGTTGTAACCGTTACCGCCGGAAAAGGTCAGGGACGAGTCGCCGCCGAAGTTCCGCAAACCGTAACGGTTGCAACGGCTGAACAAATCGAACGCCAGCGTCCGCGCTCGACCTTTGAAGCAATCGAACGCGCTCCGAATTTAATTGTCCGCGAAACTAATCCGGCACGAGAACGCCCGCGTCTGCGCGGTTTAGATTCTTCACGGCTTTTAATCGTCATTGACGGTGAGAGGCTCAACAATTCGCGGACGGATTTGCAAACCGGGCTTTCGCCTTCGATCATTGATGTAACACAGCTCGAAGCGGCGGAGGTCGTTGCCGGCGCAGGTTCGAGTCTTTACGGTTCGGACAGTTTGGCAGGAACGATTAATCTTGTCACCAAAGGTCCGACGCGTCCCGCCGACGGTATGCTTATCGGAATGCGTTTTGACGGGAATTATTCGAGCAACGGCGCACTCCGGCGCGGCAATGCGGTTTTTAATATCAGTAATCCGCAAGTTGCTTTTCGGGCAAGCGGTTCTCTTTTCCGCAATGCCAATTACAAGATCGGCAATCAGGCGATTACACTTCAGGAAGTTTTGCAGATCGGACAATTTTACACGACGATTCCGACCGGATTGCCGAATCCTGCAACCGGAGTTTTTTCAAGAAATACGGCAAACGGATTTCCGATTTTCAGCGTTCCGGCGCGTGGAGAAATCCTAAACGGACAAGGACACGGTTCAAATATGCAATTCGATTTATGGTGGTATCCGACGGAGAAGCATAATTTTCGCGGTCGCTATATAGACAGTTCACATAGCTCTCTGGGTGATGCTTTTTCAGGTCCGCCATATGAAACGCAGGACAGATTCAACCCGTTTCGTTCATACGACAAATTCGCTCTCCGCTACGAAGGGCTTGATTTGGTTAGATATATTCCGCGGGTTTCAGTTAATTTTTATCGGCAAAAACTGAGTTTTCCGCAAGCGCAAAACGATTACGCCAATCTCAACGGCGGCAGCTATCTGAATCAAACTGCGCCGGCTTCGCCGATTTTTACGGGCAATCCATCAGTTTTCAGAGTCAGCACATTTACCAGTAATCAAAATACGATCACGACCACAAATGTAGATGCCCAGGCGACATTTGCACCATTTGCCGGATTTTTTGTAACGACCGGCGTACAAAATCTGGAAGATTCTTCGACAGACAATTTTATTAATTATCCGTTCTTAAACGGCGACCTGAATCAACCAAATATAGGTGCTGCCGGATGCGGAACGACTTTGCCGACGCGCACCTGCGGAGCAAGTGCGCCGAATACGAAATACAACGACCGCGCCTTCTTTTTCCAAGCCGAATTCGACCGCATCCGTTGGTTTCGTCTAACCGGCGGTCTACGTTGGGATAACTGGCGGACAACCGCTTCGCCTTCGGCAGAATTTCCACTTGGCAGAGAATTTTTGATTCTCAGCACGGCTCTGCCGATTTTGCAAAATAATCCCGGAACTCTGGCTACGCACGTTTCAAGCGTTCCCGATTTAATAAGTTTGGCAAACCGAACCGGCGATGCAAAAACCGACACCACAACAATGACCGGAAATTTCGGAATTGTTTTCCGTTTGCCTTACGGCGTAAATCCTTATTTCCGCTACGGCACGAGCTACCGCGAACCTTCGCTGACCGAAAGATATTTACTCCGCAACTTTAATACGGGAATTGCCGGATTTTATGCGTTCGTCGCCGGAAGTCCCGATCTCGAACCGGAAAAAGGCAAAAACTACGATGTCGGCATAAAACTTCAAGGAAACCGCTATAACGCTTCGTTCGGTTATTTTCGCAACAATCTGGAAAATCTGATTATTTTCCGAAGCCCCGATTCCGGAAACATTTGCACGCTTCCCGCGGCGGGTTTGCCGGGTTTAGGCTTTCCATTTCTCGGATGCGCTCCCGGTCGGGCTTTGATCAATTATAATGCGCGTGTAAATCAAGCTGAAAGTAGAATTTCCGGTTATGAAGGAACAGGCGAAGTCAGTCTTCCGCTCGGAAGTCTGGGAAGTATTAATCCGTTCATCAGTTTCGGGCTTTTACGCGGTACAAACAAATCGCCGACAGCACTCGAACTTTTTATTATTGATCAGGTTTTCAACCGCTCCGACACGCCGATTAAATTAACGGGTTCGAGAGAAGACGTTCCGCTCGGCAACATTACTCCGTTTCGGATGATCGGCGGTGCGAGTTTTACCGATACTTCGGGCAGAATTTTTGCCGAATATTCATTTCGTCATCAAGCGCGTGTAACGAGAGTAAATCCGACATTTATCAACGGCACAACGCTTGTTAATTTCGGCACAGCAGCCTCTTTGAACGAATTTACGAAACACACGATTAAAGCTGGCTACAATTGGCGCACCGAGCGTTACCGCGTTTCGCTCAATGCCGGCATCGAAAATTTCACGGACAAACTTTTCTGGGAACATTTTCAAAACGCCCCTGCACCGGGAAGAAGTTTTGTTTTCGGCATTACGACCGAACTTTTCCGGTTATTTAAATAATGAAAAAACGGCTTTCGGTTCTGAAAATGGAAGATCAGTCTTTCTTACAAAATAAATTTGAAGTTTGTAAAAAACAAGACAAAATGAGGTAAAAATACTATGCCGGAAATAGACAAAATCACATTAGATATTATCGAAAACGCTCTGCGAAATGCGCGGGAAGAAATGGATTCGGTGCTTTTTCGTTCGGCGATGTCGCCCGTAATTCGTGAACAACACGACGGTTTTCCGATGATTTGCCATCCTGACGGTCGAATGGTCGTCGGGCAGTTCGGTTCATACATCAACGGTTTCCTGGCGAATTGGAAACGCGGCGTAAATGAGGGCGATGTTTTTCTCGTCAGTGATCCGTATTCGTGCGGCGGCGCGATTTCGCACATCAACGATTGGATGGTTTTGATGCCGATTTTCTATGAAGGCGAGCTTGTCGGTTGGGGTTCGCAATTCGGGCATACGATTGATATGGGCGGACCTGTTTCGGGCAGTTTGCCGACCGATGCCGACACGATTTTCGGCGAAGGAACGCGCATTCCGCCGGTCAAATTATTTGCGGGCGGCGTGTTAAATGAAGATTTGCTCGACACGATTCTGGCAAATTCGCGCGTTCCGACGATGAACTATTTCGATCTGATGGCAATCGTCGCGGCTTGTCGCACCGCCGATAAACGAGTCAAAGAAATGTGCGAAAGATTTGGCAAAGACGTTTATATTCAAGGTTTAGAAGATTTATTACAACGAACGCACGATGCCATGAAACAACTTATTGTGATGTGTCTTCCGGAAACTCCGCTCGAATTTGAAGATTATATTGACGACGACGGACGCGGAAACGGTCCGTATAAAATGAAGCTGACGATTTATCGCAAAGGACACGAAGCCTATTTTGATTGGACAGGCACAGACCCGCAAGCACCGGGACCGATAAATTTTTATCTGAACGAAGAAATGTTCAAAATGTTTATCGGTGTCTATTTGATTATGGTTTTTGATCCGCAAATTCTTTTCAACGACGGATTTTATCCGCTTCTTCACGTTACAATTCCGAAAAAATCTTTGCTCAATCCCGAATTTCCCGCCGCACTCGGTTGCCGGACACACGCGCTAACTCGTTTGTTTGATGTGCTTGGCGGTGCGCTCGGCAAAGGTGCGCCGGAACTTTCAACCGCCGCCGGTTACGGAACTTCGCCGTATCTTCTCTACAATGGACACGACGAATCCGGTGAGTTTTTTCACTTGATGGAGATTACTTACGGCGGCATTCCAGGCAGACCGATAGGCGATGGAATGGACGCACATTCTTGGTGGCCTCTTTTTGAAAATATTCCGACCGAATATCTCGAAAGTTATTATCCGATTACTGTGATGGAATATGGCAGTTTAATTGACACGGGCGGAGCAGGATTTCATCGGGGCGGAAATGCGGTTCACAAAGTTTATCGCTTTGATGTTGACGGCGAAATTGCGATTCACGATGACCGCGAACGCTCCGTTCCGTGGGGAATTATGGGCGGTTTGCCGGGTGCAAAATCCACTAAGGAATTGATTCGGACGGACGGAACTCGTGAAAATCTACCGTCAAAAATCTCGCGTGTTTCCGTAAAAAAAGGCGATGTTTTGATTTATCGTACTGCGGGCGGCGGCGGTTGGAAAGACCCGTTTGACCGTCCGAGCGAGAATGTTTTCAAAGATGTGCGAAACGGTTTAGTTTCAATTGAAAAAGCAAAAAGCGACTACGGCGTAGTTTTGAATGCGGATTTATCAATTGACGAACCCGCAACCGAAATCATCCGTGCAGAAATGCGGGAAAATCGCGGCGAATTTCCGCTCTTTTCAATCGGCGAAGTTCCACAAGCAATTGGCGTAGTTGCGGAATGGCATCATTCAAAATCAAACGGCACAGACGGCAACGGACAGGTCAAAACCGATAACTCTAACATCACCTTCGAACACAAACAGACACAGCAAATCGGTGCAGAGTCAAGCGTTTTACCTTTATAAACTGATGTTACGCAAAAAATCGTTTTTAAGGGCTATGCCCGCTGATGTGTGGAAAGGCTGTGCCTTTCCGATAAGTTTCACCCGATTGGTGAGAGGCTACGCTTCGAACATTCGGCAAAAGTGGAGGCAGAGCCTCAATTTCAAGGGAAAACATACGGAAAGGCACAGCCTTTTCGCACATCAAGCGGCATAGCCGCAAAAAATGTCAAACTCCGTAACATAAGTTATAAATATTTCGTCTTATAAATCTCCGAATACAGTCAAGGTGATTTGAGGCTCTCTGACTCACACCATAAGTTAGTGCGCGAGCCTTTTGGTGTGCTGGCGTTGTCAGCCGAATACAAACTTGACTATACACTTCTTTTTTTTATACTTGAACGTATGAAATTGATTGCAAATATCAAACACACACACCTGACAATCCAACATTCCGCTATGCTTGAAACTTTGAAAGAAGCAAATAAAGCGTGTGATTGGATTTCCAAAGAAGTGTATGAAAATAAGATGTTTAATTTTCGTTGAGGGTTTTTCGAGAATTAAAAAATTATCGGAGACGGTTGATAAGGTCTACAAAAGCAATGACAAACCCGCTTGAAAAATTAAGAAAAATCAAAGGCAGAAGTTGGTCTGAGATTCGCACGCGAAGCGAACAAGTTTTTTCCGTTTATGCCGAACAGGTCGGTTTGAGCGGGAAATTGCCGACGGACGAAGACTTTTTCAATCTGATTGATAAAATCGCTTTTAATAAATTAGAAATAAATGCCGAAGATTTGCTTAAAAAGTTTTTTGAACACTCCGAATACAGTTTTTTCCCGTCTTTGCGCCGCGAAGACGATATTTTCGAAGTCTACCGCGAAAGATTCGGCAGCAAAAGCACTAAAGATGTCTTGGAAAAAGCCGACAATCTGGTTGAAGGAAAATTCGATTTGCTCGGCTATAACCAACTTGATTTCGGAAATCCGGTTGATTGGCATTTTGAGCCGATTTCCGGCAAACGCTCCCCGCTGAAACATTGGAAACAGTTTGACGAACTCTCAACCGACGAAACCGGCGATAAAAAAAATATATGGGAACTCAATCGCCATCAGCATTTTTTCACGCTCGGCATCGCTTACGGTTTGACTGAAGATGAAAAATACGCGGAAACTTTTGTCGCGCATCTCGACTCGTGGATGGAAGCGAATCCGCCCGGAATCGGCATCAATTGGTTAAGCAGTCTGGAAGTAGCCTTTCGCTTGATTTCGTGGATTTGGGCGTTAAATTTCTTTAGAAAGTCAAAAAGTTTAACGCCCGAACTGTTTCAAAAAGCCTTGAAATTTCTGCATTTGCACGGCAGACATCTGGAAAAATATCTCTCGACATATTACAGTCCGAACACGCATCTGACGGGAGAAGCTCTCGGTCTATATTATCTCGGCACGCAGTTTCCGTTTTTCAAACGCGCCGCGCATTGGTGCAAACTCGGTGAGGAAATTTTGTTCGCCGAACTCGACCGCCAGATTTTGCCCGACGGCGGATATTTTGAACAAACAACCTGGTATCATCGCTACACAACCGATTTTTACACGCATTTTTTTATTCTAAAAACCTTGAACAACGGAAAAACGCCAAAACATTTGAAGGAAAAACTAACCAAAAAACTCCAATTACTATTTAATTTTCTGATGTATCTGACGCGTCCCGACGGAACTATTCCGCTGATCGGCGACGATGACGGCGGACAGCTTTTACCGCACGGAAATGCCCGCTCCGATGATTTTCGGGCGTGTCTTTCAAACGGTGCGGTGCTTTTCGGTCGCAGCGATTATAAATTTGTCGGCGGAGATTTCTTTGAAGAAACGCTCTGGCTTTTCGGCATTGACGGTTTGGAAAGATTCGACCGGATCGAAGCCAAACAGCCCGCAAAGGAATCCTTTGCCTTTCCCGACAGCGGTTATTTCGTGATGCGCGATGGTTGGGGCGAAACGGACAATTATCTGCTCGTAGATTGCGGCGCACTCGGCTATCAAAATGGCGGACACGGACACGCCGACGCGCTGGCGATTGATCTGGCAATCGGCGGCGATTCAATTTTAACCGATGCCGGAACTTATACGTATCACGAATCGGAAATTTTACGAAATCGGTTTCGCACTACGGAAGCGCATAATACTTTGATAATTGACGGAAAATCACAATCCGAACCGGGCGGAAAATTCAGTTGGATGACAAAAGCCGAAGCAAAATTAAATAAATGGATTAGTCAGCCGCGCTTCGATTTTTTCGAAGGCTCGCATATCGGTTACAGAAAATTAAAAAAATCTCCGGCAACTCATACGCGCAGCATTCTTTTCCTAAAAAACGATTATTCGATAATGCGCGATTTTGTAAAGACTGCCGGCGACCATCGCTATGATTTGAATTTTGTTTTTAATGCCGAAACCTCTCCGCAAATTGAAATTATGGAAAACGGCGAATCATTTGTTCATGAATTTTCCGCCGAAAACGCCGGAATGCGGCTTTTTACTGTCGGCGACAACGGCAAATGGAAAAGCCGAAACTCTTTTGTTTCAAAGAAATACGGCTCACGCATCGAAACAAAAAAAATGTGTTTTTCTTCAAGCGGCAGGGGAAATCAGGAATTTTTTACATTTTTCTTACCTGAAGAAAAAGAGTTTTCCAAACCCGAAGTGTTTGAAATCGATGTTATAAACGGACGCGCGTTTGTTGTTAAATATCGTGATTATATAGATTTACTCGTTTTCAGCGACGGCGAAAAAATCGTCCGCACCGAATTTTTCAATACGGATTTTAACTTTCTCTGGGCGCGTCTGAGCGCAGCGGATTCTTTGCCGGAAGAATTTGTTTTGATCGGCGGAAAACATTTTTCGCTTGCCGGCAGAGAAATTTTGAATCATCCGAAAAAATTTGATTTTGCCACCGCCAGACGCTTCGGCAATCAACTAAATGTGCGAACCTCGGAAACCGTTCTGAGCGTTTCTTTGCCGGACTAAAACCTCCAAATTTTCTGACTTATCATCAATGAAATCAAACATCTTGCAGCTGATCGGAAGTTTTCATCAAGGCGGTTCGGAACGCCAAGCCGTTCAATTGACACGGCTTTTGCATCAGGATAAAACTTGCAATGTTTTTATCGCGGCATTGAACGACGAGGGCGTTTTGCGCGGAGAAATCGAAGATTCAGGCTTTACGAAAATTCCCGAATTTAAGTTAGATAGCTTTTTCGATCTGAATTTTATCAAACAAGTGCGAAGATGTGCGGAATTTATCCGCGTGAATGAAATAAAAGTTGTCCAGACACACGATTTCTATACAAATATTTTCGGAATGTCGGCGGCTTTTTTAGCACGTGTTCCGGTTCGCATCGCCGCCAAACGCGAAACCGGCGGAATGCGCAGCAAAGCGCAGATAATTATTGAAAGACAATCATTTAGAGCGTCAACTGCGATCGTCGCCAATTCTTTAGCGGTTAAAAATTATCTGATTACTGAAGGCGTTTCCGAAAAAAAGATCGAAGTAATTTACAATGGTCTCGATCCGGAAAGACTCACGCCGAAAATAACAGATCGCCGCGAGATTTGCGAAATGCTCGGTTTGCCGGGCGATGAAAAAATAAAATTTATCACGCTCGTGGCAAATTTGCGCCACGAGGTAAAAAATCAGCCGATGTTTCTGCGCGGTGCCCGAAAGGTTCTGCAAAAATACCCGGACGCGCATTTCATACTTGCCGGAGAAGGCGAATTAAAAGAAACTCTGGAAAATCTGGCAAAGGATTTGAAAATCGAAGAAAATACACATTTTATCGGGCGTTGCGCGCATATTCCCGAACTTTTATCCGTTTCAGATATCTGCACTCTGACATCACTCGCCGAAGGCTTTTCCAATTCGATTCTGGAATATATGGCGGCGGGAAAGCCTGTTATTGCAACAAATGTCGGCGGCGCAAGCGAAGCGATTATCGAAGGCGAAACGGGATTTTTAATTGTCTCGGACGATGACGAAACTCTGGCAAATCGTTTGATCGAACTTTTGAGCGACACGGAAAAAGCGCAAAGTTTCGGCGCAAAAGGCAGAAAAATCGTCGAAGAAAAATTTTCACTCAATGCTCAGCTTTCCAAAACTCTGAAATTATATGATTCATTCCGGTAAGTCTTGCTCAAATCCGTGTAAATCGTTTAGAATGAAATAGTATCTCGGCTCACCCGCCATTTTTACACCATTTCAAAATCAAAAAAAATATGAAACAAGTTATTCGCAAAGGTTTAAAGGAAATTATTGTTGACGAGGTTGCCGATCCGATGCCCGCGTCAAATCACGTTTTGGTTTGCCCGTTTTATTCGCTTATTTCGAGCGGCACGGAAACCGCCGATATTCATACCGAAAGCATCGTCAAGGAAGTTGCCGATAATCCGTCGCATCTGCAAACGGTCTGGAACGTGATGATGAAAACCGATCCGGTCAGCACTTTTCACGAAATTCGCGCGAAATTTAAAGATTACGCCGTGCTTGGTTATTCGGGCGCCGGAATAATTATCGACAAGGACGAAAAAGTTACGGATTTGAAGATCGGTCAGCGCGTCGCTTACGGCGGCGAAGGCACGGGACACGGCGAAACGATCAATGTCGGGCGCAATCTGATCGCCCGCGTTCCCGACGCGGTTTCGTTTCAGGAAGCCTGTTTTACGACGCTCGGCGCGATTGCGATGAATTCCGTACGGCTTTCGGAAATAAACGTCGGCGATACGGTCGCTGTGATCGGTCTGGGTTTGGTCGGGCAGCTCGTGTCGCAGCTCGTCAGATGTCAGGGCGGCGTGGTGATCGCCATTGATCTGGATAAATCAAGGGTTGATCTGGCAAAGGAAACCGGCGCGGATTTCGGTCTGATCGCCGGCGGCACAACCGTTTCGGAAGTTAGAGCCCTAACGAACGGGCGCGGCGCGGATTGCGTCATCGTCGCGGCGGCTTCAAAATCGCCGAAACCGCTTCAAGACGGGGTTTCGATGGCATGCGACAGAGGTCGCGTGGTGATGGTCGGTGCGTGTCCGATCGAGATTCCGCGAGCCGAAATGTATGTCAAGGAACTGAGTTTTATGGTTTCGCGCGCATACGGTCCGGGAAGTTATGATCCGAGTTACGAAAAACAGGGAATCGATTACCCGATTTCTTACGTGCGCTGGACGGAAAACCGTAATATGGAAGAATTTCTGCGGCTGATGGCGGTCGGCAGAGTAAATGTCAAGCCGCTGATTTCGCACGAATTCGCGCTCGAAGCCGCGCCGCAAGCCTATGATCTGATTATGGGCGAAAGCGGAAGTTCGACTTTGGCGGTCGTTTTGAAATATCCGGTCAATGAATCGGAAAACGCGATTGAATCCTTTAAACCGACGCGCAAAATCGTCGTTAATTCCGCGCCCGTTCAGAAAGACGAGATAAAATTCGGACTGGTCGGCGCGGGAAACCTGGCAAAATGGGCGCATCTTCCGGCGATCAATAAAATTCCGGGCGCGAATCTGCACGCCGTCTATTCAAATCGCGGCGCGCAGGGCAAAGCCTACGCGATGCGTTTCGGCGCGAAATACAGCACTTCCGATTACGAGCAGCTTTTGGGTGACGCGGACGTTGACGCGATTTTGATCTCGAGCCGTCATAAGGAACACGCCCAGCAGGCGATTGACGCGCTGAATGCCGGAAAACACGTTTTTATCGAAAAACCGATGGCGATTACGATCGAAGAATGTCAGGCGATCTACAGAGCCGTGCGGGAAAACGGCAAGCGTCTGATGGTCGGCTTTAATCGCCGTTTCGCGCCGTATTATGTAGAGATGAAACGCGAAATCGCCAAGCGGAATTCTCCGTTGGTCATTTCAACCAGAATGAATTCGCCGGGCATCGAAAACGGCTGGGCGGCGGAAAAAGCGCAGGGCGGAGTCGTTTTGGGCGAAGGTTGTCATTTTATAGATTTAATGTACTGGATGCTGGAGAGCGAACCCGTTTCGGTTTCGGCTTACGGTTTCGGCGAACATAATGTCGCGGCGACGCTCAAATTTGCCGACGGTTCGATCGGCAATTTTATATACACGGTCGTCGGCAGCGAATCTTCGGGCGGCGAAATGGTCGAAGTTTTCGCGCCGGGCGTGAGTGTCTTGAGCGAAGATTTCAAACGCATCGTTACCAAGAAAAAGAAACGCGAAGGGCGAAGCAAGTTTTTCGCCGACAAAGGCTACAGGGAACAACTCGAATCTTTCGTCCGAAGTCTGAAAAATGGCGCGGAAACCGAAATTACGGCGATTGACGGAACCCGTGCGACGCTTGGATGTTTGCTGATCCTGGAATCGGTCAGGACGGGAAAACCCTGCGAGTTTAACTTAAACGAGATTTTAGGCTAAATAAAAATGCACGTTTTACAACTCGGACCTTATCCGCCGCCCGAGGGCGGGATTCATCGTAATATGCTGGCGATTCGGGAAGAATTGTTAAAAAACGGACATCTTTGTTCGATCATTGCGACGGCAAAAAGTTCTAAAATTACGCCCGAACCTAATGTCTTTCATCCGCGAACGCCGAAAGATCTGATCAAATTGCTGAAAGATTTGAAATATGATGTTTTGCACGTACACGTTGGCGGAGAAATTCCTTTGCGGGTGCTGGCTTTTCTGGCAGTTTGCGCTTTTTTCGGACGCGGCAAAAGCCTCTTGACCTTTCATTCGGGCGGCTATGCGCTTGAAAATGTCAAAACGGCGAACCGCTTTTCACGCGATGCTTCGGTTTTTCGGACGTTTAGCAAAATAATCGTCGTCAATCCGCTGATGATCGAAATGTTCGAGAAATTCGGCGTAAAACGAAAAAAAATTCATCTGATCTATCCGTTCGTTCTCCAAAATCCTGACAAATCGGTCGAAATTCCGCAAATGCTGAAAGATTTTGCCGAAAAGCATTCGCCGTTTCTGCTGGCGGTTTGTCTGTTGGAAGATACATACGATCTGTTTATGCAGATTGACGCGATGGAAAAGGTGCTGGAAAAATTGCCCGGCGCCGGTTTGATGATCGTCGGTTCGGGAAGTCTGGAAAATGACTTGAAACAAGCGATTGCCGGAAAGAAATACTCCGAACGGATTTTTCTGGCGGGCGATGTCGAACATAAAATCACGCTTCATTTAATAAAAAAAGCCGATATTCTCTTGCGGACGACAAAATTCGACGGCGATGCCATTGCCGTCCGCGAAGCCTTGTTTTTAGACACACCCGTTATCGCCACCGATAACGGAATGCGCCCCGAAGGCGTTAATTTAATTCCGATCGAAGACGCAGAATCATTGATTAACAAGATCAAAGAACTATCCGGCAAAAAATATCCGTCAATTGCCGAAAAATCTGATGATAAAAGCAATATCGAAGCAGTTCTGAATCTTTACAATGAAATTGTAGAAAATGAAGGCGGTTAATTTAATTAACTGCCTTCATTTTAGGTCTTAACGAACATAAACAGATGGAATCGGCGTATCAGTTGATAATCCGAATGTGACTGCCGTAAAGCCTGAGGTCGATTGCTGCAAATACCAGGTAATGTTAGATGGTCTGAAGACCGCTGCGTCAGCAAATCCGTCGCCATCATAATCACCGGGAGTTGGAATATCGGTTGATACCCCGAATGGGAATGAATAAAAGGACGAGTCTTCGCTTCTCAGGATATACCAATTTCCGTTTGACGGTCGCCAAACAGCAACATCCGCTTTTCCGTCGCCGGTATAATCGCCTTGCACGGCTTTATCTGTATTTATCCCGAAGGTATAAGTAACTACTCCCGCACTTGATCGATTGAGCCACCATTCCGCGCCAGATATGCCGTTTGGACGATAAATAGCAATGTCCGCTTTGCCGTCGCCGTCATAATCTGCCGCAACAGGCTTATCTCCGGTTGTACCGAACGAGGTAATGGTTACTGAACTATCGGAAGAATTAAGGATATACCAGACACCTGTAGAAGGTCGGAATACAGCCGCATCCGCTTTACCATCGCCGTCATAATCAGCGGGATTCGGAATATCGCCCGATGAGCCGAACGAAATTGTTTGAGTAGTACTATTTGAACTCTTTAGTATATTCCACGTACCGGAATTCCAATGAGCAATGTCAGTTTTTCCATCGCCATCAAAATCACCCGGAACAAGCGTATCGCCTGAAGTTGAAAATGGCGGATTTGGCGGGGTTATTGATGAAAAACCTCCTGTACTTTGTTGTAAATACCAAGTATTATTTGAAGAGCGGAAAACTGAAATATCGGATAAACCGTCGCCATCAAAATCAAAAGGTGTCGGAGTAAACAAGATAGAGTCAATATCGGCAACAACACAATTGCATCCGCCAGTTGAATTCGCATCCATTATAAGCCTTAAAGTATGTGTTCCGGCAGATAATGCGACATTCTTTTTTGTAACGCGGCGAAATACCGTCCATCCACCGGTGTAGCCAACCGTCATTTGCCCCGTTACATCAACTCCGTCTATTTCGATACGAATTTTTCCGCCGCTAAATTCATTGGCGTATCTGACGCTAAGATCGTATTTTCCGGCAGTCGGCACATTTATCGTATATTCATACCATTCTCCTGCCGCCGCTTCGAATATTTCATAACCGTTGCTTGCCTTTGAATCTGACCGGATATCGACTGCCTCAACCGGATTAGAACGATACGAACTGCTGCCGGTTGTTCCGAAATTATCGGTATAAGCAGCACCCGGACCGCCATTGTCAAAGTTTTCCGCCTCGATTATACCGGGAACAGTCGAAGCATTGGGACCGGGATAAGCACTTTGCCAGATACCTGTAACTGATCCGTATGTAGCAAGATCTAAAACATTTTGATTTACGCCAATATCCGTTCCGTCGGTTCCTGCATTATGATAAGAACTGGAAGAACTTAAGCGATAATTTCCGGCGGCTCTTCTTGAAGCCAACGAACCGATTTGAAAACCTACCGTATCACCATCGGTTCCTGCCGAATCCCAACCGGAGGAAATATATGTTCCGATTTCAGTACAGAAACTATCTATTGAAGTGCAGGGATAACCTTTTGTAAAAGCTGAATCAGGAAACTCCTGATCCGTTCCCTGGGAATTATTGACCAGAACATTTTTCCTGAAAGTATAAGGAAACAAAGTCATGTTCAATTGGGGAGTCCCTTCATAGCCGCCCAGACCGTAATAGCGCCTCTCGAAAATGTTATCCCTCATTTCAAAATTAAACAAATTTGAAGGTATATAAGTTCCCCAAAAAGCATGGTCCGATTCGTAAGTGTTATGAATAATCTTGAAATCCGGAATATCATTTCTTCCGCTGATTCCGTAAGTCCCCGTATATCCTTTAACAGTATTTCCCGACGTATCCGTAAAATAAGAAAGATTGTTTTTAACGGTGATGTGATTCGGGTTTTGAGCCGTTCCGTTGGGTCCTCCGCTGCTTCCTTCGCTGGCAATCGCATTAAACGCGTGTCTGACATTTTTAAACTTATTGTTTTCAACATTTATGTGTTCCGCAATGCAGTTTATGCAGCCATTATCAGCAGTAACTTTTATGAACACGCCTGCCAATGTTTGGTCAAAGAAATTTTCCGTAATCTGAACTCTTATTCCTCTTTTAATTTCAATTCCATTGGTCGGAGGAAACCCGGGACACGAAGTAAAGTCAGTGTTGCACCCGAATTCCAGATAAAGAGCATCGCTTTTATGAAAATAATTTCTTCTGATAACAATGTCTTTAATAGTTTCTCCTCCTGCGGGAGTTGCGCCGCCGATCAGAATATTTTGAGCTAATGCTTCAAGATAATTATTTTCTATTTTTATCGGACCGCTTCCGCTCCAGATCCCGATAGCCTGATTTTGGAAAGTGCCAGGTCTGGCAATTATTTTTGAAATATGTGAATCAATTACTGCAAGATTATTGCCCTGCAAAGATATGGCACGTTTTATATTCGGGCTTGATGAGGTTAATCTTCCGTGAATATAACACCGGTCAATCGTAATGTGATGAACCTGATTGGTTGATTCTGTTAATACTACTAATCCTCCTGTTACATCACTGCAGCCGGACGAACAGTTCGGGTCGGTTCCGATTTCAATACCGACAATCCGGTAATAATCAGCTCCTTCTTCGATTTCCAAAACCGGAGAGTTGTTGTTCGTATAAAGTTTTGGCATTTCCTGAGTATGCAAAGAATTTTCTCCGTTTACTCTGTTACCTGCTCTAAGCATGCCGCTTGCGTCGAATTCCGTACTCGCCGAACGAATTACAATCCATTTATTATTCGGATTGGATTTATTTTCTAAAGTAAAATTACCGATGCAGGCAAGCGACGGCGACAAACTAACGGTATCGCCCGGTTGTGCGGCATCCAGAGTCAATTGAAGCTGATTGCAGGTTGTAACGTTTCTCACAATACCATCCAGATTAGTCGGATAAGTTGTATCAACCGTTTGTTGCGGCGGCGTTACTTCAGAATTATTGGAATTCATTAGTGTCCAGTTAAAAAAGTTTTTACAGCTGTAAGCCATTGATATTTGATTAGTTACAGCCATTTTTCGATTTCTAGACTTCAACTCGTGTTCATTTTAGTCCTAAACTGCTTAAATGTATCACGGAAAATATGTT
>JBGTIH010000157.1:0-1977 GCA_041745765.1 Pyrinomonadaceae bacterium | reverse complement strand
GCTTTTATTCTAGCAAGCATCTGGACTTATCAAGTTTGTTGGCTCAATAATTTTAAAGCCGGAAAGAATCCGGCGATTATCAAAGAACTGATTGAAAATGCCCGCTTGAGAGTAAGATTATGAATTATGCACAGGCTTCAGTTAAGTAAATTGACAAAAACAATTTGAAAAAATCGGAGCGCGGACATCTTGCCCGCGCGCGTGTTCGAGGCTTTGCGAGAACAGGCGCAACACTTAGATTATCTGAAAAATTTTAGGTGAACCAACGCCTTCGCCGTTCTTGCTTCGCCCCGAACGGCATCGGGCAGAGATGCCCGCGCTCCGACTTAAAATTATTCTGTCCGCTTACGGAATTTATTTATATAGGAAAACTCTGGACACAGGTTTTTATTTGATTTAAAACAGGAAATTTTAAAGGAATTCACGTAAATCAGAAATAAATTAAAACCTATCAGTGTTCATCTGGGGATAATTTCCTTCGATTCTTCGCAGATGAAAGGTTCGATCAGCATTTTTCCAAGCGTTACATTTTGTTTTGTATCATAACCTGAAACACCAATCCGGATTTCGTTTTGCGGAATATCATTGCGAAAAGTTCCGTGCAGAAAATCCCAAAGGGTTAAACCGCTTGACCAATTTGAATCCATTTCATCCTGTTTTTCCGAATGGTGGATGCCGTGAAGGCGCGGGGTTACGATAAATTTTTCTAACTTTTCTTCAAAATCTTTCGATAAATTAATATTTGAGTGATGAAACAAAACGCTTAAAATTAAGAGGTTTTGCCAGATTTCGAGAGCCTTCGGCGAAACTCCGATGAGCAAAATCTGTCCGGCGCGGAAAATGACCGAGATCGTTATTTCGCCGAAATGAAAGCGAATCGCGGTCGAAGCGGTTAAATCCAAATCGGCGTGATGAACCTGATGAAAACGCCATAAAAAGGGATGTTTGTGCGTTAAAACGTGCCACAAATAAAGCGTATAATCGAGCAAAATGACGGCAAGCGCGGTTTCTAAAAACTTTGGCAGTTTAAAGATTTTTAAGATGCCGAAATTTTTTTCTTCGACGAATTTCGAGAGTTTTTCGGCAACAGGCTTTTCCAGAAAATTGATCACCAAACCAGCCGTCGAAGCGATCGCCAGATTTCGCAAAGTGCCAATTTCTTTTAATTCAACTTGATCACGCAAAGGTCTTTTTTTCTCGAAAACATAAAGCACGACAAACGCGCCGACCGCAAAAATTCCGCTTAGCCATTTCATAGATTCCAGTATAAAAATTTTTGTTAAACAAAGAAACTCTGAAAGTTAAAACCAGCGAAATACTTTTACAACTGTAAATTTTCACAAGCCCACTTTGCCATTATACGCTTCATTATGTTAATCTCTTTCCTTTGTTATCACACCTTTTTTTAGATATAAATATTTTAGGAGTTTATTAAAAATGGCTAATGAAAACGTGCAAACTGGGCAAATCGTGCAGATTATCGGTCCGGTCATTGACGTAGAATTTTCAGGAAATTATTTACCGCCGATTTATCAGGCTTTGCGCGTTACTTCGGAAGGTTTTGACAGCGAAACGCCGATTGACGTGATTGTTGAAGTCCAACAGCACTTAGGCGAAAGTCGCGTTCGAGCGGTTTCGATGCTTCCGACCGACGGTATGGTTCGCGGAATGAAAGTTACCGACACGGGCAGTTCGATCACGATGCCGGTCGGTATTCCGACTTTGGGGCGCGTAATGAATGTCATCGGCGATTCGGTTGACGAACTCGGTGAAGTAAATGCCACGGAACGCGCTTCGATTCACAGACACGCGCCTTCGTTTGACGAGCAATCAACCGAACTCGAAATGTTTGAAACGGGAATCAAAGTTATTGATTTGATCCAGCCGTTCAAACGCGGCGGAAAAATCGGTCTGTTCGGCGGGGCGGGCGTTGGCAAAACGGTTTTGATTCAGGAATTGATCACGAACATCGCTACC
>JBGTIH010000156.1:0-20955 GCA_041745765.1 Pyrinomonadaceae bacterium | reverse complement strand
GTGAACCGTTTTGCCCGTTCCTTTTTCGATCATATCAGCCTCGGCAAATTCGACCGACTGCCAGTCTTGAATCGGTTTAAACTCAAAATTGGTAGCGGAACTGTATCTCGGGGCGACGAGAATATCCCAGGCGTTTTTCAGTCCGTCGAGTAATACCGGATTGTAATCATCGGCTTGCTTGTTCGGATAATGAATCAGAACGCGGGTTGCGCCTTTTGTAACTTGAACCCAGTCTTCCTGAACCGTGCTTGTCCAGCCGTCGTCGAAATTGGTCGTCGAAAATTGAAAATTGCCCGGATTTGCGGGATTGGCTGAAGTCGTTTGAACAGGTTTAGTTTTTTCCGGCGTTTTAACGGTTTCGCCCGGAGGCTTTTTAAAGCTGACTGATTCTAAGAAATCGGTAATATTTTTTTCATATTCCTGGGTGTTGGTAATGATGATTATATTCACCATTTTTCCGTAACCGCTTGAAGTTACGAGCATTACAACCCCGCCGATACTGCCGTCGTCGGTTTGAAACGGCGCAATACCGGTCTGCGCCTCCCATCCGTCCGCCTTCACAACGGGCTGCATTTCCGGCGCGGTCGAAACATTGACCATACCTTTGATCACGTTTTCCCAGGCAAGTTTGAAATTCTCTTTGGAATCATTTGTGCCCGGGACGGCGTTAGAGACGATAATAATACAGGAAGCATTTGTTGCCGCATCTTCCTTAACGAATTGAACAGCCGATTCAGATGCCTGCTTTTTCCAGGCGGCGGGCGGCTTGAAAGTGGAGAGATCAAATGTGTCCATGCTTTGTGCATAAACGGCAGGCTGGAAAAACGCTAAAACACCTAAAAGAAAGAAAAGTATCTGTTTCATAAACGCGTTCCCGTATGTTGCTTTGAGCTGTTTGGCTTCATTAATCATCATAATTCCCTTATTTCTCGCGCTGAAATTTCCTTTGTTCATATAATTTTTATTCACATCACAGATTTTGTAAGTTCATCCCGGCGTTCGGAAATTTGCAGATGCATCGCCGCCACTGAATTCATACAAACCACTGGTTTGCATTCAAGGCAAAATGCTTCAAATTTCGGCGACGAGTTATTCAGCAAAACTTTTTCATCTATCTCGATTATGATTTCGGCTTTTTTCCCATCCTTTGTGGTTTATTATTGCCTCGCAACGCCTTTAAAGTCTTTAACTTTTTTTGAATTTTTTGAATTTTTTGAACTTTCAAAATGGGAAAAAATCTATAGTTTCGGAAAAAATTATGCTTAACCTTTTCGAGCAGACTTTGTTTGACGACGGTGGCGCAAGTCATTTGCCGACCAAGGAGTTTAAAATTCTGCAACTACCCGGTTAAAACAACGGCGAAATTCTGACAAAGTAAAGGATGTTGGCGGCGATCTGGCAGAATACATTTATCAAAGAGAGCAACCTCGCGCAATATATTTCACGATTTCGAAAAACTCTAAATGTTGACGGACAAGTATTTATCAAAACATTTTCAAACACGTGGTTATCTTTTTTACGCCGAACTTGCCGAGACTGAAAACAGTCTGATAATCTGGAAGCGTGTTCGTCTTTCGGTTAGCGAACCGAACCGCGCAGTCGTCAAAAAACTTGGTGAAATCAGTAATCTGGCGGATTTTACCTTTTTAATGACTTTTTTGAGCGGCAGTTTTAATTTGTCCGTAAATGCAATCTTAGACCGCTCTGAATTTTTATAAATTTTTTTCAAAAATTTTGCTATTCTTTAGATAAAAACGGAAGGTTAATTTTAGAACTCAGCGAAAATCAAAGACGAAAAGATGCCGACATTGACTAGTTTTCAATGTCGGCATCTTTTCTAAACTTGTAAGAAGCGTAAAATTTACTAAGCCGCTTTCGGTTCTAATTCTTTTGCGCCTTCGGCATAGACGCTGATGAATTTACCTTTTTGACCTTTGTTCTCAAATTTGACAAAACCTTCGATCAACGCAAACAGCGTGTCGTCTTTGCCGCGTCCGACGTTTTTGCCCGGCTTCCATTTCGTGCCGCGCTGACGTGCCAGAATGTTTCCGCCGAGGACTTTTTCGCCGCCGAATTTTTTTAAACCCAATCTCTGCGCGTTCGAATCGCGCCCGTTTCTTGATGAACCTACACCTTTCTTATGAGCCATAATTCAATTTTGGATTTTAGATTTTGGATTTTGGATTGATTAAGAACAATCGCAAATCGCAAATCGCAAATCGCAAACCCTCCTAAATTTTTTCAATCTTGATTTCTGTGTAATTTTGACGGTGACCTTGTTTGCGTTTATATTGTTTGCGGCGTTTTTTCTTAAAAACGATGATCTTGTCGGCGCGTCCGTGTCCGACAACGGTCGCTTCGATGCTTGCGCCGCCGATTTTCGCGTCTTTGCCTGCGCCGGTTAACAAAGCGTCAACATTGATCTTGTCGCCTGTCTTTCCTTCGAGCGTCGGAACGCGCAAAACTTGTCCTTCTTCGACCGCAAATTGTTTGCCGCCTGTTTTAATAATTGCGTAACTCATTGTTTTATTATCTCCTTCGCATCTTAGCAAGAAATCGCTTGCCGTGTCGAAAAATTACGATTATACGGGAAAGGTACGGCAAAGGTCAATTTGATTGACGTTAATTTTGAAAAAAAACAAAATTCTTCGGCAAAAAATGTAATTTTTTTCGATATTTCACCATATATATTGAACGGTCTTTATTTTATAAAAAATATCGTGGAGGAAAATTTCAAAATGCCAAATCTAGTAAATGTTCCGGGAATCGAGAACACGACCGAAAAATTTAGAGAAAAAGTTACCAAAATTGCCGAACGGATTAAGGTTGATCCGAATTTTTTGATGGCGATTATGAGTTTTGAAACGGGCGCAACATTTAGCCCAAAGGTTAAAAACAAGCAAAGCGGCGCAACCGGATTGATACAATTTATGGCAAAAACCGCGGAAGGTTTGGGAACAACTATTGCCAAACTTGAGAAAATGTCGGCGGAAGACCAACTAGATTTTGTCGAGGCGCACTTTAAGCCTTTTAAGGGAAAATTAAAATCTATTGAGGACGCATATATGGCGGTTTTGTATCCAAAAGCGGTTGGCAAAGGCACTGATTTTGTCTTATTCAAAAAAGGCACGACCGCTTATAAACAAAACGACGGATTGGATTTGGACGGCGACGGCGAAATTACGGCGGCGGAAGCGGCGCACAAAGTCGCTCTCCGGCTCGGCACGGCGAATGTCAATAAAACGGTTGAATTGAAAAAAGGCGATCAAGACGCGGCGGTCGAAAGCCTGCAGGATGAATTGATTGATTTGGGTTATATGACGCTCGAACAAAAGAAAACCGGAGTCGGCATTTTTGGACCGAAAACCGAATCTGCCGTGAAAGAATTTCAAAAAGATATTTTATTAAACCAAACCGGAGTCTATGATCTGCCGACGCAAGCCGCAATTCGTCAGATAAACGCGCGCGTTAAAAAAGGAAGCACGGGCGGCGTTGTTCAGCCCGTTCAGGAAAAATTGGTCAAAGCCGGATTTTTGACGCAAGATCAGATGAACACCGGAATCGGGATTTTCGGACCGAAAACGCAAACCGCTTTGATTCAGTTTCAAATTAAACACGAACTCGAACCGAACGGCATTTTAACCGATGAAACCTATCGCGCATTATTCAAATCGCCTGCGCCGACCGTTTCTGTTAAACCGAACGGAACAGATAAAACGATTGATTTTGTTTTGCCGATCAGCGGCGAGGGTTTTAGAACCTATAATCGTGAACAGCACGGCGCAGATCAATTCGGGACGCAGCGGACGATAAATTCGATAATTGCTCTGGCAAAAGATTGGTTTTTGAAGCATCCCGAAGTTCGGCTGCAATTCGGCGATATAAGCCGCCGTTGGGGCGGAAAATTCCCGCCGCACACATCTCACCAAAACGGACGAGACGTAGATGTAAGACCGATCAGAAAAGACAATCAGATGGCAGCGGTAACAATTAATCAACCGGCGTATGATGCGAAACGAACCGAAGAATTTGTCAAACTCGTGCGAAGCAAATTTCCGGACGCGAAGATTCTTTTTAACGATTCCAACTTAATTAGAAAAGGCTGGACAAAAAAGGCAACCGGGCACGACAATCATTTGCATATACGATTTCCTTAAGTTGTTTGCTTTTTGCTATAAATCAATAGTTCGGACAATATTGAAAAAAAGTAGTTTTTTGAATTGCCGTCTACTTTAGCTGACGGCAATTGAAGCATAAATATTCTCAAGGCTTTAGCCGAATTTCAAAAATCAAATAAATTCCTCAGAGCTTTAGATAAAGCAAAAAGGATGATTTGTTATTTATTTGAAATTCAGTTAAAGCCTTGATTTTGCTGGTTTTATTGTCCGTCAGCTAAATCCGCACGGCAATTCTAATAAAAAATGTCCAAATTATTGCTAAAAACTATTGTTATTTAAGTTAAAAATGTTATGAAAAAAATTCAGCGCGAATTTTACACGCGTGAAGATACTCTGCAAATTGCTCAGGATTTGCTCGGCAAAATTCTCGTCGTGCCTGACGAAAACGGCAAAAGAGTTTCAGCGAAAATCGTCGAAACCGAAGCGTATTTAGGCGCAGTTGATAAAGCCGCGCATTCTTACAACAATCGCCGGACAAAGCGCACCGAAACGATGTTCGCCGTCGGCGGAACTGTATATATTTTCTTTATTTACGGAATGTATTTTCAGTTTAATGTGGTCGCCGGTAAAATTAACACGCCGCACGCGATTTTGATTCGCGCCGTCGAACCGCTTGAAAACATCGAAATTATGCGCAAGCGGCGAAACGCGAAACGCAAAAATCCCGATTCAAAAATTCCCGACAAATATCTCACATCAGGACCCGGAAAACTCTGCATCGCGCTCGGAATTGATAAAACTTTTAATAACGCGGACTTGCTCGGCGATAAAGTCTGGCTTGAAGAAGGCGAAAAATTGCCGAAAAATAAAATTGTTGCGGGAAAAAGAATCGGCATTGATTACGCCGAAGAATACGCCGAAAAGCCCTGGCGATTCTGGGTGAAAGATAATGAATTCGTCAGCCGCAAATAAAACATACCCCCGCCGGGACGGACGGCGGGACTTTTTTAGCGTTTTTTTAATTCTTCAATAACTTTCACAAAATCTCGTGCGATTTCATCATAAATCATCAATTTTCCATTTTCCATTTTCCGTTTTCCATTAACAATCGCGCCTTTCTGCATTGTTTCGTCGGACGAATAAATGATTGTATTCAGAAGGTTTTCGGGCGAAGCTGTGTTTATTAAAGGATGTTCGGCGGAAATTACGCAGGCGTTAAAAGGCTCGCCGATTGCAAAATATTTTTCGCAGAAATTATTCATCGCCTTTCTGCCGGAACTTGTCGTCTGACGAATCGCATAAAACGCGCTGTTGCCGTTTTGCGAGTCGGTAAAAGTGTTGCGTTTATGAGAAATAAGCCGCTGACCGTAATCCAGTAAACGCAATTCTTCAAACGGATTAAGCGAAACGTGTGAATCCGTTCCGATACTCCAATTGCCGCCCGCGTTTTGAAACTCGCGCAGAGGAAAAATTCCGTCGCCCAGGTTTCCCTCGGTCGTCGGGCAGAGAACGACGTTGACCTTTTTTTCGGCTAAACCATTTATTTCGCTTTCAACTAAATGAGTCGCGTGAACAAAGTGAAATCTATTCGAAAGCTCGATGTTTTCAAGCATCCAGCTGACGGGGCGTTTTCCGAGAAATTTGACGCAATCAGCAACTTCTTTCAATTGTTCGGAAATATGTATATGAAACGGAATATTGTTCGGAAAATTCGCCGCAACTTCTTTGATCGCTTCGGTTTCCACGCCGCGCAATGAATGAATGCCGACGGCGATATTGGCGTTTTCGTAATGCTTGCAGGCGTTTTCCGATGCTTCAAAAAGTTTCGCGTAATCTTCGATTGTCGCGGAAATAAAGCGTTTCTGATTCGCTTCGGGCGATTTGCCGAAACCGCCTTTTTGATAAAAGATCGGAATCAGAGTGATATTTATTCCGGTTTTTTGCGCGGCGGAAACAAGCCGCAAACCCATTTCGGCGGGATTATCAAAAGGTTTTCCGTTCTCGTCATGATGCAGATACTGAAATTCGGCGACATTCGTATAACCGTGGCGCAGCATTTCGGCGTAAACAAGCGTCGCAATTGCTTCGAATTGATCGGGATTTACGGCGAGCGCAAGCCCGTACATCGCTTCGCGCCAGTTCCAAAAATCGCTCTGATTTATGCGATGATTTTCGGCAATTCCAGCCATCGCGTATTGAAATGAATGCGAATGCGCGTTTTGAAAACCGGGAATCGCAATGTCTTCAGAAAATTCGTTTAAACGGGAATTTTCCTCGATTGAAACGATCTTGCCGTCTTCGTCGGTTTCGATTGCGACATTTTCCAGCCAAGCGTCGTTTTGTAAAAATTTTTTGAATTGAAATTTCATTTTTATATTTGCCCGCGAAATACGCGAAAAATGCTAAAATAGTGTGATTTTGCGAATCTTAAATTGAACCAAATTTTATTTGAGTGTCATTGATATTTTTTTCGCGCTTTTTAGCGTTTTTAGCGGGCAAAAAAGCTTTACAAAAGTTTGATTAGATTCTTGAAAGTTGTTCGCAAAAGCGTTTTTACCCGTTCGGCTTTTTCGTCGTCGTAATTTAATTCGGAAGAATCCATATATAAATCTTTGCTCATTTCCAGTTGCAAGGCGTGGATATTTTCTCGCGAATTTCCTTTCGAGCGCGTCAGAAAACCGCCTTTGAACGGATCGTTGTGATTTATTTGCCAATCGCTTTGTTTTAATGAGTTTAAAGTGGTTTCGATTAGTTTCTCGGCGGCGGTTTTTCCGTCGTTATTTCCCAGAATAAAATCCGGAAAAGGTTCTTGGTGAATCGTTTCGACGCGGCGGCGAATCGAATGAGCGTCCCAGAAAATAACCTGTCCGAATTCGTTTTTCAAATTAACAATAATTTCGTCAATTTTTTGATGATACGGGCGAAAATAATTTTCCAGACGGCGTAGGATTTCCGCATCATCAGGTTCAAAATCTTTTTGTTTGTAAATACTTTTGCCGAAAAAATCGGTCGTCGGGCAGAGCGCGGTGATGATCCGTCCATCATTATAAAGCGGTTTGCTGTCGGGATCACGATTTAAATCAATCACCCAGCGCGAATATTTGGCGTAAATCGTCGTAATTCCGAGTTGCGGCGCGAAATCGTAAAGTTTTTCGAGAAACCAATCCGTGTCGTCCAAAACTTTCTGTAATTCCGGCACGTAGTTATTTTTCAGTTCATCGGGAAACTGCGTTCCTCGATGCGGAATGCTCAAAACAAACGGCACTTTTTCGGCTTTCGGTTCGACTATATAATATGGAGATTCGTTCATTTAATGATTTTATTTGTCCACGGATGAACACGGATAAACACATATATAAAAAGGTTTAAGCGAAAAAAGATATTAATTTTCTAAAAAAAATCTGTGTCAATCTCCGGTTTATCTGTGGACAATTTTTTCCGTTTCAATCAATCCCGTAAATTATAGCGAAAAACGGAAAAGCCGTCTAAGTCGTAAATAAACGGAAAAAATCTTAAATCCTTGAGCAGAAAAGAAAAATAAGTTTGAACTGAAAATAAAATATCTAGTATGATTGGGCGTATGAAAACACTTTATCCAGAGATTGAACCATTTGATTCGGGAATGCTGGAGGTTTCCGATATTCACACGATTTATTATGAACGCTGCGGAAACCCGGACGGAATTCCGGTGATTTTTCTGCACGGCGGTCCGGGCGGCGGTTTGATTCCGATGTATCGCCGGTTTTTCGATCCGAAGGCATATCACATCGTTTTATTCGACCAGCGCGGTTCGGGCAAATCCACGCCGCACGCCGAACTCGAAGAAAATACGACGTGGAATTTGATCAAAGATATCGAAACTTTGCGCGAGAAATTCGGTGTTGAAAAATGGTACGTTTTCGGTGGTTCGTGGGGCAGCACGCTTTCGCTCGCTTACGCCGAAACGCATCCAGACCGCGTTCGCGGGCTGATTTTGCGCGGGATTTTCTTAACGCGTCGCAAAGAACTCCAATGGTTTTATCAATACGGCGCGTCGGAGATTTTTCCCGATTTCTGGGAACGCTACCGCGACGAAATTCCCGAAACGGAGCGCGACGATTTTATGACGGCGTATTACAAACGCCTGACAAGCGACGACGAGCAAACAAGGATTTCCGCCGCGCGTGCGTGGAGCGTCTGGGAAGGTTCGACCTCGAAACTTTTTCCCGACGCGGATTTAATGAATCATTGGGAAGACCCGAACGAAGCATTGGCTCTTGCCCGAATCGAATGTCATTATTTTATGAATAATTCATTTTTCGACAGCGAAAATTATCTGATCGAAAATGTTGACAAAATCCGCCATATTCCGACCGTCATCGTGCAAGGTCGCTATGATATTGTCTGCCCTTCGGTTTCCGCTTGGGAACTGCACCGCGCTTTTCCCGAAGCCGAATTGCAAATCGTTCCCGATGCCGGACATTCGATTTCGGAAAAGGGAATTACTTCGGCGTTGGTTGACGCGACCGATAAATTCAGAGATAAGGAAATTGAGAATAATTGAATTTGCGATTTTCAATTTGCGATTTGCGATTGTTTTGAAATTACGCATTAAACTGTAAATTAAAGGTTTTAGTCCAAAAAAAGAAAAATTATGCCAAAACTAAAGATTGTCGGATATCAAACGGGTTTTCAGAAAGTTACTTTGACCAAAGTTTTGCAGGAAGCGCTTGAACTTGATGAACAAGAATCAAGAAAAATGACCGATGCGATTATGAGCGGAAATGTAATTGCACTCGATATTGACGACGCGGAATTTGTCGAAAGTTTAACTGAAGAACTCGAAGCGGTCGGCGCGAAGGTTGAAGTCGAATCTGACGAAGAAGAATAAGCGGCAAAACTTTTTGCGTCGGATTTGCATCAAAAATTCAATAAAATTTTAGGCGAACAGGTGAATCTGCTTTTAAATAACTGTATGATAAAATGAGTTTGACGCTTGAGAACTTTTTTTGAAGCCGAAAATGTTAAAGGTAAAGAATTATGAATAAGGCAAAAAAAAATCAAAACGGTTCGGAAGAATTGCCGCGTGCAAAGGATTTTAAGTTGCCGGAAATTCTGACCGAAGATCAGCAGGAACTTATCAAAGTTACTCGTGAAGTAATGAAATCCTTAAAGGAAGAAGAAGTCAAATATGGCAAGAAAACCTATATTTGACACATCGGTTTTTTCTGATTACACCGATTATATTGATAAAATTATTCTGTCCGTGCTTTTTCCGACGGTCGTTCTGTTCGAGTTGATGGCAACATCTATTGATGAAAGCAATTTGAAAAAATATGAGCGTTGGCGCATCTTGCTTAACAAAAATGATTGTTTAATTAATCCGACGGCAAGCGATTGGTGGGAAACCTCGAAAGCGATTCGGCGGCTTTATTTGATGCAGAGCGAACAGCCGACTAAGTTGAAAACTTTGCGAAACGATGCGTTGATTGCGCGTCTTGCCGTGATAAATGAAGGTTTTGTCGTCACACACGACATTGACGATTTTCAGATAATCCAAAAAGTGATGCCGGATCTGAAAATTTTATCGGCACAGGACTTTTTTGAAACTTAAGATTTTAGAATAGGAAAAAATTATGGGACCCTTTGGAACAACAGAAATTATTTTAATTGTTGCAGTTTTGTTTTTACTTTTCGGCGCGAGCCGTCTGCCGCAGCTTGCCAAATCAATCGGGCAGAGCAAACGCGCTTTTAAGGAAGGCTTGGACGAAGCCGAACGTGAGGCGCTGGAAGAAGATAAGAAAAAACTTGCCGCCAATCAAACTCCGCCACAGATCAATGCGATGAGCGATGAAGAATTAATGGCGGAAATGCGCCGCCGCAGCGAAGTTAAGCAAAGTTAAATGAAAAATGCAGAGCAAGCGCATAGTTTGGGATGAGAAAAAGAACATAATAAATCAAACCAAACATCAGATTAGTTTTGAAGATGCGGCGACTGTCTTTTTTGATGCGTTAGCTTTAACGGTTGCAGACCCGGAACATTCATTTTACGAATTTCGATTTTTAACAGTCGGTGAAACAACGACGCAAAAATTGATTAAAGTGTTCTTCGCGGAAACGGAAACCGAGATAAGAATAATTTCTGCGCGAAAACCGACTAAATCAGAAAGATTACAATATGAACAAGAATACTGATTTTAGTAAAGGAATCAGAGGCAAACATTCTCGAATGAAATTGGAAATTGTCGGCGCAGTCGAGAATGGTTGGGCAGTTTGTCTTTCAAAAAAAGACGAAAACCTTATTCAATTCAAACTTTACAAAATCGAAACTTCGGCAAATTCGGAAAAAGTTAAAACTGAAAATGAAAAGGGCGAAACAAAATTTTACCCGAAAACTTGGTTTGCGCCCTTAAAAATTTCTCAAAATATTATCGGACTACTGGAAAAAGCGGCTTAGATAATAGCTTTTTCACCCCTTCACTTTTAAACTTTCTGTCCGCCGATCATCGTCGCTTTGACGGTAAATTGAAAACTCAGGCTGTCGCGGTTTTCGTCTATTGTTTGAGCGAGTCTTTTCTTTACTTTTTTCTTCTCTTTTTCATCAAGAAAATCAAACCAATTCATCATTAGAAAATCGGAAACGAGCGTTGAGTTGATAAATTCCTTGCCGTTTTCAAATTCGAATATTTCGACATCGGTTTTTGTCTGCAATTTTTTCAAGCCCGCATTTTTCGCAATTTCTTCGAGACCCGAAACCGTCGGAATTTCCTTGATCAAACGCTCGGCTTCGCCGCTTTTTTCAAATAAATCTTCGCTGATTAAAACTTCCCAGAGCATCGAAAAAATCTCGCCGAAACTTCCCGCCGTCGGTAGAAAAAATACCGCTTGGCGTTCGGCTAATTCGATTGCGTCGGTTAAAAATTCCGCGACATCTTTTGGTTTGACCAAACTTGCGTCGGCGATCACCAGATCAAACGGATCGCGCGGTGCGAAAGTGGAAAAACCGACATCGGCACGGATCGCTTTCGCTTTGGCTTCGGCAATTACGGTTAATTCTTTGTCTTCGGTAGTTCCGAGAATCTCGATTTTCTCGTCCAATTTTTCGCGCAGAGCGAGAACGTGATTTCCCGTTCCGGCGTTCAGGTAAAGAACCGATTCTTCATCGGTAAACTTAAAATGTTTATCAAAATTGTCTGTAAAACGCGCCGTCCATTCTGTGTCCACGCTCAAATCGCGGAGAAAAGCGAGTTCTTTTTGTGTCTTACTCATATAGTTATAATTTAACGCAAAGACGCGAAGACGCAAAGACGCTAAGTTAGTCAAAATAAAATAAATCTGCTAATTTATCAATTAAAAAATAAAAAAAATCGCGCCTTCGCGCCTTCGCGCTTTTGCGTTAAAAAAAATAGAAAAACTATGGCAAAAAATGTAAAAGAATTATTCGATCTTTCGGGCAAAACGGCGATCGTTACGGGCGGTTCGCGCGGAATCGGCAAGGAAATGGCGGAAGCTCTGGCGGAAGCGGGCGCGAATTTGATGCTTTGCGCGCGGCGCGAAGAATGGCTGACCGAAACGGTTGAAGAATTTCGCGGCAAAAATTTTCACGTTCACGCCCAAGTTTGCGATGTTTCAAAACCCGACAATGTTCAACAGGTCGTTGACGAAACGGTGAAAAAATTCGGCGCGGTTGATATTTTGATAAATAACGCCGGAATTTCCTGGGGCGCGATGCCCGAAGACATGGCGTTGGAACAATGGCAAAAGGTGCTGGACGTAAATTTGACGGGCTGTTTCTTAATGGCGCAAGCGTGCGGCAGAGAAATGCTCAAGCGAAGCTATTATAAAGAACATCCTAATCCTAAAGATAATGACGATAAATACTATACTTCTGAATTAAGAAGTATTGGTTCGATCATCAATATCGCTTCGATTGCGGGTTTGACATCTTCGGCAAACGGTCCGTTTTACGCAGGTTACGTCGCCAGCAAAGCCGGATTGATCGGTTTAACGCGCGAACTCGCGGCAAGTTGGGGAAGGCGAGGAATCAGAGTCAACGCCATTGCGCCCGGTTTTTTTCATTCGCGTCTTGCCGATGCAGTGATTGATATTTATGAAAGCTCGATTCAGGAAAACAACGTGATTCCGCGCGTCGGCGCAGAAGGCGAACTCAAAGGCGTCACGGTTTTTTTGGCAAGCGACGCTTCGAGTTATATCACGGGGCAAACAATCGCGGTTGACGGCGGAATGACGGTTTGATTTTGGATTTTGGTGGAAGTAAAAAAAGCTAGAGAAAATTAATCCGTCTGCTTTGTCTAAATAATGGATAAATTACTGAAAAAAGGAGTAGACACGAATTTTGTTTGTAGTTTTATTGTTATGGGAAACATATTCTATAGAAGCAAGAAAACTTATTCTCAAAAAATCGCTCGAATCTTTATAATTATCGGTTTTATAATGCTGATTCCTCCTATTTTAAAGATGATTGACTCGTTAGTCTTAAATTCTGATTTTGTCGGTCCTATATATTTTTTTATTGTGATTTTCGGTTTGGTTTTATTTGCAGGTTATATTTCGCACAGCAGAGGAGATATGAAACCGGATACGGTTTTATGGCTCTGGTTAGGAACAATTATTTTTTACGGAGTTCCGTTGGTTTTTACACTCAGCCGCGCAATTTCGCTTTTTTTCAATTCTCAGTTTGGAGAGCGTTACGGATTTATATTTTTCTTAACAGGATTGAGCTTAATTTGGCTGACAGCATTTATTTTAGCAACTTCCGCTTTAGTCAGTAAGATTAAAGAAAATTAGCCTGAATTTTAGTTTTCGTTATCCCAATTGTAAGTTTTATGGTAATGCCTTGTATCTTGAAGTAAAGACGGCGCCACGTTACAAAAAAGTTAAAAATTTATTGACAACCGCCTAGTAAAACTAATAATATTATAAGCAAAATCAATAGTTTGTGAAAAAAGAAAAGCCGCCCGCAACAATTGAGGAGATAAAAAAAACTCACGCCGAAAGACGAACAGAAATTCGCGCACGGCTTGCCGAATTTGATGATATTTGGAAAAACGCCGGCGACGAGCGTCTTTGGGAAGAAATGGTTTTTTGTTTTTTTACGGGCGGATGTTCGGCAAAAATGGGGCTTCGTTCGGTCGAAGCCGTCAGACCGCTCCTGCAAAACGGAACGCTTACGGAATTGACCGAAGCTCTGCTCGGGCGGCATCGTTATCCGAACGCACGCGCCGGTTATATCGTCGCTTCGCGTGATTTTTTGACACAGCATTGCGGAATGCGTCTGCGTGAAAAATTGGAAAGTTTTGAAAATGATCAGGAAAGACGCGATTGGCTTGTTCGGGAAAAAGGCATAAAAGGCTTGGGCTATAAGGAAGCCAGCCATTTTTTGCGAAACATCGGACTGAAAGGTTACGCGATTTTAGACAAACACGTTTTGCGAAGTATGGCGGAACTGAATGTAATCTCTGATCCGAAACCGCCAACTACGCGTTTGAAATATTTAACGAGTGAAAACGCCTTAAAAAAACTGGCAGATCAATTGGAAATTGATTTTGATGAATTAGACCTTGTTCTCTGGTCTATGAAAACCGGAGAAATCTTAAAGTAGGAAAGTGAAAACTTAAACCGCTTTTAATTACAAAAACTTATGTGAAAAAATTCGTAATCAGACGAAAAGGAGGAACATTGTTATGAGATTTAGAAAGACAGTATTCGGCATTATCCAAATTCCTTTTCATAAAAAGCGTCTGATTAGTTTAGTTTGTTTGTTGGTATTGAATTTGTCGGCAGTAAGTTTGGCAAATACACAGGTTCAGGAAACAGACTCGCAAGATAATCCGCGCAATTTAATTAAAATAGCGGAAAGATTAACGCGCAAAGGCGATCTGGCGGAAGCCGAAAAGATTTTGCGCCGCGTCATTAAAATCACGCCGAACGACGATAAAGTAAAACTCAATCTTGCTCATATTCTACTCAGACAAAGAAAACTCAATGAATCTTATGAAGTAGCATATGACGTTGCCAAAAACGATCCGAAAAACTCTTACGCTTTTGCTATTTTGGGCGCAACTCTCTTAAATTCAGGCGATTTTGATAATGCGGTTCTGGCTTATACCAACGCTTTGAGTTTAAATAAAAAAGAATCTCTGGCTTGGGCTGGACTTGGAATGCTGGATTATTACGAAAACCGGATTTTCGATGGTTTGGGTAAATTGCGCGAAGCCGTTTATCTGAATCCGAATGAGCCGGATTTTGTCTTTTCACTCGGACAAGTTGCGGCACGGGCGGAAAGATATAAAGAAGCTGCCGATGCTTACGAGCATTTTTTGGCAATAGCGATCCACGGCAACGATGAAAGACGCGAACGCATCAGAGGTTTAGTTAAATTTCTGCGTTATCTCGGCACCCGGCAATCTTTATATGAACTCGGCGGCGAAAAGCAAACGACCGTTCCGATGGAGTTAGTCGGGAATCGCCCGATTATCAATTTGCGGATTAATAATAACAGTGAGCCGTTGAGATTTGTACTCGATACGGGATCAGGAATTTCCGTAATTTCACACGAAACAGCGAAAAGATTGAAAATCAAACCGATTACACGCGGCGGTTTGGCACGTGCTTTGGGCGGCGACGGAAAATTTGAAATCGTCTATGGTTTCTTAAAAAATGTCTATATCGGCGATGTCAGAATTAGAAATGTTCCGGTTTATATCCGCGAATTTCACAACTCTGCCCAGCCGGTTGACGGTTACATCGGTATTTCGCTGATTTCAAAATTTTTGACAACGGTTGATTACGGAGAGCTTTCTTTTTCATTAAAGAGAAAAGATTTGGTTGAAACAAACGCTGAAAATGATGCGCTATTCTTGCCGCTTCGCTTGACTACAAGCGGTTTCTTGAGCGGACAAGTGCAGGTTGAAGGCGTAGAAATGCCGCTGAATTTTATAGTTGATACAGGCGCGAGCATTTCGGTTATTTCCGATGATTTAGCAAATTCCAAAGAAATAAGTCCGTATTTGCACAGCGAAAAAATGCGCGTTATTGGCGCGGCGGGCATTACTGAAGGCGTTTCATCATTTACTTTGCCGCGTGTTACCTTCGGCAGTCACAGCCGCAACAGTATCAGGGCAATTGCCCTTGATTTAGACTTGATAAATGAGGCTTCCGGTTTTGAGCAAGCCGGAATTTTGGGCGGGAATTTCTTAAAAGATTATCGTTTGACTTTTGATTTTGAAAATTCCAAAGTAATATTTGCTCCCAATAAAAAATAGCATCAGATTTCAATTTCCGTAATTCGGAAGGTTGTTTTTCTGAATTACGAAAATCGAAGAATGAAACTTAGTTTGTATTTAGAGACATCAGTCGTCGGTGCGTATCTCGACAACGGCGATCCTTTTCGGCGCGATCTGACGATTCGTTGGTGGGAACACGAACTTTCGGAATATCGCGCTTTCAGTTCGATTCTGGTGCGCCGCGAGATCGAAAAAGTCGCCGAACCGCATCGAAAAGGATATTTGAAATTAATCGAACCGCTGGAAAATCTCCAATTATCGGAAGAAGTCGCCATCTTAGCCGAAGGTTATATTTCACGAGGCATTTTTCACCGCAAATATATGGCGGACGCGATTCACGTTGCGCTGGCTTCATTTCACAAAATAGATTATCTTGTTACGTGGAATTTCGGGCATCTTGCCAATGTCCGAAAACAAGCACGGATTCGACTTTTTAACACCGCCGCCGGATTTTTCGCGCCCGTCATCATTACGCCCGAATTTCTCGTTCACAGTTAGTTTTTATTAATCAGTATAGCGAACCGCAAGCGAGCCGTCTCATTTTCTGATAACTTGAAAAGAGGAGAAAAGATTTCCGTCTGCTTAACTTATAAATCATCATAATTGATTAGGTCTTTGGCTTTTGGTCTTTGGACTTTGAAAAAGTCTTTTTTAATAAAAGCAGCTGATTTTTGAAATGAAACTCAGAATATCAGAGCAAAAATCAAAGACCGAAAGCCAAAGACCAAAGACCTAATCAGCTGCAAATCATCAATTTTCTGTATAAACCTGCTCTCTTGCAGTTCGCTGTACCGATTTTGTTTTGTCTGCATTTGACGCTTTAATGATTAACGATTAACAATATAAAATGTATCGCCGACCAATATTTTTAGAAGTTTTGCTCAAAATTCGTCAGGAAATGGCGCGTGAAGCCGATTATGATGTGGATTTATTCGCCGAAATGGTGCGCGGCGGAAAATTTTCGGCGGATTCAGGCAATTATGTCTTAACGGAAGAAAGGAAAACCGAAAAGAAAACGAAGAAAACCAGCCGAAAATAAGTTTATGGAAATAGCCTTTGATGCCATCGGTATCGAATTTTCAAACCGCAACGCTTTTAACGCGCTCGCCGAAGATGTCGGAGCGCGCGGCGAGATTTCGCGCCTGACACGCAAAAGCGGCGTCCTGCACGGACGCTGCCTCAAACTCGGCGAAGGCTTGGAAATCTGGAATGTTTTTTACGAATCAGGCACGACTGGCGAAGTTTTTGCCAATTGCCGTCCGGGCTTTCGGGCGCGTTACGCCCAAAATATTTCGCCCTGGATTTTGACCGAGTTCGACGAAGAAGGCGAAGCAGTTATCCACGGTTTTATTGAAGGAAGCGAAACGGAAGTTTTGTTTGAACTGCAAAATCTGACCGAAGTCGGAACAGGCGTTTTAGAACAAAAACATCTGAAAGTCGGACTGTGCGGTTTGGCACATCGCGCCGAAGTTTTCCAAAAAGAAGAAAAATTATTATGGCAATCTTTTGATGAAACCGCGCTCAATGTCATCGCCGAAGAAAACGTCTGGAGTTTGTGCGGCAGAGTTTTAGCCTTTGAAGAAATCCGCAATCCGCTTTCGGGCGGCGAGATTTACTGGATTTATCTTGACACCGGCGGCTTCAAACTCGAAGTTTTAGCCGGAAAAAGAAAAACCAAAGGCGCAAAATTAAAAGTCGGTTCTTTTCTTAGAGCCGAAGTTTGGTTGCAAGGTCATATTTTGAACAAATTCGATTTGCGTTCAAATTACGAAGGTGTTGATTTGTCTTTTCATACGATTGATTTCTGGAAGAAATTCAAGCGTTTAAATTAACTCAAGTTGCAAGCTTAAGAAGGTTGTTAAAAAATATTAACCGCGAAAGGTGCGAAAAACGCGAAAAAACAAGAAGTATTGATTGGTTTTGTTTTAATTTTAGCGTTTTTTGCGGTAAAAAAACATAAGGTTTATAACTGGCAATTTGGATTAGATTAAAAAAAACAGTTTTCAATGCGAAGCTATCTGTATTCAACTCTGATTATAATTTCTCTCGTTTTGGCGGCGGGAACATATTTTTTTCGGGAATTTTGGATGCACCGCTATGACGAGCTAATTGTAACGCAGGCAACGGTTTATAAGCTCGATCCCGATTTGGTCTGGAGCGTGATTTACGAAGAAACATATTTCAGCGCATGGAAAATCGGCGCGGCTGACGAAGTTGGGCTGATGCAGGTAACACCAACCGTCGCGCGTGAATGGGCGAAAGAAACGGGTTTTCAGGAATTTGAAAAACGCACGGCGGAAAACGTTGTCGAGTTTCTGCGCGATCCGAAAAGAAACATTCAGATCGGCTGCTGGTATCTGGAAAAAATGCGTACCAATTACCGCGATTTTCCGGCAGAAACCGCGATGATGCTCGCCGCTTACAATGCCGGCGCGAGCCGCGTTACGGAATGGAGCGTTTCAAAGGAAAAAGCAACTCAAATGAGCGAACAGGAATTTATCCAAAATATCAATATTCCCTCGACCAGAGCTTATGTAACTTCGATTCTGGAAAGATTTCGGGCAAACCCGCCAAGCATTAGAGCAACGCAAGAGAAAAAATAAAATTCGGATAAATTATTCTTTTCCGCACAAATCTAAATTCTTTATGAAAATTCTTTCCGCCGATTTTGTTTTGCCGATTTCCGCCGCGCCGATTGAAAAAGGTGCGATTTTGATTGAAAAAGACAAGATCGTCGCCGTCGGCAAATCTTCCGAACTTATCAAAAAATTTCCCGAAGCCGTTCAAGAAGATTTCGGCGAAGCGGTGTTAATGCCGGGATTTATCAATTGCCACGCGCATCTCGAAATTACGGCGATGCGCGGTTTTCTCGATGCCTCGGACGGCGATTTTTATTCGTGGCTGATCGCTTTGACAAAAACCCGCGCCGAAGTTTTGACCGAAGAAGATGTAAAAACGGCAGCGATTTTCGGTGCACTCGAAGGCGCACGCGCCGGAATTACCTGTTTCGGTGATATCGGACGTTTCGGTAAAGCCGGTTTTGAAGCGCTCAAAATAAACGGTTTGCGCGGAATTCTGTTTCAGGAAACCGATTTTTCTCCGCTCGATGAAACTTCTGCGGACGATTTTGAAAAGCTGAAAGACAAGTTTTTTGAATTAAAGGAAACCGAAAATAATTTAGTCAAAGTCGGAATTTCGCCGCATTCTCCCTACACGGTCAGCCGGAAACTTTTTGAAAAGATCACCGAATTCGCGCTTGAAGAAAATTTGGAAATCTCGATTCACGCGGCGGAATCCGCTGAAGAAGATGTTTTTTTGAAAACCGGCGCGGGATTTTTTGCCGAGCTTTATAAAAGATTTAATCTCGAATGGAACGCGCCCAAAATGTCTTCGGTCGAATATTTAAACGAAATCGGCGTTCTCAGAGCGAAACCTTTGCTCGCGCATTGCGTCAAAGTTTCGGAAAACGATCTTTGTTTAATCGAAAAAAGCGCATCGCGCATCGCGCATTGCCCGAAATCGAACGCCAAATTCGGACACGGCATCGCGCCGCTCCGAAGATTTTTAGAAAAAGGAATCAAAACCGGTTTCGGCAGTGATTCGGTGGCGAGCAACAATACGTGCGATATTCTCGAAGAAGCGCGGTTTGCGACGCTTCTGGCGCGGACGCTCGGCGGCAAAAAGGAATTTTTAAATGCCGCGCAAATTATCGAAACCGCGACGCTCGGCGGCGCGAGAGCGATCGGTTTGGAAAAGGAAATCGGATCACTTGAAAGCGGGAAACAGGCTGATATAATAGCTGTTTCGCTCGATAACGCGGCGCAGATTCCGGTTCACGACGCATCTTCCGCTCTGCTTTTTGCGGCAAATGGACGCGACGTAAAAATGACGATTGTTGCCGGACAAGTAATTTATCGTGAAAATACGGCGAAAATGATTGATGAAACAGAATTGAAAGGGAAAATGCGGGAAATCGCCGGAAAAATGAAGGTGCAAGAATTATGAAAAATTATAAACTTTTACCGATTTTAGGTTTTTTGATCCTGAGCGTTACGGGCGCGCAGAGCGATTGCAATAAATCTAAAATTTCAAACACAACCCAAGCAAATAAAATGGAAATTTCAAACAAAAAAACACCTGAAAAATCTGCTTCGACACCTGAAAAAAGCAATTTAAAAACACTTGCCGAAAGCTCGAACGGCGAATTTACCAAACCGTTTATATTCGTGGCGCGAACGAAAGAAACTTACGCGCAGATGCAAGAAATGGCGGAAAATCTGCCGTCCGCGACGGAAATTGATTTTAATAAATCGGCGGTCGTCGCTGCTTTTGCCGGAACGAAAAACACGGGCGGATATTCGGTTGAAATTAAAGAAAGCGGCGGAAAAATATCGGTCAAAGTCGCTTCTCCGCCGCCGGACGCAATGGTGACGGAAGCCTTGACGATGCCTTTTAAGATTGTCCTTGTTCCGCTTGAAGAACAGCAAAGTCTGACGCTTGATTTGTCGGAGAACTGGACAGGTGCGGCGCAGAATTATCAAGTAAATTCGGGCGCATTTTCGTTTTCCGGCGGGCTTTTAGGACGCGAAGTAAATTTTCAGCCGCAGGGGAAAATACAGGTTTTGACCGCCGATAATTTTGTAACTTTATTTTTTGATCTGAGCGGAAAAGGCGAAGCCGCCGAACGCAAATTAAACGAAATCGCCTCGGGAAATTTAAATGGCGGAAAAATTGAACTTGCGCGGCTCGAAGGAGGCAGTTTTATAGAAAAACCGCATCCGCCGCTCGTGATAAAAGGAACGCTTTCGGATGCGAAATTATCGCTCACATTCGAACCCGGAAAACGCGATTACGTCATCAGCGACGGCTTTGAAGGTCGCGGAAAACTGGAAGCGGAAAAAGTTAAATAAATTTTTAGATGATTATTTAAATCGTCGCCAATGCGAGAAAACGTACCAATAAACGAATAAATTTACTGCCAGAACAAGCAAAGCAAGCGCAATATGAAACCAGTGTCCGATGTCAATATATAAAATCAACGTGATGTAATGCTCAATAAATCCGCCTTCGTAACCGGCATCGCCGCCGAGATTGCGGAAATAAATTTCGAGATAGGTCAGCGGGCAAATCCATTGAAACCATTGCACGAAAAACGCCCAGACAACTGCCGGAAAATGAAAAAACAGAATTTTTCGCCAACGCAGAGCAAGCAATCCGCCGAATACCGCAAAAAGTACGAAGCAGAAATGAGCCAGCAAAACGCCGTCCGCTAAAATTTTGTAAATCATTGGTTTTCCTCTGTCTTAAATCTTGAGTTTTAGATATTTAGTCCAAAGTGTTTTAAGACATTGATAACTTTCTTGACATTATAACTGATGTTACGCAAAAAATCGTTTTTAAGGGCTATTAGTGTAGGGCGAACGCATTATAAGTGAAAATTTTCTCAATCACACTATATCTTTGATTTTTGATAGCAATTGTTTTGTATTTTCTGCAAATTTAATAAAAATTGGACAATTTTGTAAATCGCAAAGGTCAAACAAGTTTGTTCA
>JBGTIH010000155.1:0-19025 GCA_041745765.1 Pyrinomonadaceae bacterium | reverse complement strand
GCTTGAAACAATAAAAATGGTTCAGCCAAAAGCAGAGATAATTTTAATAGAAAAGGTCAAAGCAGCCATCGGACGAATAGGCAGCATTCATCGGCACAACATTTCTATTTCTTCTGCTTAATTTGGCGAAGGTATTGTTTGAAAAGACAAAATTTTAACGGTTAAACCTATTTTAGGGAAATAGTTTTCGATACTGTTTCAGAATTTATGCTGAACGAAGTATTCAGATTTTTAGACTTCAGAATAAATGATAAATGACAGATTTTATCGAATAATTATCTATCACTTGTTACTTTCCACTTATCACTTATTCCGAAAGTGTTTTTTCCTCAGTTTAAATTCTGAAAGACCGCCAATTTTTTAGATAAAAATAATACAAGACATTTTTAAGGAAAAATGCCGATAATTTTCACGCTTTTTTTACAATTTTACTTTTTTATTGCCGGATTTCAACAAAAGACGATTCACATATTATCATAACGCTTGAGTTTTCTGTAAAGAGTCGAGAGATCAATTCCCAAAATTTCCGCCGCGTCCGTTTTATCTTGCCCGACGGAGGCGAGAATTTCGCTGATATAACGGCGTTCCATTTCTTCCAGAGTCGGGCGCAAGCCTTCGGGATCGCGCATTTCAAAATTGTTTTCCGTATTAACTCTGATCTTCGGCGGCAGATTTTCGAGTTCGATTTCGTCGTTGCTCAAAATAAAAGCGCGCTCGACGGCGTTTTGCAGTTCACGGACGTTTCCCTGCCAGTTGTAATTCATCATCGCCGACATCGCTTCTTTCGCAATCGGTTTTTCGCTTGTATTTTGTTCACGCGCGATTTTCGAGATGAAATGTTTAACGAGAAGCGGAATGTCTTCGCGCCTTGCCCGAAGCGGCGGCAGAGAAATTTCGATGACGTTCAGGCGATAAAACAAGTCTTCGCGGAAACGATTTTCAGCAACTTCCGTTTCGAGATTTTTGTTCGTCGCGGCGATGATTCTTGCGTCGAATTTGACTGATTTTGAAGAACCGACGGGCAAAACTTCCTGTTCCTGCAAAGCGCGTAAAAGTTTTACTTGCAGCGTTTGCGGCATTTCGCCGATTTCGTCCAATAAAAGCGTTCCGCCGTCAGACGAACGAAACAAACCTTTTTTATCAGCGGTTGCGCCGGTAAATGCGCCTTTCGTATGTCCGAAAAGTTCGCTCTCCAAAAGACTTTCCGGCAGTGCGCCGCAATTGATGGCGAGAAACGCTTTGCCGGCGCGTCCGCTGTTAAAATGAATCGCCCGCGCGATCAATTCCTTTCCCGTTCCTGATTCGCCCTGAATCAAAATACCGGCGTTTGTCTCCGCAACTTTTTCCACAATGCGGAAAACGTCCTGCAAAGCTTCGCTTGTTCCGATGATTTCCGAAAAACCGTAACGCTTATCAATCTCGCGCCGCAAGACACGATTTTCCCGGAAAAGCTCTTTCGTCCGAATCGCGTTTTTAACGGTCTGAATTAAATCTTCGTTGACAAACGGTTTCGTGACATAATCATACGCACCTTTGCGAAGCGCGGCGATTGCCGAATCAACCGAAGAATACGCCGTCATAATTATGACAATCGCTTCATCGTCAATTGATTTTATCTGATCGAGAAGTTCGAGTCCGTCCATTCCCGACATTTTTATGTCGGTCAGCGTTACATCAATTTCGTTCGATGAGAAAATTTCGAGTGCATTTTCCGCGCTGTCGGCGGTGAAAACATTGCCGCCTTCATCTTCAAGCAGCTGGCGCAGAATCGAGCGCATCAATTCTTCGTCTTCGACGACCAAAACATTCGGTTTATTCATAATTAAGAAAGTTCAAAGTTTCAAGTTCCAAGTTTCAAGTCGAGATTGATTTTTTAATTAGAACACAGATAAAAGAATTGTTTCAAAATTAACTTTGAACTTTGAACTTGAAACTTGGAACTTGAAACTTTGAACTGAAAACCTCGTTCGTGTTAGCATCAATTTTATCGTTTTTATAAATTCAATGCGGCTTCATAAATTCATCAATCTTTATCGTTTAATTATCTTTCCGTTGCTTTTCTGCGCGGCGGTTTTTGCACAGGAAACAAATCCGGTTGATAAGCAGGTTGCCGATCCGCTTGCCGATCAGACGAATGTTACGCCGATCAAGCCCGATACGAGTGTCAAAGCCCCGAAAACAGCGCAGGATTCTTCCTACCGGCAAGAAGGCGGCGACGGTGAACTGATTGTTTATTCGGATAGGCAAACTGTCGAAGGCGAAGAAGGGAAACGCGTCATCATTCATGAGGGAAATGTTGACGCGCGTTACGGAATTTACCGCATGCAAGCCGATAAAATCACGGTTTATGAAGCGAAAAACACGATTGTCGCCGAAGGCAGCGTCGTTTTCGATCAGGGCGAAGCGCAGAGAATTACTGGCGCAAGTGGCACTTGGAATTACCGCACAAAACTCGGGAATTTTACTGATTCGACCGGATTTACCAATCAAACGCAGGACGGCACGATTATTTATTTCCGCGCCGACCGTGTGGAAAGAACTTCGCTGACCGAAGTCATCGTCGAAGGCGGCGTTTTTACTTCGTGCGAAGATGCCGTTCCGAATTGGAGTTTTACCGCCGACGAAGCGACAATCAGAACAAATGACCGGATCAAACTCAAAAACGCCAAATTTCGCCTGAGAAACATCCCGATTATTCCCGTGCCGTTCGCCTCGATTCCGATCAAGGAACGCGATCGCGCTTCGGGATTTTTAACGCCTTCGGTCGGTTTTTCCGGCAACAAAGGTTTTCGCGCTTCGGGAGCGTATTATCAAACGCTCGGACGTTCGGCGGACGTTACTTTTCGCGCCGATTTATTTACAGCACGCGGCATCGGCTACGGCGCGGACGTTCGCACGCGGGCAAATTCGCGTTCATTTCTCGATTTCGGTTTTTACGCCGTCAAAGACAGAATTTTCGGTCCGCGAGCGAGCGAGAATAATCCCGATCAGGGCGGAAGTCTGGTTTATGCCGAGGGCGTACATTATTTTCCCAACGGTTTTACGGCGGTTGCCGATGTTCGCTTAACTTCTAATCTAGCCTTTCGGCAGGTTTTTTCCGACGGAATTCAGCAAATTATCTCGCCGATTGAGGTTTCGGAAGTTTTCATTAATAAAAGCTGGAATAATTACACGATGAACATTCGTGCGCGTTCGGAAGTTATCTCGATTCCGAACGTCCGCATCAAGACGCGAAATCTTCCCGGCATCCATTTTGAAAAACGTCCTTCGCCGATCTCTTTTTTCAAAAACGCTTATTTTTCATTTAAAACGAGTTTGGAAGGCGTTTCTCGCCGCGATGAAGCCGAGAATGTTCAGCTTTATCAGCAGCAGACGGGAAACGATCCGGTTCTTTCGCCAGCTCTCGGTCAGCGTTTCGACGTTCATCCGCAAGTAACTATTCCGTTTAATTTCAAATATTTAACGGCAACTGCTACCGCCGGAGCGCGTGTCACATATTATTCCAATTCATTTAACGATATACGAAGAGTCGTCGGGCGCGATGTCATTCGGAAATACAGCGAGTTTGAACTGGACGTGCGCCCCGTCGCGCTGGCGCGGAATTTCTACGGCAAAGATGATAAATTCAGATTTCGCCATGTCATCGAACCGTTTTTAACCTACCGTTTTATTGAAGGAATTAATAATTTTGACAAAATTATTCGTTTCGATTTTTCCGACACCGAAACCAACACCAATGAATTTGAATACGGCGTAACAAACCGTTTCTATACAAGAAAATACGCCGAAGCCGTCACCGATGAAGCGCAGAGAATTTTACGCCGAAAACCGGCGGACGAAAAAGAACCGCTTTCAATCCAGCCATATGAAATTTTCACGCTGACCGTGCGCGGAAAATATTTCATTGACCCGTATTTCGGCGGCGCACTGACACCCGGCAGACGCAACCAGATTGAGCCGATCACATCGCTGACGGCGTTCACCTTTGGCGGCGTTCCCAGAAGATTTTCGCCGATCAACATTGACGCAACTTATCGCCCGCGCAAAACCGTTTTTGCCAATACGCGAATGGACATCGGCATTCAAGGCGGCGGCTTACGCGCCATCTCTGCCACCATCGGCTACGATAAACGCCTGATAAAATTTTTCCAAACCTTTTATTACACCCGCGCCGTTACCTTGATCCCGTCCCTGCAAAGATTCAGCAACGAATTCGGCAAAGAAGCCGGAACTCTGCGCGGTTCACAATGGAGTCCGTCAATCTTCGTCGGCAACCGCAACAAAGGTTTTTACGGCGGAACATCGCTTTTCTTCGATTTCGAAAACCGCCGCGAAGGTCGCAATTCCCCGCTGATCAGTTCGCTCTACACATTAGGTTACGCCTCCGAATGCTGCGCGACAACTGTCCAACTCTACACCTTCAACGTCGGCGCAAGACGCGAAAACCGCTTAGTTTTCAGCTTTCGACTAAACGGCATCGGCACTTTCGGCACGGAACAATCCGGACAGGGTTTGCGGTAATCGCCAAAAATATTACGCGAACAAGTCTTATCCTCTTGTTGGCGAAGGAGCCAGCAAACCAGATAATGTCCCGACTGCTGCTGAATCGAGGACAGTCATTCTTTCCGTCAGAAATCTATCTCGTTGTTGTTAACATTATGTGATTACTTCACTTGCAAACCCGCAACGGTGTTGGAAATGGCTTCCAGGGAAGAAATTCCCAAACTACAAACGCACTTGTCAGGCGCGTTCAAACAGACTAACAGGCGCGTTTTACGTTATTTTCAAAATGCTTTATTTTGTTGACCTGCTTAGTTCTACTTTGTCAGATTAGAAATCATGCACAAATAAACGCGGAAAAATCATTTAAATCCGTTAAAATTAAAGAAAAAATCAGCGTTTATCAGCGTTCATCGGCGTTCATCCGCGGCTAATTTTCTTAAGTTTCAACTTTCAAAGCTAGTCTGACACGCGTAGAATTAGTTGGGTTTCACGTCGTCCCAACGGGTTGACATCAAAGCAACGACGTAATAGGTATCACCGCTGACTTCGGCTTCGATTTTGGTTGTTGTCTTTTTTGTCAATTTGACTTTGCCGCCAACCGAATCATCGTTGTTGAAAAGGTCAATTTGCGCTTCAACTCCCGCATCAAAAGTCTTCGTGGATTCAAATGTAACTTTCCAGTTTTTGGCAAGCTGAATCAGACTGATAAAAGCATTTTTCCTTAAAAAATTGCCGATCATATCCGCATCTGGTTTGCCTTTGAGCTTTGTGTAGAGTTTCATCATATCGCCTTTGCGAATGTAGTTATACATCGTGCCTGCGCCGTAAGTAAGGTCAATTTTGGAAAGTCGTGCATAATCCAGTTGAAATTTGGCATTGATCGGAACGCCGGGAAAAGGTCCTAACCCGAGTGAAAAAGAATCTTTCTTTTCAACCGTAATGCTTTTATGTCCAGCCGCGATATTTTGTTTCTCTATAATATCGCTTGTAATGTTCAACTCCGTTTTCCATTGAGTCAATTTTTTAATAATAATGTTAGCTTCGGAAATCAAAATCGGCACGGGATAATCCTTGTGCCAAAGACTTTTGTTCTCCTGAACAACCGCTCCTAAAAGCGAATTGCCGCCGTTTTCGGCTTCAACCAATTCATTCATCAGAAAAAGACCGCCGATACCGCTAACCTGTTTTTTTGATAAATAGTAAGTTTCTATTCCCATAATTGTTGTTCTCCTTTAATGTTTGATTAATGCGATGTAAAAACTTTGCTTTGAACAATTTTAAAAACTTTGGAAAATTACTTGAAATTTTTTGCCGTAAAATTTCTCTTTCTATTGATAATGATTTTTTTGCCAAAGTATTACACAGTTTTTTACATTATTTTTGAAAACATTTTTCGAGGAATGTGTAATTGTTAAAATATCAAGATTTAGCGAAGTAAATAATAATAAAATTATTTGCGATAGACGCTTTGAGCGAAGGAATTGTAGTATTCGACCGGGGCGAGGTCGTCGGTTAAGATCGGGGTTTCTAAGGGGAAATTGTTTTTATACAGATGTTCCAACATTCGGGAAATTTCCGCGTCGCTGCTTGTGTAAGTTGCTGATTTGTTTGATTTAACGGCGACGATGATCAGGTTTTGCCATTGCCCGTCGGTGTAATGGGAATTTATTTTGAAGACGTGAATTTGGGGGAAAACTTGTTTGTAGGTTTTGTATTCAGCTTGGAAAAATTGGCTCAGATCGCCTTTGATCGCGCCGCCGAGATTGAAGATGACGATTCCTTCTTCTTTTAAAACACGGTTGATTTCGCGGACGGCTTCGAGCGTGGTTAGTTGAAAAGGAACCGAAAAGAGCGATCCGAATGCATCGATTAAAACCGCGTCGTATTGATTCGGTGCGGCTTGATTGAGAAAAATTCTGCCGTCTTGATGAATGATATTCATTCGTGGATCATCTTCTAAATTGAAGAATTTACGGGCGATCTCGGTCATTCCGGGATCAATTTCGACGACATCCATGCGGGCGTTCGGGTATTTTTTCAGGTAATCTTTCGGAAACGAATAGCCCGCGCCGCCGATCATTAAGCTATTTTGAAAATCGGGCTTGAAATGGCGGACGAGGTGATAATATTTCGTGTATTCGAGCGCGAGTTCGTCGTCGTCGCCATCGAGAAACATTCCCGATTGAACGAAATGCGGGTCGGTGGCAATGGCGCGCATCGGTTTGCCGTCGCTCGATTTGGTATTGAAAACGCGAATGCGGCTGTATTCGGTGTCAATATCGCGCATATCATAGGTTTTATAGAGAAAATAGCTCTGAAATTCGCTGCCGGCGATTGCCAGGATAAACAGACTCAAAACGCCGAATTTAAATTGCGTGAAGGTGAAAGGTACGAGAACGAGCGATAAAACGATCAGACTGCCGCCGACGGCGTAGAGCGTTTTCGTGCTGCCGACGAACGGAATCAGGAAAAATCCGGCTAAAAAAGTGCCGAAAATACTGCCGACCGTCGAAAGCGCGTAGAGTCTGCCGACGGTTTTTCCCGCGTCTTTGAGGGCGGACATTTTTAATTTGACGGCGTAAGGCGTAACGAAGCCGAGAAAAACGCTTGCCGGAGCGAATAGTAAAATCGCCGCGATGACCGATTTTAATTCGAGAATCATCGGAGTTTGGGCAATGATTGACAAAACCGTTTCCTGAATCAGGATCGTCACGGAAACAAGTCCGCCCGCGATGAAAATTACCGAAGCTAAAATTTTTATGTCAGGATGGCGATCCGCCCATTTTCCGCCGAGCCAATAGCCGAGACTTAACGCCGCTAAAATCACGCCGATCAAACTTGTCCAGACATAACTCGACGCACCGATATACGGCGAAAGCAGACGCGCACCCGTAATTTCGTAAATCATCACCAGTGCGCCGCAGACGAAAACCGTTATTTCGAGAATGAATCTTTTTGCCATTGAAAAATAGGTATTCCTTATCTGATTTTTGAAATGTCCGAAGGTGTGAAAAATACTTTTTCGGAATAAGGAATAAGTGAAATGTGATAAGTGAAAAGTTTATATTCCGAGACGATTTATCACTTCTGACTTTTCACTTTTCACTTATTCCGAAGTAAAGATTTCTTTCTTCAAATATATCAGCTAGGGAATACCGAAAAATAAAATCCCGCTTTATTGACTATTATAAAGCGGGATTGGTTTTTATTTGAATTCTACGAACCGCATTTATCAAATGCTACCGAAGTTTCAAGAAATCTGAAATCTGAAATCTAAAATCTAAAATCTCAGTTTTTTAAGCCGTTACCGTTTTTTTTTCGTCTTCGTTGACGTAGGTCAGCCACGGCGCGTTGTTCGGAGCGGGTCGTCTGCCGTGAATTACGTCGAAGAAAACATCCTGCAATTGCTTGGTAATCTCGCCGCGTTTGCCTGTGCCGACGGTGATTTTATCAACCGAGCGAATCGGTGTGATCTCGGCGGCTGTGCCGGTGAAAAACAGTTCATCCGTCAAATAGAGCGCGGCGCGCTGAATCGTCGTTTCCTGCACTTCGATTCCGAGTTCGCGGGCGATTTGGATAACCGAATCGCGCGTAATTCCCGGCAGAATCGAAGAACCGAGCGGCGGCGTGATCAGTTTGCCGTTGTTGACCAGAAAAAGATTTTCGCCCGAACCTTCCGATACATAACCGCGGTCATCGAGCGCGATGCCTTCGGAAAATCCGTTGAGAATCGCTTCCATTTTGATCAATTGCGAATTCATATAATTGGCACCCGCTTTGGCGACTGCCGGAAGCGAATTCGAGGTGATGCGCGTCCAACTCGAAACGCAGACATCAACGCCTGCTTCCAGAGCTTCTTCGCCTAAGTATTTGCCCCAATCCCAGGCTGCGATGTAGCATTCGACCGGATTCGGAAACGGATTTACGCCGAAAGCGGGTTTCGCTTCGTCCAAACCGCGAAAAATAACCGGACGGATATAACACGCATCCATTTCGCTGTCTTTGATCAAATCTACGGTCGCGCGGCAGAATTCTTCCAAATCCCGTTCAACCGGCATTCGATAAACTTTTGCCGAATTCAAAAGACGCTGAATATGTTCCTGAAGACGAAAAACCGCCGCGCCGCGCTCGGTTTTATAAGCGCGAATTCCTTCAAATACGCTCGAACCGTAATGAATCGCGTGCGTCATTACGTGAACACGCGCTTCGTCCCATTTGATAAATTCACCGTTGCGCCAGATTTTCGGCGCAATTTTCATCGTGTTAACATCTTTTGTTGACATAATTTTTTTTATAACTCCTACGGGTATGATTAAGAAGATTTAATATTATCTTTTACGGAAGAAACGACGAAAGAAAAAGAATTTCTAGAAAAATGTCGTTAAATTATTTGCTTCCCGTTAAGAATAATATAATGCGCGGACTTTCGCAAGAATTAAGATTTTCCTAAGTTATACAATTTCAGATTTCAGATTTCAGATTTCAAATTTCAGATTGAATTCAGATATGCAGCTGAATGATAATTCTGCTGTGTCAGATTAGAAATCAGCCTCGATGAACGCCGATGAACGCGAAAAAATCAGTTAAAACCGTAAAAATTAGAGAAAAAATCAGCATTTATCAGCGTTCATCGGCGTTCATCGGCGGCTGATTTTCTTGATTTGCAACTTACAAAATTAGACTGACAAAGTAGAATTAAGATTTAGAGCAAATTTTAGATGAGTGTAGGGAGTTAGACGAAAGGCGGAAACGCGACTGCTAAGGAGCGTGCCGAACCCTCAGCCCTCGCACACTCCTTAGCAGTCGCGTTTCCGCCTTTTATGACCTGATATTCATTTCAAATCTGCTCTAAGTCTAATTGCTTATGACTTTCTAAATCTGAAATCCGGAAAAATAAAAAAGGTGAATGAAATTTAGCTTCATTCACCTTTTTCTGTTTTGTTTCTGTCAGTGCATTTTACAAAATTCGCACGAACGGTGCCGTGTCATCGAGCCGGCTTTGATAAACCGTGCCGCCGAATTCGATGCGGAATATTATCGGAACATTTCCCGCACCGTCGAGTTCCGGCGGAAGAGTGAAATCAACCGTATAAACGCCCGGTTCGCGGATTATTGCCGGAGTCAGAATTCTCGTTCCCAGAATATTTTCGTTGCCGATTCTGATTGTTATCACAGAGGTCGGTGCAGATTCAATTCCGGTCAAAAACAGCCGCAAAACGGTCGGAACTCGTCTTCCGCCGCGGTATCTTATCGTTGTTACGGTAAAAGGTTCGCGGGTCAAAACTCTGTTTGTCGCGTTAAAAAGACGCGGACGATTAGTAAATAAATTTCCTTCAAAATCCGTAAAACTGTATGTAAAAATGTCGGGTCGTGCCGTTACAAGCGTGACGTTACCTTTAATGACTACACCGTTATTGTTGATGACTACCGGATAAGAAACACCTTCTGTGGCAAGGACGTTTAAAGCTCTCGGAACAACAAATACGATTTCTCGGCGTCCGACGGATTTCAGACCGCAGGCAACACCATCAATCGTCATTGTAACGCCGCCTAATTCTATCGGTAGCGTAAAGCTGCGCGAAAGCGAACCTTCGGCGGTAGTAACCTGAACCGGACTGCCGAAACCGGCATCATAATTTAAGATTGCCAACATTCCGGGCGAAATACCTTCAACGGCGGGCGGTGTCTGCGGAGTCGGTGTCGGCGTTGGTGTCGGCGACGGACTTGGAGTCGGAGTCGGACTCGGCGTCGGAGTCGGACTTGGCGTTGGAATAGGATTGGGCGAAACCGGAATTCTGGTTGCACCTGTCGCAAAATTGATACTTGAAGCTGTTTGACGAATAAAATTCGGAGTCAAAAGGTAGAAAACTTCTGACAGCAGATCGGCGTTTCCCGTGCCGACTTCTGTCAAACCGAGATTAAATGTTAGGCGGCTTGCCGAATTACTCGCAATCGCCTGAATCGGGACGATAAATGACGTAGCGGGCGGAAGTTTGGTTAATCTTGTGAATGTTGCCGAAGTTGGCGGAGATGTTAGATCATAAGAATAAACTTGTGTCGGACGGCTCGGATCAGGGTTAAGACCGTCAGCGGCAGTTGCCGGAATTACGCCGGCTGGCGTGATGTTCAAACGCGTACCTAAAAGAAGCGTTCTCGGCGTTCCGGTTTCATCATAATCGGTAAATCCGGGAAAATGATTGACATCGCCGCCGTTTGCGCCGCTGTCGGCATCGCTTCGTGGTCCGATTTGACGAACTGATGTTGCCGCCGGAGCATTTGCGTCAAACAGATAAAGAGCAAAAGATGCCGCGTTGGTTGCTCCGGTGCCGTCTGCGCCGATATTGGCAAATGAATCAAACGCGATGTAACGCCCGTCGCGGCTCATACGTCTGCCGAAATTAAAGGTATTGACAATATCGCCGGGATTTGTTCGGGTTGTATTTGTTATTTGTCTGCGCGTTCCGGTGGGATTTCCGTTTGCATCTAAATCCGAGAAGAAAATTTCAATACTCCGGTCGGAATTGTTGCCCGGTGTGGGCATTCCGACAATCGGAGCATTGCCGTTGCTCGCAAAAACGACGCGCAAACCGTTTCCTGAAATTGTCGGATTAAGACTGAAGATCGGCGCGGAAACTGTTCCGCGCGGCGTTTGTGTAACTTGTCCTAAAACATTTGCGCTTCTGACGTATGTAAAAATCTCGTCATTATCGGCATCGGGAAAAGAATTTCCCGGCGGAACCAGATCGCGGTTTGACGTAAATGCAATAACATTTCCGTCATCGTTGATTGAAACGTCGCGGTTATCGTCGGCAATTACGGGAAGTGTTGTAGATGTTCCGGGCGCGGGCAGAACGCTCGGCAGAGTGTTTGTTGCGCGAATAAATGTTCCGGTGCTTAAATCGGTCAGCGGAATTTCTGCGCCGGAAGACAAATCAACCGGATTTGTCATCGGAATCTGATAAAGCCAAATTTCCGTGTTTCCGTCGGTGGTCAAAGGATTATTGCCCGCTGTATTGGTAAATGAATTGGCATCGAAATTTCCCGGATTTGTCGTGTTCGGTTCTGTATCGGTAGGTCTGGCGGTCGTTGCATTCGAGCCGAAGGCAATCCAACGCCCGTCATTGCTGATCGCCGGACGGATATTAACAATATCAACTTTGATATTGTTAAAACTCGGCGGATTAGCTGTATTAATCAATAAACTTTTGGTGTTGGTGATTTGAAAAATCCGGCGTTGGGCGTAATCGAAAAGAAAAATTTCCCGATTACCGTCGCTGTTGCGCGGGTTTTCCGTAGCAACATTGCCGGTTGATTCAAAAACGATAAATCTTCCGTTACCGCTGATGCCGCTGGCAAAAGATGCCGCCTCTGATGTCGTAACCTGCCCGATGACCGTATCAACTTGAGCGGAAACCACAGCCGAATTACCTAAAAAAGTAATAATTGCAAAAAAAATAAAAAAGCGAAACTTCACAAAAGCCTCCAAAAAATTACACATATAAAATCAAAGTTTGAGGACGTAAAAAACGACTTCACAAAAACAAAATTTGCCTAAGGCGCAAAACACAGCATTTTAAGCGTATTGAAACCGCGTTGCAAGCACCAAAGCCGAAAACTAAACTTTTAGTTTGAAAAACAAATGCTTTGATGCGTCATCTCGCAAAAAGGGTTGACTTGCAATAAAAATAAAAAACCAATAAGAATTAGGTTCGGTAAATTTTTAAGCCAAGTGTTTTCGGCGTTTTTTCGGCGATTATGAAAAAAAACTACAAAATAATGATTGTCGCCGGAGAAGCATCCGGCGATGCACACGCGGCAAAACTTGTCAATGCGCTCAAAAAACTCGCGCCTGAAACGCATTTCGAATTTTTCGGCGCGGCAAGCCATAATTTGCGCGAAGCCGGAGTCGAAGGTGTCGTCAATGCCGATGATCTGGCAATCGTCGGTCTGCCGGAAATCGCCCGCGCTCTGCCGATGTTTTGGAACGCGTTCAAAAAATTAAAAAAAGAAGCAAAAACGAGAAAACCCGATGCTGTGATTTTAGTTGATTTTCCGGATTTTAACTTGAAACTTGCCAAATCTTTGAAAAAACAAGGATATAAAATAATCTATTACATCTCGCCGCAGCTTTGGGCGTGGCGCAAATACCGCGCTATAACGATTAAAAAATATGTTGATTTGCTGCTTGCGATTTTGCCGTTTGAAAAGGATTGGTACGAAAAACGGGGAATTTCGCACGTCGAATATGTCGGAAATCCGCTGGCAAAAGAAGTTCACTCGAATTTGACGAAACGGGAATTTTGCGAAAAACACAAACTCGACGAGTCGAAACCGATTGTCGCCCTTTTAGCCGGAAGCCGGCATAAGGAAATCACGAAAATTCTGCCCGTTTTGCTTGAAACCGTTGCCGAAATGGCGGAAAAGCGGGCGGAAATTCAATTTGTCATCGCACTTGCCGCCGCGCGAAAGCTCGCGGAAATCGAAGCCGCGATTTCCGCCGCGAAATTAAAGGGCTTAAAAATTCCCGAAAAGTTACTGATCGTCAAAGGCGAAACGCACGAGGCTCTAAATGCGGCGGACGCGGCGGCGGTAACGAGCGGAACGGCAACGCTCGAAACAGCAATTATCGGAACGCCGATGGCGATTGTTTATAAAACTTCGTCGTTTAATTACAAACTCCTGCGACCTTTAATTACGGTTGAACATTTCGGACTCGTTAATCTGATCGCCGAAGAAAGATTGGCAAAAGAATTGATTCAGGACGATTTCACTAAAGAAACTCTCGCGGCGGAACTCTTTTGTTTATTGGAAACTAACGAAAATAAAAAAATGCGCGAAAAATTGCGCGAAGTCGCCGAAAAATTAGGAAAAGGCGGTGCGTCAAAGCGTGCGGCGGAAGCGATTTTACGGGAGTTGGGAAAATAATTTTTGCCCGCGAATAAACGCGAAAAAAACGCGAAAAAAAGATAAACTTAAAACTTCCCACCGCGAATTTCGCAGACAATTTACATTTTCAATTTTTCTACAAAACTACGAACTTTTCTTCTTTAATTCTTTAACTTCTTCGCGCAATCTGCCCAATCCTTTGACCATCGCATTTTGGCGTTTATATTCATCGAGCGGCTGAACTGGCGTTCCCCACCAAACACCGGCGCGGACGATTTTTCCCGGCAAAATTCCGGCTTGCGACCCGATTATCGCGCCGCTTTTCACCGTTGCGTGATCGCCCATTCCGACCTGTCCGCCGATCACGCAATCGTCTTCGATGACGGTCGAACCGGAAATTCCGGTCTGCGCCGCGATGACGACTCTTTTTCCGATTCGGACGTTGTGGGCGATCTGCACTTGATTGTCAATTTTAGTGCCTTCGCCGATGCGCGTTTCGCCGAGTGCGCCGCGGTCAACGCAGGAATTTGCGCCGATTTCGACGTTGTTTTCAATAATTACAGTTCCAATTTGCGGAAACTTGACATAACCGTTTGCGCCGTCGCGGACAAAGCCGAAACCGTCCGCGCCGATCACCGCGCCGGCGTGAATTATGCAGTCGTTTCCGATTGAAACATTATCGTAAATCACACAGTTCGGATGAATAATCGAGTTTTTGCCGATTTTTACATTATTGCCGATTCTAACGCCGTCGAAAATTTGTGTTCCGTAATTAATGAAACAGTCTTTGCCGATCGTGACAAATGCGCCGACAAAATTTGCGAGAATGTCTTCAAGCGGAGAATTTATAAGCGCAGTTTCGTGATTTTTTTCGGTTCGCCAATTGAACGGATGAAGTTTTCCGGCGATGCGAGCAAAGGCGAGTTTCGGGTTTTTGACTTTGATAAATGAGCAGGGAAGTTCGGCATCGAAATTTTCTGGAACGAGCAGGCAGGATGCGTTTATCCTTGAAATTTCTTCGACGAATTTCGCGTTTTCGGCAAAAGAAATTTCGTTTTCCTTTGCCGCTGAAAGTTCGGCGACGCGCAAAATCTCGATGTCTTGTGCGCCGTTTAATGTTCCGTTTAAGAATTCGGCAATTTCTTTCGTTTTCATTCTAAATTTCAGCCGCAGATTTTTTTGAGATTTTTATTCTTCGCGCTTAATGGTTTCTTCGACGATATTTTGCAGGAAAATCTGCAACCCCTCGATCTCAAAGCCGTGTTTATCGGCGAGGCGTTTGATGATCGGTGCGCTGTCGCTGTCCATAAAATGCAGGTCGGCAAGATCAATCGTTAAATTTTTGCCGTTGAATTCGCGCAGGTCGAGCGCGATCTTCTCCAGCAGAATCGCGTCCGGTTCTTCCAGCGAACCTTCGACGCGAAGAACCGTTTTGCCGCGTTCCTTATCTTCGATTTCGGTTATGTTTGTTGGCATTTTGTTTTATTAGTTTATTAAATGTTTATCGGGAAAAAGTCAAAACTCGGATTTGCAATTTTCAATTGGCGATTGAAGAAAGAAAAATCGGTTTTGGGTTTTAGATGCAGCTTTTAGCTGATAATTTGCGTCAGCGGAAATAAAAATGTCCCGCCGAAATTTCTCCGGCAGAACATTTTCACTTTTTGACAAATTTGACTTTTCGCAGTTATTTGTTACTGTTGGGCAGCTTTTTGATCTTGTCTTTCAGCCCGTTTTTGCATACGTTCCTGCATTTTTTGTTTACGTTGTTCTTTCATTTCGACAGCTTTTGCTTGTTGCTCAGGTGTCAAAATGGCAAACATCTGTGATCTGACTCGTTCTCTTTCAACGATCATTTGAGCGTGCAAAGCACTTTGTTGTTGGGCGATTGCCTGAACTTGCGCTTCGTTAAAACCGTTGGCGGTTGCCTGCTGCATTTGCTGGCGGTTTGTCTTCATTTGATCGCGCAGAGATTTTGTTCCTTCACGGCTGGCTTGACTGATTGCTTTCATCTGCTCTTTTTGAGCGTCGGTCAAATCAAGTCCGCGAAATCCCATTCCCATTCCTCTTTGTCCACCGCGTTTGCCGCGTTTGCCTTGTTTCCAGTTATTGCCTTTTTTGCCGAAAGATTTTCCTTCGGTTGTAGAATCGGTTGTTTGACCGAAAGCAAAGACTGCGCCGACAGCGACTAATACGATTGACATCAATAAAACACTAAGTTTTTTCATTTTGAATTTATCTCCTGGATATTAATTATTACTTTTGAAATTTTCGGCGTTTATCGCCGCGTTCGGTTATTTAGACGAAATCGAAACGGGCAAAGTCGTCTATTTATCGTGAAGTAATGCAAAGAAGTGTAATTAATATCAACTTGAAAATTTACATTTCTTGACATAAAACGCTATTACGATAATGTATTATCAAACATCGAAGTAAAGCGGCGTTGAAAAAACGCTTTTTTATTTTATTTACGGCGAAAGTTTATGAACAATCGAATTCTTATAATTGATGACGACGAAGAACTTTGCGAATTAGTTTCGGAATATTTAACGGTCGAAGGTTTTAATGTCGAATCGGTTCACGACGGCGAAAGCGGTTTGAAAAATGCTTCGCAAGGCGAATACGATATGGCGATTCTTGACGTAATGCTGCCTAAAATGAACGGTTTCGATGTCTTGCGCGAGCTTCGCAAAATTTCAAAAATTCCGATTTTAATGCTGACCGCGCGCGGTGAAGATATGGAAAGAATCGTCGGTCTGGAGATCGGCGCGGACGATTATTTGCCGAAGCCTTTTAATCCGCGTGAATTGGTTGCGCGTTTGCGGGCGATCTTGCGCCGCGTCGAAATGTCGGATGAAACAAGTAAAACCGAAGCCGATAAATTGCAGGTTGACGATGTTGAAGTTCAGCTTTCGGCACGTTCCGCCAAAAAAGACGGCGAAGATTTAGGTTTGACATCGGTCGAATTCGATCTGCTTGCCGCACTGATGAGAAGGTCGGGCGAGGTCGTTAAAAAAGAAGATTTGAGTCAGGACGTTCTCGACCGCGAATTATCGCCCTTTGACCGCAGTTTGGATATGCACATCAGCAATCTGCGAAAAAAACTCGGAACGCACGATAACGGCGACGATATTATCAAAACAATCCGCTCGGTCGGTTACATTTACACAGTAGTCAGCAGTTAATTAATGGTGAATGGTGAATGATGAATGATGAATGATAAATTCGGAAGTTCTTAAATTCACCATTCACCATTCACCATTATTATGAGTTTATTCTTAAAAATTTTCCTTTGGTTTTGGCTGGCGACGGCTTTGATTGTCGGCGCGGTAACGCTCGTCAATTGGTCAACGCAATCCGAACCGCTGGTGCGTCAATGGCAGACTTTTGTCGGCGACGCTGTTACATCGAATTCGCAGACAGCAGTTCAAATATATGAAAATGAAGGGATTACGGGATTAAATATGTATTTAAACCGTATTTCTCAGCAGCAGCGAGTTAATTCCGTCGGTTTTTTTGACGATAAGAAAAATTTGATTGCCGGCAATCTCAAACTTGATGAAACGCAGGATTTGTTTCAAAAAGCGTTGGAAAGCAATCAGCCGGTTTTTTCGCGTCTGCCGGATAAAACTTTTGCGGCGACTCAAGCTCCCTTAAAAAACGGCGTTAGTTATATTTATATTTTGGAACTCAAACGCTATCAAGAACCGCCGTTTTTTACCAACAGATTGATTTTTCAGATTTTAGCGGTTGTTTTAACCGGCGGTTTGGTTTGCTATGCGCTGGCAGTTTATCTGACATCGCCGATTTCCAAATTACGATTGGCAACGCAAAAAATTGCTCAGGGCGATTTGCAAACGCGGGTCGGTAAAAAAGTCGGAAAAAGACACGATGAACTTTCGGATTTAGCCAAAGATTTTGATGAAATGGCGGAAAGAATCGAAGCACTTGTAACGGCGGAAAAACGTCTGACACAGGATATTTCGCACGAATTGCGCTCGCCTCTGGCGCGTTTAAATGTCGCGCTCGAACTTGCCCGCGCCAAATCTAATGACGAAACAAAATCTTTGATCGAAAGGATCGAACTCGAATCAAACCGCCTAAACGAAATGCTTTCGCGCCTTTTGACGCTTTCAAAGCTCGAATCGGGTTCGGGCGATTTTGAAAAAATGGAAGTTAATTTGACAAAACTTTTCGATCAGGTTGTATCGGATGCTAATTTTGAAGCAGAGGCAAAAGGCAAATCCGTAAAAGTTTTGCATAGGGACGCGGTCAAGGTTTTCGGCAATGAAAGTCTTCTGCGGAGCGCGATTGAAAATGTTCTCAGAAATGCCGTCAAATATACGAAAGACAACACGGGTGTCGAAGTGGCACTGGAAAAAAACGGCAAAACCGTCATCGTTTCGGTAAAAGATTACGGTTCAGGCGTTCCTGACGATGAACTCGAAAAACTTTTCAAACCGTTTTACCGCTTGCAAACAGCGCGTGATCGCAAAACGGGCGGAATCGGTCTCGGGCTGGCAATCGCCGAACGCGCCGTCAATGTTCACAGCGGAAAGATCAAAGCCAGAAATACGAGCGACGGTCTCTATGTCGAAATCGAACTGCCGATGCTCAGAAACTAATTGTTAAAGGCATTGAAATTTTAATTAAAAAAGGCGCGACATCTTCGGGTTCGCGTCTTTTTATTATTCAATTTCCTCGACCAGAAAAAGCAGCGATTTTCCGCTCAGGGAATTGGCTTTGTGCTTGATTCCCGATTCGATAAAAATGCCTTCGCCTTTCCGGACAGTTTCTCTTCCGGTTTCAAGAAAATCAATTTCGAGTTCGCCTTCGACGACATAACCGCAATGCGCCCGCTCGCACCAGTTTTCTTCCCGAACCGCGCTTGAATGTTCAAGCAGACGAACTCTTTTACCGTTTTTCTCAAAACATTTGCTCTTTAATCCCGATTCGGAAATTTCCCAATCGAGAGCGGCAAAATCCAGCTTGTTTCCGCTCATTATTCGACCCGATTTTTTCGCGCATCAATAAAAGATTTGATGCCCAGAATTATAAAGCAGAGACAGATTATCGCCGTCACAAGTTGAGCGATAACGGCAACGGGACGTTCGGCAGTTCCGGCAAAAACGGACGCGATTTTCATAAAACTGCTGACCGTTCCGAGAAAACCGAGCAGCGCGACGACCAGCGCGGCGTGCATCAGATGTTTTCGCAGATTTTCCTTTGATTTGGCAATAACGCCGAGCAAAACCAAAATTATCCCGAAAATTGCCGGAATCAAAGCCGTTGCACTCGGATTCGGCGTTGACATAACGTAGGCGTAACCCAAAACGCCAAGCAGAATCAGCAATGCGCCGAAGATAATAGAAATCGAAGGCATAAATTTTTCACCTCAAAATAGATTTTTTAATATTTACAAACTTATCAGACTTTGCTTTGAATCTCTAAAGCGAAAAAATAAAAAAGCCGAATCTATTGTGCAATAAATTTTAATTTTTACTGTTCCAGTACGCTAGTAAAAGCTATGCGCTTTTAGCGCAAGAATTTATTAAGTTTTCTTTTCTTAATCAGAAAAGAGCAATAAAGCGAATTATATTCGCGTTCCGATTCCAAAACCTCTGCACTTGCAGTGCAGA
>JBGTIH010000154.1:0-17600 GCA_041745765.1 Pyrinomonadaceae bacterium | reverse complement strand
CCGCGTGTGAATCCGTTGTCGAATTCGTTAAATTTTTACTCGCGGATGAGCCGTCCGCGCTCCCGGTGAGAACGCAGAAGGCGACCATTGCCGTTCCTTTTATTTCGTGCGGAACGCCGATGACTGCCGCTTCCGTTACGCGTTCGTCGGCGACGAGCAGACTTTCGATCTCGGCGGGACCGACGCGTTTTCCGGCGACGTTTAAGGTGTCGTCCGAGCGTCCGAGGATATACCAATGTTCCTGCGCGTCGCGCGTTGCAAAATCGCCGTGAACCCAAATTTTTTCAAAGCGCGACCAGTAAGTTTCAATGTATCTTTCGTTTTCTTCCCAAAAACCGCGAGCCATTCCGATCCAGGGTTTTCTGATCGCGAGTTCGCCGACTTCGCCCGCTGCGCAAGACGCGCCCGTTTCGTCCAAAATATCTGCGTCAATTCCCAAACACGGTGCGGAAAATGAACCGGCTTTTTGCGGCAGAAGCGGATTTCCCATCAAAATTCCGCCCGAAATTTCCGTGCCGCCGGAATAATTGATGATCGGGAGTTTTGAATTCCCGACTTTTTCAAACAGCCAGTACCACGGCGCGGGATTCCACGGCTCGCCCGTCGAAGCGAAGGCTCGCAAAGCGGAAAGATCGTGGTTTTTCGGCAGATCGTCGCCTTTCGTCGAAAGAACGCGGATCAAAGTCGGTGAAATGCCCAAAACTTCGACCTTATGGCGCGCGCAAAATTCCCACATTCTGTCGGCTTCCGGATAATCGGGCGAACCGTCGTAAAGCACCATCGTCGCGCTGTTTAAAAGTGCGCCGTAGATCAGCCACGGTCCCATCATCCAGCCGATGTCCGTGATCCACGAAATGCGCGTTCCGCGTCCGACATCGGTTCCAAAAGCCATATCCTGCGCCGCTTTGATCGGAAAACCGCAATGCACATGCGCAATGCCTTTCGGTCGCCCGGTCGTGCCGGAACTGTAAAGAATTATCAGCGGATCATTGGCGGAAGTTTTTTCTAAATATGTTAAATCTTTACGTTCTTCCGGTTTATAATTTATATATTCATAATCAAGAAACCTGTTTTCATCTAAATCATAAATATTAATTTCATCTATTCTATTTACAACAAAAACCTTTTTTATACTCGGGCATTTTTCGATTGCTTCAAGCGCAACGTCAAAGGCATTAAAACTTTTCCCCCGTCTTGGAAATCCATCGCACGTAAATAACGCTTTTGCTTCAATAGAGTTCATACGGCTTGCAATTGCGTCAATTCCATATCCAGAGAAAACGGGAACAGCAATCGCGCCAATACGATTTATGGCAAGAAGTGCAATGACTGTTTCAGGCATCATCGGAAGATGAATTACGATTGCATCTCCTTTTTTTAACTCATTAGACCGAAGATAACTTGCTAACTTCTCAACTTCATTTTTCAACTCCAAATAAGTTAAAGTGAGAGTTTTACCAGTCAAGGATGAGTCGCCTTCTTCGCCTTCCCAGATGATCGCCGGTTGATTTTCGATTTCCGTTCCGATCCAACGATCCAAGCATTGCGAAACGATATTCAAACCGCCGCCCGCACACCATTTCGACCATTCGATTCCTTCGGATGTGTCCAATAATTTCTCATACGGCGGATCGAATTTTATGTCTAAAAAGCGCAAAACTTCCGCCGTGAATGTTTCGACATCTTCGATGGATTTCAAATAGAGTTCGTCCCAATCCTTCGCGCCCGTTTGTTGCATAAACTTTGTCAGTTGAGCGCGTTCGATTACTTCTTTTGTCGGATGCCACGCAACGCTCTGGTTTTCGAGAATGTTTGTTTCGTACATATTTTGGAAAGTAGTTTGTAATTGTTGTATATTTTACTTTATGCGGTTGCGGGTAAAAAAATATGCCGCACGTATTTCTTAACTTTGTTGTATTGCTTTTTGTAACTATTTAAGTAAAAGTTTATAACACATATAATAATCGGTAAAATATCTATATTTGAAAGCGAAAAATAATGAGTAATAATAAAACAATTTCCGAAGAAGATTTAAGTTTTCCTTTAGACAGAGACGTATTTATGCGGACTTTGATCCGGGAACTGTCCGGAACTTTGCAGGATGTCGTCGGGCTTGAAGAAGCATCGGGTTTTATCAGCGTGGTCGGGCAGAATATGGGGAGTCAGATAAATAACGATTATAAAAAAGCCTTAAAAGTTGATAAATTAGATCGTCAGCAAGTTGCTTTCGTACTGGTTGAACTGAAACGCCGGATCAACGGGGATTTTTATATTGTCGAAGAAACGGACGAGAAAATCGTTCTTCATAACCGCGTTTGTCCTTTTGAAGACAAGGTTATTGATCGCCCGGCGATGTGTATGATGACCTCGAATGTTTTCGGCTCGATTGCCTCGGAAAATCTCGGTTATGCAAAGGTTGAACTCAATGAAACCATCGCCGAAGGCAGTAGTCGCTGCGTCGTCACGATTTATCTGAAACCGACGGACGAATCCGAGGAAGCGATCGGTAGAGAATATGTCAAAGGGGGAACTTAATTTTGACCGTCGAAGCGTTTTCCGAACTGGCAAAAATTTTACCGGAACCGACAATTCTCGTTACGAACGAAGGCGAAATTCTTAAAGTCAATCAGCCTTTTTCAAGAATGCTTGCAACCCCTCAAAAAGACCTGATCGGTAAAAAACTCACGGAAATCTCATTTACTCAAGAAGAAAAAATCCGCAAATATCTGCAAAACTGTTCGCGTTCGAGACAGATGATTCCCGGCGCGTTGGATTTGCGCGATTCAAACGAAGAACATCTTGAATTCCGCTGTGAAGGCGCGGTTATCGAACAAGCGGACGGCAACGGCGGAGCGAAAATATTTTTGCGGCTTAAACCGAAGAAATCCGCCGATAAAAAATTTACGCTGCTGACGAAAAAAATTGATGAATTAAATCTTGAAGTCTCCGAGCGCAAACGCGCCGAAGAAGCCAGCCGGAAACTTTACCGGGAAGCAACAGAAGCCAACCGCTTGAAAGATGAATTTCTGGCGACCGTTTCGCACGAACTCCGAACGCCGCTCAACGCCATTTTAGGCTGGGCGCGAATGCTCAGAATGAATTATCTGGACGAAGCGCATTTTGCCAAAGCTTTGGAGACGATCGAACGAAATGCCCGTTCGCAAGCGATGCTCGTCGAAGATCTGCTGGACGTTTCGCGCATTATTACAGGAAAATTGCGGCTCGATGTACGCCCGGTTGAAATTGCCCCGATTGTCGAAGCGGCGATTGAAACGATTCGTCCGACGGCGGAAAATAAATCCATACGCCTGCAGGTCGTCATTGATCCGCGAAACGGTTTCGTGTCCGGCGATTCGGAGCGTCTTCAGCAGATATTCTGGAATTTATTGTCCAACGCCATCAGATTTACGCCGAAACGAGGGAGAGTGCAGGTGCGGCTCGAGCGCGTCAATTCTCATATCGAACTAATCGTCAGCGACACGGGCGTAGGCATCGAAACGGAATTTCTGCCCTACGTTTTCGACCGGTTTCGCCAAGCCGATTCAAGCAAAACCAGAAATTACGGCGGACTCGGACTCGGTCTGGCGATTACGCGTCATCTGGTCGAACTCCACGGCGGAACGGTTCACGTTTTCAGCGCGGGAGCGGGACATGGCGCGACTTTTACGATAAAGCTGCCCGTCATTATCGTCAGGGATATCGATCGGTTTCCGAATGAGGTCGGGAAAAGAATTCATCCGACGGCGTTTGAAGAATCTCGGCTTGCGGAAAACAATTTAACGCTGGAAAACCTCAAATTGTTGGTTGTCGAAGACGACGCGGATGCGCGGGAAATAATGAAAGTGCTGCTGAAAAGCTACGGCGCAGAAGTTTCGGTCGTGTCTTCCGCCGCCGCCGCGCTGGAGAAATTCGAAAGTTCTTTCTTCGACATTCTTATCAGCGATGTCGAAATGCCGAATGAAGACGGCTATTCGCTGATCAAGAAAGTTCGCGAAAATAACGAAAGCTATTACGGCACGATCGGTGCCATCGCTCTGACCGCACACGCCCGCACCTCGGATCGCTTAAATGTTCTCGCCGCCGGTTTCGATGCGCACGTCGCTAAACCGTTCGAACCGGCGGAGCTTATCGCCGTCATTGCCAGTTTAGTCAGAAGATCCAAGTAAAATCGGCTTAAACTTCTGAGCTGAATGAAACTATTGAAAAATTTAATGTAAATCCTTCATTATACTTGCTGAAAAATAAAAGCAAAAAAAATAGTTATTCCTTTTGCGGTAATCGTTTATCCGTTGTAAAAATAAAGTTGTATCAATTTACGAAAATTTCCAGCCGCGCAATTTATTTACCGAAAAAAAACAAAAAATATCATTAATTTTCTACATCAGGAAGCGGAATCGGTCGTCAGTTTCCGTCTCGAAGGCAAAGTTACCACAGAAGATATAGACAAAATCGCCGATCTTTTGCAGGAAAAATTCAAAACGGATGAAACCGTCAATCTCTACATCGAGATTGGCGATAGTCTGGAAGAATCCTTTTAAGAGCGAAATTTGATTTTTTGAAAATAATTGTAACAAAACGCGTAAAAATATCATTACTCTTTAGAAGGCATCTAAATCCCCAAATAGACGTCTGGAAAAAAATTTCATCTCACAAATGTCGGTTAACCTCATTTACCTCACTTTTTTCTCACTCGCTTAAAAATGTTTGACTCAAGACCAATTACATATACTCAAAACGAGAATAAAAAGCGTTTTACGGTTTTCTTTAATTTCAAAAATCCCGAATTAAACAAATGAGCATCTGTTCAGGAGCGTTTGATTTTATTCAAACCCGACAAATACCGGTTCGGGCATCAGCAAAATGCCGAATTGACTTTTTACTCTGTTTTGAATTTCATTCTTTAAGTCTAAAATTTCCGCCGCCGTCGCATTGCTGTAATTTATTATCGCCAGAGCGTGGTTGGTCGAAAGACCGGCATTTCCTTTTTTAAAACCTTTATGAAAACCGGAATTTTCGATCAGCCAAGCGGCGGGAATTTTTATATTTTCATCAATCTTGTAAAACGGCAAAGTTTGATTTTCTTCGATTATTTTCAATTTTCGAGATATTTCTTCGACCTGGCAAAAAACCTCTTTTGAAACAATCGGATTTTTAAAGAATGAACCGACACTCTTTGAATTTACGTCGTTTTCATCAATAACCATTGATTTGGCTGCGCGAATTGCCAGAACGGCTTCGCGTGTTTCTTTTAATGTCGGTGTTTTTTCGTTGAAATACTTTTGTAAGTCAGAGTAAATAATTTTAGGGTTTTGAGCAACATTTAAAGCGTATTCAACTTTTAGAACAACAAATCTTTCCAACGCGGTCGTATTAAAAATACTTTTTCGATAAGAAAATTTACACTCGGAATTGCTCATTTCGAAAATTTCTCCGGTTTTTCTGTCGAGGCATCTGACCGAAACAATCGTTTCCGAAACTTCCTGCCCGTAAGCTCCAACGTTTTGCACCGGAGTTCCACCGACAAAACCGGGAATTCCGCTTAAACATTCGATTCCCTGAAAGTTTTTTTCAACGCAAAAATTGACGAATTCGTCCCAATCTTCGCCCGCGCCCGCCGCAATATGCACCTTTTCAGAATTTTCGCCGCTGGTTGAAATCCCTTTGATGGCAATCTGCAAAACAAGTCCGTCAAAACCTTTGTCAGAAACCAGAATATTGCTGCCGCCGCCTAAGATAAAAAGGCTGAATGAATTTTCTCTGGCAAAATTAAATGCTTCGAGCGCTTCGGCTTCATTTTCCGCACGAACGAAAAATCGTGCATTTCCCCCGATTTTCAGCGTCGTAAATGGCGCAAGCGCAATGTTTTCTTGAATTTTTATGATATATGTCATTTGAATTTAAAAAGCGGAAGTTAAGATTTTAATATCTTAACTTCCGGCTCAAATTAAGCTTAAACGAAAAACTTCTATTTTTTCAACGAAAGCGCGAACTGAAGTTTATTGGCTTCATTGACCGCTTCGCCCGTACCGATTTTCTTAAGTTCGGTAATCACGCGGCGTACTTCTTTCTGATCGTTTTTCTGTAAATAAGCGTTGCCGAGTCCGGACCACGCCGCAACATATTTGCTTTCCTTGCCGACCGCACGCTTAAATTGATTTATCGCATTATTTAAATCGCCGCTTTTGAAATAGGCAACACCGAGCGAATAATCGGCAAATGCCCAATCATTGCGGCTATCGGCAACCGGTTTAAGATTGTCAATCGCGGCTTTAAAGTCGCCCAGATCAATTGAAGTAATTCCGAGATTCAAACGAATCGCCGTTAAAACTTCTATGTTCGGGTTCAAAGATTTTGCTTTTTCCAGATATTCTTTGGCTTTTAATAATTTGGTTCGTGCCGCGTCCGGATTTGCGCGTAAATCAATTTGCGCTGAATTGTAATAAGCCCAACCCAAATTTGCGTAATCAAGCGCACCTTTTTTTATTTCCGCCGCTTTGGTCAAGGCTTCGATCGGCTCATTCCAATCGTGTCTAAAACCCTGAAGGCTTGCCAGCATATTGCGCTCGCCCGCCGTGTAACCGAAACGGCTGTAAATATCGCCTAAATCTTCATCGGAAAATTGTCGGGCAATCGCCTGATCATTTTTGATACTGTCCAAGCCCATCATATATCTGTTCAAAGCCTGTCCGAGCAATTCGTATCTTCCTTTTATCGTTCTGTTGTCATCGGCTAATTGCCGGTAAGAATCAGCAAGATTTATATAGGCTTGGGCATAATCATTTTTGAATTTTACGGTTTGCAAATATGCTTCAACCGATTTTTGATATTCTTCCTGATTGTAATAAGCCGCGCCCAGACCAAACCACGCTTCAAAATACTTCGAGTTTAATCTGACGGCTTCGGTAAATCGGGCAATCGCATCAGTTTCACGATTCAGTCGGGCAAGAGTCGAACCCAGATAAAAATGCGCCTCGGCAAATTCCGGTTCTAATTCGATTGATTTACGAAAAGCTTTTTCGGCATCAAGATTGTTCTCTTTCGCATATTCTATCAAGCCGATAAAATACTGCGTCTGCGAATTATCCGGTTCGATCAGAATTGCTTTTTTCAGAAAAACTTCGGCTTTAGCATTGTCGCCGCGCTGAAAATACAAAATGCCGAGCGGCGCATTTAATTCGCTCAATTCCGCATCAATTTGCAATGCCTTTTCATAGTTGGTAATAGCTTCGTCTGTTTGATTCAGTTCATCATAAATCTCACCCAAACCCGCATACGCCGCCGGATTTTCAGCATTTAACGAAATTGCTTCGAGGTAGAATTTTTCGGCAACGGCAGGTTTGCTGTCTGCGGCATTCAGCCATTCATCGCCTTTCCGCGCCAGAGCGTCGCTTAAACCGAGTCTGGCAAGATCATTTTTGGGATTGAGTTTATAGGCTTCTTTGAAATATTCAATTGATTCTTCAATTTTGTTCTCATTAAAATAGTACTGCGCTGCGCCCGTCAAAGCTAACGATGCTTTATTGGGATCGGCACGCGGAATCAAATCTTCGGGTCTGATGATTTGAATTTTTTCGCGCCGCGCCGTAACTCGTGCTGAAGTTTCGTATTGCCGGCGGACTTTCGTTCTGGCTGCAACGCGCTGAACTTGTGTTCTTCTAACCGGCGCGGTTCGGACGGGTGCAACATTTCTTTGCGGTGCTTTTCGTGATTTCGGAAAAGAAAAAACGCTCGAACTGCCGCCGATGTCTCTCGAAATCACAAAATCCTGCGCCTGACTCAATAAACCGACTAATAAAAACGTCCAAATTATCAATAATGTTATAAATAGCTTTAGCCAATTGTTCTTGCTTTGCATTATTCTCCTCAAAAAGATTTTATTTATTATAACCTGTGTATTGGATAAAAATTTTTCACCGCAGAAACGCAGAGACGCAGAGACTTATAGATAACTATCAAGCAAGCCAATTTATATTCTGACGGATTAGATTTTCAGTAAATCTGCTGTAAAAACTCAGCGTCTCAGCGTCTCTGCGGTTTAATATTTCTTATCTATTACTCACTTTATTATTTTTGCTGCATCAAAAAACCGCGCCGGTTTCAGGCTACGATGCACTTGCGCTTCATTGACGTTTTATGATTTTTTTTTTGCCTTTGATACTGTTTGGTCAAAGTAAATCTCCGCGATCTAATAATTCTCTGATTTTTTGAGTTAAAGCATTAAAGGTAAAAGGTTTTTGCAAATAATTCATATCGGCATCAATAATTCCGTGGCGAACAACAGCATCATCCGGATAGCCGGACATAAACAGGACAGGTAAATCGGGCGACAGTTTTCTTAAATTCTCGGCTAGTTCTTTTCCGCCCATTTTCGGCATTACGATGTCGGTCATCAGCATATTAATAGTTACCGAATTTGCATTATATAATTCCAGTGCTTCCACCCCGTTTTTGGCTTCAATTACCCGATAGCCGCACGATTCAAGCACTTGTCGGCAAAGATTCCGCACCATATCTTCGTCTTCCGCCAAAAGAATTGTTTCATTTCCCGGCTTAATTGCGAAAGAAGATTCGATTTCCGCAATCGGGGCAATCTCTGCTTCGATCTGCGGGAAATAAATTTTAAATGTTGAACCCTTGTCGGGTTCGCTATAAACCCAAATATAACCGCCGGATTGTTTGACGATACCATAGACGGTTGATAAACCTAAACCTGTTCCTTTAGTAATTTCTTTAGTCGAAAAAAACGGTTCAAAGATATGTTTTTTAACTTCTTCGCTCATTCCGATTCCCGTATCGGAAACCGCCACCATCACATATTTTCCGGGTTTAGCCTCAAAATGAAGTTTGCTGAATTGTTCATCAACCATCTTATTTGCGGTTTCAATCGTAAGTGTTCCACCGTACGGCATCGCGTCCCGGGCATTGACAACTAAGTTCATAATAACTTGCGAGATTTGTCCGACATCAACTTTTATACGGTTAATATCTCCGGCAAGATTTGATTCAAATTGAATATCTTCACCAATTAAACGGCTTAACATCGAATGTATTTCCTGAATTATTTTGTTAATGTCAACAATTTTCGGCTTTAAAACCTGTTTGCGGCTGAAGGCAAGAAGCTGCTGCGTCAAAGATGCTGAGCGTTCGCCCGATTTTTTGATTTCTTCGATATAATGCCGCAACGGATCATTCGCGCTTAATTTTCTCAAAGCCAGATCGCTGTAACCATTGATAGCGGTCAGCATATTGTTAAAATCGTGAGCAATTCCGCCGGCAAGTCTGCCGACTGATTCGAGTTTTTGCGACTGCATTAACTTAGCTTCGCTATTATGCAATAATTCTTCGGCTGATTTTCGTTCGGTAATATCCAAATTCATCCCGACCCATTCGCAAACACTTCCGTCGTCATTAAAAACCGGAACGGCGCGCACGTAATAATACCGGTAATTTTCTTCGCCTTCGTAGCGAATTCGATTTTCGATTTCGTAAACTTCTTTGGTTATGACCGCTTCTTTCCATTTTTCGAGTGTAGATTCGCGTTCGTCAGGGTGAATAACCGTAAGCCACCAGAAGTATTCATCTTCGGTCAGTTTTGAAATTTCATTTTCAGTTAAATAAATATCAGGTTTCGGCAGATAGCCTTCGGCATTTGCCGTCCAGACAAGTTGTGCGCTCGAAGCCAATGCCCGAAAACGCTGTTCGCTGTCGCGCAATTCCTTTTCGGCTTTCTTGCGGTCGGTGATGTCCTGAACAGTTCCGATCATTCTGAGAGGCTTTTGATGTTTGTCATATTCAGTTAGCGCAAGATTTGCAAAATACCGGATTTCACCGTTTCTGATTATCCGAAATTCCGCTTCATATAATTTGTGATTTTCAATTGCATCGCTGATCTTGTGCAAAACGTAATTTAAATCTTCGGGATGAATGGCTTTTTCAAAATCAACTCTTTCCAAGACTGAATTTTCGAAGCCCCAAATTTTATTAAATTCGGCTGATCCGAAAACTTCTTCCGATTGAATATCCCATTCCCAAACGCCCATTTTTGCCGCTGCCAGAGCGAGTTTAAGTCGTTTTTCGCTTTCAATTGATGATTTTTCAGATTCTCTTTTACGGCGGCGGTTTTCGGCTTCTTGCAGTTCACGTTCGATTGCCGGAGCAAGCCGTTTGAGATTATCTTTCATCAGATAATCGCTGGCTCCGGCACGCATTACCTGAACAGCTTTTTCCTCGCCGATTGTTCCTGAAATTACGATAAAAGGAATATCCAAATCAGTTTGCTTGACAAAAGCCAACGCTTCATCAACCCCGAAACCCGGCATCGAATAATCGCTTATGATAATATCCCATTCCTCATTTATCAGAGCTTCCGTTAATTGATGGATGTCTTCAACTCTTTTATGATCAAGCTCATAGCCTTCTTTTTTTAAGTGACGGACAAGCAATTCGGTATCTGATTCCGAATCTTCAACATTAAGCAATCTGAGTTTTTCTTTCATTTTTTTGTTAAATTTCCGCCGAAAGATTTGAGGAATTATTCGCTTGTGATTTCAAAAAAAATAACTGTTCGAATATTTCGGGAGCAACAGGTTTGCTGAAATAATATCCTTGCCATTCATCGCATTTGATACTTTTCAGAAAATTTAATTGTTCTTCGGTTTCCACGCCTTCGGCAATTACTTTCAAATGTAAATTATGTGCGAGAGTCGTAATTGCCAAAACGAGTTCGGTATCATCGGAATTAGTGGTTAAATCCTGCACAAAGGATTTGTCAATTTTCAGTATGTCAATAGGCAGACGTTTCAGATAGCTCAAAGATGAATAGCCTGTGCCGAAATCATCAATGGACAGCTTTATTCCCAAATCTTTTAATGAATTGAGAATTTTTATCGAATCTACGGGCTTTTTCATCAAATAACTTTCGGTTAATTCAAGTTCGAGAAGACCCGGTTCGATATTCATTTCTTCAATTATTTTACTGACAATTTCCAGTAAATCCGGTTGCTGAAACTGCCTTCCTGAGATATTAACCGATAAACCACCGGGCTTATATCCCTTATTGATCCACGATTTAAGCTGCGCGCACGCCGTTCGCAAAACCCATTCGCCGATTGGAATAATCAAGCCGGTTTCTTCCGCAAGCGGAATAAAATCTCCCGGTGAAATCAATCCTAATTCTTCATTGCGCCAACGAATCAGAGCCTCCATTCCGACAATTTCATTGGAAATAACATTAAGCTTCGGTTGATAATGAATTTCAAATTCTTCGCGCTCAATAGCTCTTCGCAGATTGTTTTCCAGCGTCAGGCGTTTAATCGCCGTTTCGTTCATTCCGCTGATATAAAATTGATAATTGTTGCCGCCTTGTTCTTTTGATCTGCCGAGTGCGGCACTCGCATTTTTGAGCAGTTTTTGTTCGTCCGACGCGTCATCGGGAAAAAGACTTATACCGATGCTGTATGAAATAAAAATCTCTTTTTTGTCAATAATAAACGGATACTCCGCCGATTCGTGGATTTTATTAACAGTATCAATTACATCTTCCGAGCCGTTTATTTGTGAAAGCAAGATGGCAAATTCGCTACTTTCAAATCGTGCAATCGTGCAATCGTCGCCGACGCTTGTCCGTAATCTGGCGGCAGCTTCCTTTAATAATTCCTGACCGAGTTTATACCCTAACGTATCATTAACCTGATCGAAGCGGTCAATTGATAAATCGAGCATCGCCAGACTGTCTCCATTGCGGTTTGCCCGAACAATTGATTGCGAAAGACGATCTTCAAACAAAACGCTGTTCGGCAGTTTGGTCAATGAATCGTGATAGGAAACATAGATAAGTTCTTCGGTGCGCTGTTTGACTAATTGTTCTAATTCGTTTTCGTGCCGGCGTTTGGCAATCAGCAAGGAATTATGTTCGAGAGCGCGTTCAACGGCAACTTCGAGATGATCGAGATCAAGCGGTTTTTCGATATAATCGAACGCGCCGAGCCGCATTGCCTTGATAGCACTTTCAATCGTCCGTTCACCGCTGATCATCATAATCACGGTATCAGGTGAAGAGTCTTTCACCTGCGGAAGCAGATCAATCCCGTTCATTCCGCCCAAATTTATATCAGTTAAAACAAGATTAAAGCTCTGCGTTTGCAGTATTTCAAGAGCTTTTTCGGCGGAACTTGCTGTCGTGCAAATATACTTTTCACGGAGAACGTCTCTAATTAAGTTTTTTATTAGAGGTTCGTCATCAATGATTAATATATTTGATTTATTATTATCCAACATATCAATAAGGTTGATACTAAGCAAAAAACTCGTTGGGAGTTATCATTTAATTAATTTTTTGGTCTTTAACTTTCGGTCTTTGATTGTTGCTCTGATATTCTAATTTTCGATTCAAAAATGAGTGGCTTTTATTAAAAAAAACTTCTTTAAAGACCAAAGACCAAAAGCCAAAGATCTAATTAATTAACTTTCTTTTTACAAAAAACATTCGGGCAGAGTTACCTTTAATCAAAGAGTATAAGTGTTATTATTAGCTGTTGCTATTAAATCCTATATGTGGCGGTTTGTAAAGAGTTATTTCCTTTGAACTCTTCTTGCTATCTTTTGCCGAGTCGGATAAATTTAATTCTTACCAATAACCAAAGTTTTAAGTTCAAAGTTTAAGGTTCAAAGTTGTAAGAATAAAATCCTTAAACTTTGAACCTTAGGCTTTGAACTTTTATCATAAGGAGATTTTGCCGAAAATGAAAGCATTCGAAACAGAAAATTTACGAAATCTGGCTGTCATTGGACACGGCGACGCGGGTAAAACCCAACTCGTCAGTTCCCTGCTTTATGTTGCCGGAAGCACGCCGCGTTGGGGAAAAGTTGACGAAGGAACAACAATTACCGACCACGATGAAGATGAGATCGAGAGAAAAGTTTCCCTCAACAACAATTTCGCGCATCTCGAATATAATGACACGAAAATCAATTTTATAGATACGCCGGGTTATGCCGCATTCGTCGCTCACGCCCGCCCCGCGTGCCGCGTTTCAAACTGCGCTTTAGTTACGGTTGACGGTGTGAACGGCATTGAAGTTCAAACCGAAAGAACGTGGAATTATGCCAACGAATTCTTATTGCCGCGTTTTATGATCGTCAACAAATTGGACAAAGAACGCGCCGATTTCGGACACGCCGTTGACACGGCAACCGACAGTTTCGCCCGTTCGATTGTGCCTTTTACGCTGCCGATCGGCGAAGAAGCGGATTTTCGCGGCGTGGTTGATGTCGTCCATATGAAAGCTTACGAATTTGATGAAAAAGGAAAAGCAAAAGAAATTCCGATTCCCGAAACGGGGCGCGAACTGGTTGATTCAACCCGCGAAAGAATTATCGAAATCGTTGCCGAATCCGACGATGATTTGATGGAAAAATACTTTGAAAACGGCACTCTCGAAGAAGAAGATGTCATTCCGAATTTAGCGAAAGCGATCGCCAAAAGCCGTCTTTGTCCGGTTTATGCAGTTTCTTCGGAAACGCTCGTCGGTTTGCAGACTTTGCTCGAACACATCATCGAATTCGCGCCGAATCCTTCGACGCACGAAGCCGAATCCGGTTTTGCCGACAACCGAATGGAGGGCGAGCGAATCTTGCGCAAATATAAAACGGATGAACCTTTTTCAGCCTTCGTTTTCCGCACGATTGCCGATCCTTTTGCCGGAAGAATCAATGTAATGAAGATTGTTTCGGGAAAAATTGATTCCGATGCAACCGTCTATAATTCAACCCGCGAAACGATGGAACGGCTCGGCGCACTGCACGTTCTTCAGGGAAAAACGCTCGATAAAGTTACATCAGCGCAGACGGGCGACATAATTGCCGTTGTTAAGTTAAAGGAAACGCAGAGCGGCGACACGCTTTGCGACAAGGCAAACCCGATCGTTTATCCGAACGTAAAATACCGCGAACCGGCGATCTCTTTTGCCATCGAGCCGAAATCACGCGCCGATGAAGATAAGATCAGCACCGCGCTTCATAAAATTTTAGAAGAAGATTTGAGTTTGAAGTTTCACCGCGATTCGCAAACAAAAGAATTTATCTTGAGCGGTTCGGGACAGCTTCATATCGAAACGGTCGTTGATAAACTGAAAAAACGCTACGGTGTCGAGGTTGAACTTCATCCGCCGAAAGTTCCGTATAAAGAAACAATTACGGCGCAGGTCGAAGTTCAGGGCAGACACAAAAAGCAATCCGGCGGTCGCGGACAATTCGGCGATTGCAAATGCGTTTTCGAACCGCTCGAACGCGGCAGCGGTTTTGAATGGGTTGATAAAATCTTCGGCGGCGCAGTTCCGCAAAACTTCCGTCCGGCAATCGAAAAAGGCATTATCGAAGCGGCTCAAAACGGCGCAATCGCTGGCTATCCGCTGGTTGATTTCAAGGTTACGCTGATTGACGGCAGTTATCACACGGTTGATTCGGACGAACATTCATTCCGCGCCGCCGGACGAAAGGCTTTCCGCAACGCGATGGAAAAAGCACGTCCGACACTGCTCGAACCGATTATGGAAGTCGAGGTTTTCTGCCCGCAGGAAGTTTCCGGCGATATTATGGGCGATCTCAATTCGCGGCGCGGACGAGTTCAGGGCATGGATATGCGCGGCAAACAGCAAGTTATTAAAGCGCAAGTTCCTTTATCAGAAATGCTCGATTATCAATCGAAACTAAACTCGGTAACGCAAGCACGAGGCAGTTACCATATGCAGTTTTCGCATTACGATCCGCTGCCGCAAAATCTGCAAAATAAAGTTATCGAACAAGCAGTCGCCGACGGCAGAATCAGAACACACGACGACGATGAATAATTTTATTTCTCGTTTTCTCCGATAAAAAAAGAGCAGAAAGTTTTCTGCTCTTTTTTTATCGGATAATGATTTTCTTCTTTCCTGGTGCAAAATTTTAGATGAGTGTAAGGTTAGACGACAGGCAGAAACGCGAGGTTGCTAAGGAGCGTGCGAGGGCGGAGAGTTCGGCACGCTCCTTAGCAACCTCGCGTTTCTGCCTTTTATGACCATATATTCATTTCAAGTCTGCTCTAATCGCACAAACGCCGATTAGTTTGTCAAAGCGCTCGGAAAATAGGTAACTTTCGGGAAATAATAAATGATACTAATATCAGCTTCCGTAAATAAATACCAAGTTATTTTTTAATTCCAACATAATTTACCAAGTTGTTACCGGGCGGTATTTGGAATGATTACAAATATTAAAAAGTTATTACTTTTTTACGGAAGCTGATACTAATAATGCGAATCAAGAGTAGAAACTAGACAATTTTCATTCTTTCAGGCTGTTTTAACAGGCTTTCGTGCGTCCGCGCACGTTTTAGCCGCGTCCATTTATGGCGCGGAACGATCTGTTTCTAATACCGAAAGGGTCGTTTTAACATCCTTTTTACGCTTGAGCAATTTAACGGTTAGGCTCAAGCCATTAGAAAGGACGTTAAAATGCACTTTTGTGCAATTTACCGAAGCAACCCGCGCCATAAATGACGCGGCTAAGTGCCGCGAAGCGCGGAAAGACTGTTGAAACAGTCTGAACAACCAACGGTGAATTAACCTCTTTACTCTTGATTCGCATTAATACCATTTACTATTGAACATTTATCATTTATCAATGCGTAACTTGCTGAGTAGTTTATTTTTACTGAAAAACTATTGCACAATTTACAAAGGAAAATGGTATTAGTTTATGAGTTGAGGGTAAATGTTCGGGCAAGTTCTTTAATTTTTCTTCGGGTCGGATTTCATTCCAGAGTTTTTCGAGAATTTTCAGCCTTTTTCGGCTTTTAATTTTTTTGACTACGGGCATATTTTTTTTCACCTCGAAACGATTTTAACCTAATTATTTATGCGCTTTTAGAAAAATTCCCGGTGCAATCTTTTGATCACATCCGCAACTTTTTCTTCTTTGATGACAAACGTTAAATTCACGCTCGATGCGCCGTGCGAGATGAGCGAGATATTGACATCTTCGATAGTTGAAAAAAGTTTTGAAGCCAGACCGGATGTTTCGCGCAAACCTTCGCCGACGACGCAGATGACAGCTTGATTATATTCGATCTTAACATCGCCGAGACGTTCGAGTTCGGCGACGATCTTTTCGAGTGAATCCGTATTATCGAGCGTCATTGCCACCGAAACCTCCGAAGTCGAAATCACATCAATTACCGTGCGGTAACGCTCGAAAATCTGAAAAAGCGCGCTCATAAAACCATACGCGCCGAGCATTCGCGCTGATGAAATCCGTAAGATAGTAATTCCCGTTTTATGCGCGATTGATTTGATTTTGTTCGGCGAAACTTCGCTCGAACGCAAAACCATCGTGCCTTTTTCCGAAGGCTGATGCGAATTGCAGACGCGCACCGGAATCGAGTAATCAACCGCCGGTTTGATCGTTTTCGGGTGCAGAACCTTCGCGCCGAAATAGGCGAGTTCCGCCGCTTCTTCGTAAGACAAAACATCAATCGTCCGCGCCGATTTGCAGATTCGCGGATCGCACGTCAAAACGCCCGTAACGTCCGTCCAAATCTGAATTTCCCGTGCTTTTAATGCCGCGCCGACGAGTGCCGCCGAATAATCCGAACCGCCGCGCCCCAAGACGGTCGTTTCACCGCTGCGGCTCGCCGCGATAAATCCGCCGAGAACCGGAACTTCCCTTTTTTCAATAAGATTCTCCAATTCCAAACGAACAATTTTTTCCGTTTCGCTCCAGATCGGCGTTGCTGCGCCGTATTCTTCATCTGTTACGATCAGACGGCGCGCATCTACGTGCCGCGCATTTATTCCATTTGCCCGACAAACTTCCGCTAAAAGGCGCGATGAAAGCTGTTCGCCGTAGGAAACAACCGCGTCTTTGAGCATCGAAAGCGGCAGAGATCGGCGTGAGACGCGCATTAATAAATCCTTTAATTCGCTCTTTGCAAAATTTAATTCTGTCGAGAAATTTTCCTGCTGTGCCCCATCGGTCAATTCGTTTGAAACTTGCGTGTGCCGCGCAAAATGCGGCTCTAAACTTTTATATGCCGTTTCAAAATCGCCTTTTTTGGCGACTTCAAAAGCATTTAAAAGCGCGTCTGTAACTTTTGCCATCGCAGAAGTTACAACGACGGGCGAGAATTCTGTTTGACTTTTGACAATTTCGGCGACACGCGCAAACGCTTGCGCATCCCGCACACTCGTTCCGCCGAACTTCATTACTGTCGGTTTGTTTTCGTTCAAGTTTTCCCCCGAATATTCGACAAATTTTCGTTGACAGTTTAGCGAATTTAACCGCAAATAAAAAGCGGAAAAGTTTGAAGGTGAAAAAGCGGATAGGCGAAAAAGCGGTTTGGCTAAGCAGAAGGAAACTTTCAAGTCTTTGAATTAAACATTTCTCTTTCTCACTTTTTGATTCTAGAAGTCATCTCAAAAATAAACTAAGCACCTAAGAAAAAGTAATCAGGTATTTTGAGCTGATTTGTGAAAGGATGCTGTCCAATTCTTGTTTCAAGTTTTTCTGCGAACTGTAGGCTTCCCACGACAGCCAATCATACTTGAGCTTTTCCCATAACATTTCTA
>JBGTIH010000153.1:0-4909 GCA_041745765.1 Pyrinomonadaceae bacterium | reverse complement strand
ACTGCTTCGGTCGCAAACTCATTGCCGAAACCCGTTTGATATTTCAATTGTTCTTCGCTTTTTGTCGGTGTCATTTTTCTAAATTTAAACTTATCTACCGATTATTTTGTGTCGCCAAACGGCAATTACATTACAATCTGCATGATATTCTTCAGGATTATTTTCAAAAAGTCTTTTTCTAATGTCGTAGGCTTTTTCATGGTTGTTTATTAATCCATATTGATTAATCTCTTTTGGCAGAAATGTTTCATCGAATCCGCCACAATTGGACAAAGCACTGGTGCTGTAATCTTTGTCCAAAAGTTCATAGCCAACGAATTCAAAATCATTTAATTTAACTAATTCGCATTTCTCAACCGGTTCTTTGACAACTGCTAAAAAATTGAATTTGTTCTTTGATTTTATATTTTCTAAAACAAAATCAAAAGAAGTATAAAATCCTGTTTGAAAACTTCCATCAATCACAATGAATTTCCAGTCGTCAATTTCAAGTTTGTCGAAATTTACTTCTACTAAATCTTCATTAAGCCCACTATCCAGCGAAACAAGCTCCGTTAAGTGATTTAACTTGCTCCATTCAATATAATTATCCCAAACTTTTGAAGTTTCTTGGAATAATTTACCGAATGTTCCTCTCGCTCCATACCAAAAATCCATAAAAATTTTGTTCGCTAATTATAAATTCCCGCGTCTTTTTTGTTCTTCCTCAATCGAAACGAACAACGCAGATATTCTCGTTACTTTAACTCTTTAACCTCAAGTGAATTCATACTAACAGTTAGTTCAAATTTCTTCGTCTTCTTTACCAATTTCGGATTAAGCTTAAAGGCATGTGCCGGAAAATTCACCACTTCCAAGCGAAGCCGGTCAAAATCCGAACTCGATTTTTTCAGCCATTCGATTTTTGTAATTTCACCGACTTGCCCCAAGTCATAAACCGTTCCCGAAAAACCGAGACCGCCGTCGTGAACGGCTAAAAAATACCTGTAACCGCAAACCACTTCGGTTGCAACTTCGGGCGTGCAATAATCCAACGAATTTTCTTCATCGTTGGAAATATCATCAAGCGAATAAAGCCGTAGAAAAAAATTACCGTCCGTCGGGCGCGGGGTTTTAAGTTCTTTCATCTCGCTCAAATTGAGAATTTTAACGAGTAAATCATTTTCTACCGGCTTGTTTTTCAAATCCAAACGAGATTGAGCTTGAATGCCGACAGCCAAAAATCCGATCAAACATAAGGTTAAAGCAAAATATTTGATAAAAATTTTCCTCCTGATAATGATTATGTAAGTTTCCCCGTTTTCTTTTGTTTTTTAATTGAAACGAACAACGCTTTGAAATTGTCTTTGCCGAAGTCGCTGTTGCATTTCAATAATTCTTCCCTTTTTGTCAGTGTCATTTTAAGTTTCCGTTTTATTTTCAATTTGCTCCAGATAAGTTTTAAGTCTTTCTGCCAAATTGAATGATTTTTCAACAAGTTCGTCAAAATCCTCAGTTTCGGCATAATAATCGGCTTCAATCCGGTAAAGATGAAGTTTCGAGCCTGATATGCTGATTGCCTGAAACGTGCGACCGCGATTTTTAAATTCTTGCCAGATTTGCCGGTGCGAACTGTCATTTTGCCGAAAAATAAAGCCATCGTTTTCCAGAAGATTCCGCGCTTTCCAGTAAATCGCGTAATAAACACGGCTGATTGCCGTGCGCCTTGCGGCTTCCGTTTCGCGCTCTCGCAAATCTTCGGCAAGCGCGTAGAAATCATTCCAATCGAAAATCATTTGGCGCGTTCCTCGATGATTTGAATTTTCATATCAGCCCGCGCAAAATTGTCGAGCCACCAATTTTCTTCGAAATTTTCCATTGCCGAAGCCGTTTCACGAAGCGAAAGTTTCGTCGGCACAAAAACATGAAGCTGATGCCACATCGGGTCTTCGGGGTTTAGAAAAAAGCCCAAAGCTAATTTCTGTTTTTTGCCGAAAACCTTGCGAATCTGCAAGGAAATCTCTTTCAGCAAACCAAGCAAAAAAAGATTTTCGCTTAAAAATTTCGCTACGTTCGATGGATTACGGATTTCATACTCACGTGCCAACACATTGATCTGCTCAAGCGTCCGAGCGTGAACTTCGCGGTCAATCAATTCCGCTACATCGTTCACGGGCTTGACTTCAACAGTTGATTTTTCGAGTGTTTCGGTTTGCATATTTTATTTTGCCCAAATTCCTAGACATTGTTGTTTTGCTCTTTCCTTTACTTCTTGCAATTTTTCGTCTGAAAAGTCAGATTTACTTTCATAATCTGTTGCCCCGAACTTTTCAAGCAATTTTACAATCGGATGATATTTCTCCCAATTCGTAAGGAATCTTAGTTGTTGCGCCAAATCCAAAGGTTTCTCCGTAAAAATGCTCGCAGCAGGCTCGTCAGCAACGATGTCGGCATTCGCACCAAGATTAAGCAACAATCTGACAATTTCTATATTTCCTTGCAAAATTGCAAAAAACAAAACTGTTGCGCCATCTTCATCGCGCGAATTTATGTCAAAACCATTGCAGACTAATTCCTCAACCTCAGAAATGTTTTCTTGCTCAATAGCCGAGTAAATTTTTTCAAACACATTCACTTACAAATTTCCTCTGCGCCGCTGTTCTTCCTCAATCGAAACAAACAACGCCTTGAAATTTCCTTTGCCGAAGCCTTTGCAGCCTTTTCTCTGCAAAATTTCGTAGAAAACGGTCGGGCGGTCTTCGACGGGCTTGGTGAAAATCTGCAAAAGATAGCCTTCATCGTCGCGGTCAACAAGGATTCCGAGCCGTTTCAAATCTTCCACGTCTTCGTCAATCTCGCCGACTCTTTCGGGAATTTCGTCGTAATACGTGTCGGGAACGCGCAGGAATTCAACGCCGTTTGCCTGAAGTTTGGCGACCGATTCGCGAATGTCTTTGCACAAAAGCGCGACGTGCTGTGCGCCTGCCGAGCGGTAAAAATCTATATATTCCTGAATCTGCGATTTTCCGCCTTTGCCTTCCGCCGGTTCGTTGATCGGGAATTTGATATTGTGTCCGCCGTCGCTCATGACGATTGACATCAGCGCGGAATATTCGGTTGATATATCTTTATCGTCAAACGTGATGTAACGCTCAAAACCCATCACGTCGCGGTAAAAATCGCACCAGAAATTCATTTTGCCGAGTTCGACATTACCGACGATATGATCAACCAGAATGATTCCGACATCTTCGCCCGCCATTTCCTGAGCGGTAAATCCGGGCAAAAACACGCCGTTGTAATTATGTCCGTTATTGTTGTTATACGAAATAAACGAATGAATCGTATCGCCGTAAGTGTGAATCGCCGCTTTTCTTACGCTGCCAAATTCGTCCTGCCAATCATGCGGTTCGATATGCGCTTTTGCGCCGCGTTTTACTGCTTCATTAAAAGCCTGATCGGCATCTTCGACCATAAACGCAATATCGCGCACGCCGTCGCCGTGCTGTTTGATATGTTCGGCGGCAGCGTGTTCTGGCGTTAAGGGCGTAGTCAAAACGAAATTAACGCGGTTTTGCCGCATCACATAACTCGTCGTCTCGCGGTTGCCCGTTTCAAGCCCCGAATAAGCCAGGCGCGAAAAGCCGAACGCCTTGCGATAATAAAACTCCGCCTGCTTTGCATTGCCGACGTAAAACTCGACGTGATGTATTTTTTTTAGTCCTAATGGATTTTTTTCGTCTGTCATATATTGCCTCTTTATAAATTATTAAAAGTCTTTTAGTGTCAATCTTTTAATAGCGTGTTCTCTGATTGTTTTTTCTGAATCTTCCGATAAAATTTGTAAAATCTCTTTTTTAACTTTTGCATTCCTGACAATTGCATTTCTCACACTAAAATTAGCATCCTTGCAAAGTTCTAACTGTATCTTTTTAGATATTTTTCTTTTTATTGCAACACTAAATCTAATTTTCTCATTGGTGTCTTTGCTTAAAATCTCAAGGATTTTTGTTGGCACAGTTTTGTTGTGCGCCACCCATTCTTTCAATTCAGGATATATTTCTATAACTTGCACCCAAGTTTCCAAAGCAGTATCTTCATGTGTTGCACGATATTGCTAATTTGGATTTGCGCTTACGCGAAGTTTATAGAATTCTTCAGCCGATTGAATCATACAAATCTATGAATACCTCAAATTTGGTAATAAAAGACGCGAACAAATTGTCAGGCAAATCAAAAGCAAAATTGAATGGTGAATGTGTCGCATAAATTTTCTAATTATTTCTTTTTATTCCCTTTTTGAATAAAACCGATTTCTTTATCCGATTTGTCCGGCGGATTCATCAAAAGCCGAATCGCCGTAAAAACTTTTTTGAAATGCTCGTCGTGTGCGCCGAGTTTGTTTTCGATTTCGACAAGTTTTTTGCTGACTTCTTCATTACTCGAAAGCATTTTCCGCATATTTACAAACGCCCGCATAATCCCAATATTGACTTGAACGGCGCGTTCGCTTTTAAAACGCCCGACAACATCGCCACGCCTTGTTCGGTAAAAACATACGGCATATAACGCCGTCCGCCGTAGCTTTTTGAACTTGAGGTGCCAATTTGGAACCTCAAGTTTTCAAGTTCTTCGGCTATCAGTTGAAACATAAAATCTTCGGGAAACCTGTCGAGATTTCGTTTTACCGCACGATTCAGCATTTTGGTTTCAACGCCGTAAAGCGAAGCTAAATCGCTGTCCAGCATAACTTTTTGCTCGCGCACAATATAAATTTTACGTTCGATAATCATTAGTGTCCAGTTAAAAAAGTTTTTACAGCTGTAAGCCATTGATATTTGATTAGTTACAGCCATTTTTCGATTTCTAGACTTCAACTCGTGTTCATTTTAGTCCTAAACTGCTTAAATGTATCACGGAAAATATGTTT
>JBGTIH010000152.1:0-9532 GCA_041745765.1 Pyrinomonadaceae bacterium | reverse complement strand
CTTAAATATCTATTTTTTCATACTTTTACTCCAATCAGCAATTTCTATACGCTTAGTAATGATTTAACTTCCCTGAAACTTGCTCTAAATGCTTAAAAAAAGAAGCCGCGAAAAAAAATCACGACTTCTTTGGTTTTAAATGGTTATTCGCCTATTTTAGAAAATTTAATTACGGCGATAATTTCTATTTCTTTTTTGCTTCGGTCTGATTCCGTAAGTATAAGCCGCACCGGCACCTGCGCCGACACCCGCGCCGATTGCTGCGCCTCTTTTACCGCCGAGAATGCCGCCGACAACTGCGCCCGAAGCTCCGCCGATGCCGATGTTGATCAAGTTGCGATGGCGGCGATAGACCGAACGCTGATCGCGTCCGTAGCGATTGTTGGCGCGTCGGTTGTTGTAATTTCTACGGTTTGTTTGTCTTTGATTGCGCTGATACGATCGGTTGCGCTGGTAATTGTGGTAATTATTACCGTAGGTTAGGTTGTTAATTGTATTTTCTCTTGAAGCCGCGTTTGCTGAAATTGGGATAATTGCGGCGAACACGAAAAACGTTGATAAAATTGCCAAAAACTTTTTCATTTCTTTTTACCTTCCTTGTTAAAATATGTCAAAACGGGGAGAGAAATATGTTAAGTTTTTGGAGAGAGTAAAAACTAAAAAATATTTGTTTTATGTATTAAACTATAAACAAATATTTTTTGAATGGCAAATTCCATCATTTTTCAAACGGGAGTTTTAAAGATTTATGAAGTTTATAAAGTATTCAAAATTCAAAGGTTTCGACGTTTTCGGGGTTAATCTCGGCGATCTGATGCAGTCGCTTTCCGATATGATGCTCGATTCGGGATTTAACGACGATTATTACTGGACCAGAGAGCGAAACGAACTTGATGATTCGCTGGACGCACTTCGTCAGGCACTTCTCGATGCGCTGATGGAACAGGGAATTTTGGACGAACTCGACGCCCGAAAAATGCTCGCCGATAATGACGGTAAATTCAAGGGTTCGCTGCTCGAAGAATTGATAAATCAATTAATTGAACGCCTTGTCGAAGAAGGTTATTTGGATTTAAAAGAAGTCGAAAGACAGCAAAATCAGCCGCAAAACGGGCAGGGACAGGGCGAGATCTCCGCGCCTCAACCTCGCGATGTGCGTTTTCACTTAACCGAAAAAGGTCTGGATTTTCTCGGCTATAAAACTTTGCAGAAACTTCTCGGTTCGATGGGCAAATCTTCCATCGGTCGCCACGAAACGCCGCATCTCGACACGGGCGTTGAAGCGGCTTTAAGTTCAAAAGAATACGAATTCGGCGACACGATGAATCTGGACGTCAACGCCACGCTTCTGAGCGCGATTCAAAGAGAAGGTTTGGGCGTTCCGCTCAATTTGGAATACAAAGACCTGCACGTTCACCAGCAGGATTATACATCTTCGTGCGCGACCGTCGTAATGCTCGATTGTTCGCATTCGATGATTCTCTACGGCGAAGACCGTTTTACGCCCGCCAAAAAAGTCGCGCTCGCGTTGTCGCATTTGATTCGCACGCAATATCCGGGCGATTCCTTAAAAATCGTGCTTTTTCACGACGATGCGGAAGAATTGCCGATTGCTAAATTAGCCACAACGCAAGTCGGACCGTATCACACGAACACGGCGGAAGGCTTGAAACTGGCACGAAGACTTTTGACCGCGCAGCGCAAGGAAATGAAGCAGATCGTCATGGTTACGGACGGCAAGCCGACCGCCGCGTTTATTGATTCGGGAAATCCGGCATATTTCAATCATCGCCGGTATTCGCAGGTTCAAACCGATACGAAACGCGCTCTTTACAAAAATTCTATGGGCAACGATCCGTTCGTTATGGCAGAAACCTTCAAAGAAGTCCAAGCCTGCCGAAAAGCGGGAATTATGATTAATACCTTTATGCTGGCAAGCGATTATTACTTGGTCGAATTCGTTAAAAAGATGTCCGAAATGACGCGCGGCAAAGCATATTTTGCTAATCCGAATAATCTGACGGAGTTTGTTTTAATGGATTTTCTCAAACGGCGGACGAGCCGTGTGAAATAAAATGTTTGATATTTACGCCGAATTAAAGCGAATTATCAATGCTTTAAATGAAAATGATGTGGAATACGCCGTTTGCGGCGGCTGGGCGATGGCAATTCACGGCGTTCCGCGAGCGACGATTGATATTGATTTGCTGATTTCCGCCGATTCACTTGAAAAAGTTTTTGAAATTGCCAAAGTTAATGATTATTGGCTCGAAGGTTTGCCGATGTCTTTTCACAACGGGCAAATAGAGATTCGCCGTATTTCTAAAATTGACGACGAAACGGGTTTTGTTTTAATGCTTGATTTAATTCTTGTTACGCCTGAAATAATTGATGTTTGGCAAAATAAGTTGACCAAACCTCTGGAAAACGGTTCGGTTTCAGTCGTTTCACGAGAAGGTTTGATAAAGCTGAAAACTTTTAGCGGACGAACACAAGACCAAGCCGATATCGAGAAATTAACGGAGATTGAAAATGAAAGTTGATATGTCGCCGAAAGCGATTGAAAACAGACTCAAACTCGTCGGTGAATTAACCAAAGCGTGTTTGTTGGTTCGCAAAAATAGTTTGGAAATAATAAAAAAAGAACGCGAAACCAACGACTTCGAGAATTATTTTCCGCAACCTAAGAAGAGTGATTTGTACAATAAAAAAATATAATCGATTTATTAAAACTTCTTATTCCATAAGATTTGCGCTGGATATATTTATGAACAAACTTGTATTTCTATTCTGTTTATGTTTTTTATCAGTTTCCATTAACGCCCAAAATTCAGAACTTGTTTTAGAAAAAGGCGTTTCGGCGCATAAGGAAATTGACGCGATTTATAAAACATTCAGCGAAGCGTATCGCACGTTGGATGTTGAAAAGGTGGCGAATCTTTATACGGAAAACGCTGCGTATTTGCCGCCCGATAATGATATTTTGCAAGGTCGCGCAGCGATTCGTCCGACCTTTCAATCGTTTTTTGATTGGATAAAAAACGAAGGTCGGACGATGACCATTTCGTTTCAGATTTTTCAGCGCAAAGTTGATAAAAATCTTGCCTTTGATGTCGGGATTTACACGATTCGTCAGTATAAGGACGGCAGGGAAGCGGGAACGGGGCAAGGCAAATTCATCGTTGTCGCCGTAAAGGAAAAAGGCGGTAAATGGCGTTTTCAGGTTGACGGTTACAGCGATTTGAAACCGCCGGACAAGAAGTGATTCAGTGAAAATAAATTATTTTTTTTGCTCGCGGGAGCCTTTGAAATTAGGCTTTAACATTTTATTTTGATAGAATCCCAACGGTCTTTTCTCATCGTATTTGTAGTGAAACTCTACAAACAGGAGGTAAACTTATGAAAAAAACCGTTTGGGGATTTCTATTATTTTTTACCTTCGTTACAGTTTGTTTTGCCCAACAAAACAATTCAAATACTGATGAAAAAAACGGAGGCAACATAATTCTTAAAACCGGAACGCAAATTTCGGCACAATTGCGGAATACTTTGGACATTGAAACTGCAAAGAGTAACGATAACCTTGTATTCATACTAAGCGATGATATTTCAAGCGGAGGTTTTACGATAAACAAGGGAAGTGAAATACTCGGCGGCGTAGTTACGGCTAAAAAAGCTGTTGATGATAAAGATACTTCGGAAATAAGTATTTTTTTCGATTTTCTGAAAAGCGGAGATGATTATTTGCCGTTTAAGGCAACGGTTACTGTGATTTCGCTGCCGGGTTCCACAGCCGGAAATTCTTCGGAAAATAAAAATTCAAAGTTTCAATTAACGCCATCGCCGGTCTTTAAAGGCGCGACTATAATTTCCGCTAAAGGAAAAGTTTTACAGATTGAAGAAGGATCAACTTTTAAGCTGAAACTTAATCAGGATTTAAAGAAACCATAAATAATCAAAAAAAGATGAGCAAAGACAGGATCGGGAATATCTCTCGATCCTTTTTTACGGTAAAATAACTTTTGAAAATATTTTAATAAAAATGCTCTACCGCGAACTTTTATCAAACGAACTACACAATCAGCGCGAAGATTTCGTGCGTTTTGCCGAAACGCAGACGAGTGATCTGACCGGATATTTGCAGATTCTAAAGCAAATCAGCCGACTTTCGAGCGCAGAAGTTGTGCGGAAAATCTCAAAAACCGAAAATCCGGGCGCGATTCCTTCAGAAGAATTGGATAAAAATAATTTGTTTTCATTATCTTTTTCTGAATCTTGGGAAAATCACGAACAAGCGCGGCGTTGGGCTTTTGAAATTCTGCGAAACCGCACGACGTTTGCGGCGGACGCGAGCCAGATTCTGCCCGGACGCGATATAAGTCTGCCGGTCGCGGCGATTCAGGTCGGCTGGTTTGAAAATCCGCATTCCGAAACGCAAAGTTATGAAAAGAATGCGCGATTCAGAGTTTTATCGCCGAAGGAATTACTGGAAAATCAGGACGAACCGATGAATCCCGAAACCCGTGTCGGCGAGATGCGCTTTCACGCCGAAGTTGACAGAGTTTCGGAATTTCTTGTAAAGAAAAAAGGCTGGCAGGAGCGCGGCGAACGAATGCCGCTCGCTTTTTTTGACGGTACTCTGCTCGTTTCATTTTCTCTGCCGCAAACTACTCTGCAGGAAAGTTTTATTAAAAAATTACTCGCACTCGTCAATCTTTCGCGTGAAACAAAAGTTCCGGTCGTCGGCTATATTGACCGCAGTTTTTCGCGCGATCTTTTAAATCTGCTCGACGCTTTCGATCAAAAGACGACTTCCGAGAGCCAGACTTTATACGATGCAACTATTTTGCACACGGAAACTTCCAACTTTGAGCGGGTTTTGAAAAATTGGGGCGACCGGAGCATTTTTTGCTACTCGAAACGCAAGGGTTTAAGCGCGTTTTTCGATGAAGCGGCGCAGAGATCGCTCGTCGGTTTTATTTATTTGCAGACGACGAGCGACAGCCAGCCGGCGCGGATTGATATTCCGGCGTGGATTTACGAGGAAGGTTTTCTGGACGAGATTTTAGACGTAATTCGCGCCGAATGCGTCATCGGTCTGGGTTATCCGTACGCGCTCGAAACGGCTGACGCGACCGCCGTCATTACCGCCCGCGACCGCGAAATTTTTCTCGGGGCTTTACAAGAGTTTGCCAGTCGTGAAAAACTAAACTTCAGTGTTTCGCGTAAAAGCGCGAGCAAGGGGCGAAGACGATAATAAAAAGTTTAGTTACGTATTTTATCAAAGGAAAATGTTTTCCCAATGTTTACCAAGTTATGGAACGACAAAAAATTGACAAAGAAATTGCCGCAGCTTTCTTTTGGATGGAATCACGGCTTAATACAAATCAAGGGTAAAATAAAACAGGGTGCTTTTGTCAGCATTTATCATCTTTATCCCGGCGGAGATTATGTTATACAACCTTTGTGGGCGTTTTTTGACAAAACTGTTTATCTGCAGCTTCAATGGGGAGAAATTTGTTCCACACTTGAACGTCTAATGGAATTGATAGATAACAAGACGATTGTTAGCTTTCCGCCTGAAAATTCAACAATCGTCAGTATTTCCCGGGTTGTTTTTAAGGTTATGGAAGTTGATAACAGAGTAGATTCTAACGATATGATTTTGGAAGTTAAGGATATTTGGAAACAACTTGCAAATGAACCTGATTCTTTAGACCTGTGTCGTTCGGCTGTAAAAGAATATTGTAAAAATCCGGCTGAAGAAAGTTTAAAGAATTTAAAGGAAGCGTATTTTTCTATTCCTAATCAGAGGCGTTCATTTTTGATAAGTATGGATGCAAAAGACCATCTTGTAAGACAGCTTTTGACAACTGAAGACGAAAATCAATTACAAGAAATTACTTCTCTTCTAAAAGAAGAAATTCAGTATTCTTGGGGAAGTAGTATTAATTAGGACGTAATCTCAAAATGTTGAAAAGTAGAAAGTGAAAATACGAGTAAAGGTAGAATAAGTAAGAAGCAAAAAGTGAAGGACAGCATTATGAAAATCCGCAATTCAAATTCCGCAATCCGCAATCTAAATTGTTCGGCGTGTGGTGCGGCATCGCGGCGCGGGAATGCGAAATATTGTTTTACCTGCGGAAAACTCTTAAAAGAAGATTATCAGCCGCTCGACACTCTTCGTGCTTCCTATCGTTTGCAGGGCAAATCCTTTCTTACCGAAAACGCGCCGCGCGGCGAAATTACCGATTTATTTGCGCGCAATGAAAACGATGTTTCGCAAACCGCCTGGGCGTGCTGTGTTTATTCGATGGTGCCTTATCTCGGCATTCTGTTTATTCCGCTGACGCTGATTCTGGGCGGTTTCGGCATTGCCGTGGCGTATCGCCAACCGCAGCTCGGCGGCAGAAATCTCGCGCTGGTCAGCGTCGGTCTGAGTTTCGGGATTCTCTTAATTCAACTTCTCCTCTGGTGGCTTCTCTATATTATTCCCGAACTCGGAAGAACTATTTGAAACAACGGATTAACACAGATTGGCACAGATTTTTAAATACACTTAATGGAAAAACAACTCTATTCTGATTTGACTTATAAAATAATCGGATCGGCAATGAAAGTGTATAATACGCTTGGCAACGGATTTTTGGAAAAAGTTTACGAAAATTCCTTAATGATTTTGCTCAAAAATGCAGGAATCGAAGCTAAACAGCAAGTTCCGATAAAAGTTTGGTTTGAAGGGGAAATTGTCGGAGACTACATCGCCGATATTTTAGTTGAAAATAAAATTATTCTTGAATTGAAAGTTGTTGATAAAATAACGAATATTCATAAGGCTCAAGCCTTAAATTATTTAAAGGCAACAGATTTGGAAATTGCTTTAATCATTAATTTTGGCGGAAAAAGTCTTGAACATATTCGACTAATAAACAGATTAAATCAATCAAACGGCACAAAAATTGACACAACCTGAATAAAATAATTAAAAAAAATCTGTGCCAATCTGGGTTAATCCGTTGTTTCAAAAAAAATGAAAATCGCAAAAATCATCAAATCGAATTCGCATATTGATTATGTCGGGCGCGTCGTGGATGAACTCGACGCGGAAGATCCGCCGTCCGACGACGATTACGGTTTCGCGCAGTTCGTTAATTTGCCGCTTTCGGAAACCGAAGAGATCGTCGGCGTAATTTACAATTCTCTGCTCGTAAATCCCGAATACGCCAATTTCGGTCCAAGACTTTCACCAAAGCCCGAACTTGGAAATTTCAGCCCCGATTATTTAAATGAACAAGGTTTTTTGATCGGAATTTTACTTCTCGGAACTCGCGGCGGAGAAGGGAAAATCCAACACGGCGTGCCGCGAAAAGTCGTGCCTGCCGGGCAGGACGTTTATAAAATTTCGGGAGCAGATGTCAAAAGATTTCACACTGACGAAAACAATTGTTTGCAGATTCATTATTACTCGCAGATCGTCGCGCACGCCGGACTTTTCGCCGTGCCTTTGCTCGAAGCGATCATCGAACAGCTTTCGTTAGACTGCACCGAATCAGACCGCCAGCGTTTGGGAGTGTTAAAACAAACTTTGTCGTGGCAACGAACACTCGGCGGAATGCGTCTATAATGTTAGAATTTCACATTCCAAAATTTCGTATTTCAAGGAAAGATTTTATGAAAAAGTTAATATTTTCACTCGTTTTAGGTTTATTTGCCTGTGTTTTAATCGTTTCGGCACAGCCGCGCCCGATTGATAAAAATCAAACTTCTGTAAAACAGACCGTTAATGGAAACAAAGTTTCATCGGTCGAAGCGCGTTACGAAGGCGGCATTTTCGGCTACGGCGAGCGCGAAAAGGGAACGATCAAATTTGATGACGAAAACGAACGCCTAGTTTTTTTCAGCAAGGAAAACGGCAAAGAGTTGTTTTCGATTCCCTACAAAGCGATGCTCGTCGTCGCGCCGAGCAATAAAAAAGTCCAATCCGGTGCGGGACGAACCGTTGGTTCTGTTCCGATCTTGGGCGCGGGAATTCTCGGAAGTTATATGAAAAAGAAAAAGAATTATCTCATCATTCAATACCGCGATCAGGACGTTGACGTGCAGGGAACGACGACCTTTCTGATTGACACCGACCAACTGCTCGAATCGGTTATTCAGACGCTCGGCGAAAAAGCCGGAATGACACCGCGCGGCGACGCTTTTTATCGTCCGATAGAAAGAAAAACTACTCTGTAGAAAATTTTGAAACTGAAAAGAGGCGGAGACGAATTTTAGAAAATTCGTCTCCGCCTCTGATATTTTTAAAAGACAAACTTTTTCAGATCATCAAGGCATTATATCCCCGATTGCGACGACTTCTTCTTTCGCCGGGCTGTCGAATTTTACCCAAACGCGACCGATATTTCCGTCCACTTTGCTGACCGTTCCGTCAACAAATTTTCCAACCCAGACGGCTTTTACTTTGTCGCCCGCTTTGATGCTCGGTTTTAGCGGCACGGCTTTGACATCCGATTTCGGAAAAACGCCTGTTTTTCCGGCAAATAATATAACGAAAACTTTGTCGCCTTCGACGCGGATCACCTGACCGTGTTTCATTTCCGAACCGATGGCAACCGAAGTTCCGGGTTCTAATTCATTTTTTATCACGACAAAAGTATCGGGTTTGATCTGTTCGTCCATCTGTCCGATGGTCGTTTTGCCGTCGCGTGATTTCGCCGGATTGTCATAACCGAGGTCTAAATATCGAACCGTCGGAGCTTTCGGATCGGCGGCATCGGTCACGATCGCTCTCTGCAAGCCCGAACCCGTCTGCCACCACGTCAATAAAATATCGCCTTTTTTCGCCGTTTGTCCGGCGGGAATCGGGACGATATAAGCATTCGGCACTTTTTTCACGTCGCTCATAAATTTCACCTGCGACATTTCTTCGCCGGGTTCTTCCATCGTCTGGGCATACCAGATCATCGTCGTTTTGTCCGCGCCTTTTTCCATCGCGTCAACCAGCCAATTGTATGACGGCACGAGAACGCGCTCGCCTTTTTTCGCCGTCGTTCCGGCGGTCGGAAAATCGAACGGGAATTTTACGTCGCCCGTAAACTCCGCTTTTTTCTCATCTTTTTTTTCAGCCGTTTCGTTCGCTGGTTTTTTGTCAACGACCGCGTTCGAATTGTCGGATTTTTCGCCCGAACCGCACGCCGCCGTTAAACCGATAATTAAACTCGCTAGACATATAAAAATTTTTATCTTCATTTTTTCCTCGTTTTTTGTTTTATTTTTTGCAACTTGTTTCAAGCGTATGCTTGCCCTTGTTCGCTTCCGCTTTGCACCGCACGGCGCAATTTTTTGTAACATAATCGAGAATTGTTTTATCCTCGATTGTCGCGTCTTCTTTGGTCGGTTTGCGTTTGTATGTTTTTTCAAACGCCTTTGCCTTGTCCGAATCAAGCCAGATTTCATACATCGCTTTAAATTCGTCGTCTTCTTCCAGACAAAATTTGTTGCAGGCGTTTAGTCCCGCCTGATCTTCATATTT
>JBGTIH010000151.1:0-10249 GCA_041745765.1 Pyrinomonadaceae bacterium | reverse complement strand
ATCAACGGCGGACAAATAATGGCAGCTTTGAACAATCTGGCGATCGGAATACTGAGAAAAACAGGATGGGAAAATATCGCCCAAGCCAGAAGATATTATGAAATTGAATTCAACAAAGGGATTGAATTAATAATCAATCCTATTAGTGCCTGACTTTGCAAGAGCCGTAAGCAGAAGCCACGGCAGAGCTTCAATAAGGCGTGCTTCTAAATTGTCGGCGCCTAATGCCGATACTAGCACTTCTACCGGATTTTTTAACTCTGATGCTTTAACATGCGTGTAGCCCGGATATTTGAATGCGGCTAATAGTTTGACAAACTCTTCGTTGATTACCGGGCGTAAATTTTCTAACTCATTTTCGCTCAAAATTGCCATCCGTCTTCAATGTTCCAAACTCCCGTAAATTCCTTGTGCTTTACTAATGCTCGAACGACCGGCATCAAGAAATCTTCAATGGATTCAGCGACTTCGGGTAATTCTATTTCGCTGTCGAGCCTGTTTTTTCTCAAAAAAGCCTTCCATTGTACTTGCTTAATCGGATTAGCCGTAAAGTTGGGAGTTAAAGCATTTGGGGATTGATCGGAAAGTTCGGTTTTCCTCTCGTCAAAAGTTGCTTCGATCGCTTTTTGTAATGACTTGCCGCTAAATTGAAGGTTTCGGCTCAAAAACCAAATGTCATAAAAATCTTTATATCTGGTGTTATCCAAATCCAGTGCGATCATTGCCTGAAACTTTTCGGCGATCGTGGTTTCCGGCGGATAACCAAAAAGCTGCGGGCTTCCTAAATCAAGCAGCTGCGGCAGACTTATTTCGATTGGCGCGGGAAATACGCGGTCGCCGAAACCGAAATCTATTTGAATACTTAGGCGGATCTTTCCCAAAAGTCCTTTGACAAAGATGCGAACGCCCTGATATTTCGCATCTTTCTTGATGCGCTCGCTGCTGATTGTTTGAGGATCGAAAACCACGCCGTCCTCTATTTCGACCTGGCAACACCGACGAACGATTTCTTCCAGATTTTTAGGTTCGTTATTAACTCTGCCCAATAGATCAATGTCCATCGTCGGGCGGGTGAGAGTTTGCTGCGTCCAGGCTTTGAGCATCTGCCCACCTTTCAGGATAAAGTTTTCACGTAGAGGAAGACTGCCAAGACGAAAGAGGAATCGCTCGATCGCATAATACTGAAGCAGTTCGTTAAGCGGACGATTTTCCTTTTTGGCAATGTTCAAAAGCCTTTGGTGTATTGATGCGGGCAGGTTGTTTTTCGGTTTATTCATATTAATCGATTGCCTGTAAATACGGACTGATTATTTTTTCGACGCGGCATAGGCGGGCATATTCCAATATCTTAGCGCGTGAACCGCTACGGCTGAGACACCTTTTTAATCCCTCAATTGCTACGTCAATCCCGATTTTATTACGAAACTTAAAGCAGTCTGCAACGGTTTTTTCCGCCGAAAAAACTTTCACCTTAACACCGCCGACAAGATGAGTTTCCACTCCGGCAGAGAGAGTTTTTTCTGAAAAATGAAAAAACCGAATCGGCGGAAAATCGATCTTCGGATTTTCTTTCCCGCTCGGAATCGCTAAATAAACCTCATGCGGGATTTCAGCCGTCAGGTCATGAAATGATAACGCTGAGATAAGACAAACTACCGCATCGGGAACTCTTAGCGAAACCGCCGCCAAATCACTGTTGTTCAACTCTGCAAACTCTGCAAGTTGATAAATTCCGCGACTGATTTCGATAATCTTACCTGCATCCCGTAATTTATAAAGTTTTCGCGGATGAATTCCTTTCTTTAATGCCGTCCGTGTTCGTATAATTCCGCCATATTGCCGAAAAAGTTCTTCTTCTTTGAATTTAGTCTGTCCCATAGTGGATTAAATACCGTATAAATCTTACCATTTATACGGTATTTAATCCAGTTTTGTTGTAAAAGGTTTAATTTGTCGAACATTTAATACTATTAGTGTATTTATCGTCACAAAAATAAACTCATGTTTTTTATCACATAAATCAGCTTAAACCTGATATTTTGACCACGAAACATAAGTTTCTTTCAATTATTTTGCCTTTCCCGCCCAAAAAAAGATACCTTGTTTAAGGAAAATTTTTACGGCTGCAATATGGAAAAGAAAATCACTTCAAAAAGGAAAAATTCACCACAAAAATCTGATGATGTTCTGATAAATGAGATCCGCAATCGATCGAGCAAACCCGCTCAAAAGTTGCACAAACGGTCAATTCCGCGCTCGTTTTGATGAACTGGCATATCGGCAAACGCATCAATTCGGCAAACGCATCAATAATGAAATTCTGCAAAATAAACGGGCTGAATATGGTAAGGAAATTGTCTCTACACTGTCGAAACAATTAACTGCTGAATTCGGCGGCAGTTTTGATAAAACGAATTTAACAAGAATGATTAAATTCGCCGAATTTTTTCCTTATATTGAAATTGTTGTGACACTGTCGCAACAATTGAGTTGGTCTCATTTTCTGGCAATCCTCCCGATCAAAGATCAATTAAAACGCGACTTTTACGCGGAAATGTGTCGTGTCGAGAGTTGGAATGTCCGCACTTTGAGGAAAAAGATTCAGGGAATGCTGTACGAACGGACGGCGATTTCCCGCAAGCCGGAAGAAACCATCAAAAACGAAATCGCCGAGCTGCGCGAAGACGACCGGTTAACGCCCGACCTTGTTTTCCGCGACACCTATTTTCTTGATTTTCTCGGCTTAAAAGATACTTTCAGCGAAAAGGATCTGGAAAATGCGATTCTGCGCGAGCTTGAAAACTTTTTACTCGAACTCGGTGTCGGTTTTACGTTTGTCGCCCGGCAAAAACGAATTACGGTTGACGGCGAAGATTTTCATATTGATCTGCTTTTATTTCACAGAGAACTCAGAAGATTCGTCGTGATCGAGTTAAAACTCGGCAGATTTATGCCGGCGGATTTCGGGCAGACCGAATTTTACCTGCGCTGGCTCGATAAATACGAACGCAAACCCTGGGAAGAGTCGCCGATCGGTTTGATTCTCTGTTCGGAAAAATCAAATGAACGCGTTGAATTGCTGGCTCTGGATAAACAGGAAATCAAGGTTGCGGAATATTGGACGCAATTGCCTGATAAGAAATTGCTGCAGCAAAAGCTCCATGATGCCGTTAAATTGGCGCGAGAATTGAACGAGAGGAAATAAATTTTCTTGAAACAGGGGATTTTCTTAAACAAGAAAACAGGTGATTTTAGGAAAATACTATTTTCGGCAGCTGACAACAGCTCAATAATTCTGGTTCTCTGCTAATCGCGATGTAGTTCAAAAATGTCCCGCAAATCTTTGTTCGGCAGATTACCGATCCAGTTTTCGCCCGTGCCGACCGTCAACTCGGCGAGTTCGCGTTTGCTGCGGATCATATCGTTGATGCGTTCTTCAAACGTTCCGCCGGTGATCAGGCGATAAACCATCACGTTCTTTTGCTGTCCGATGCGGTAGGCGCGGTCGGTCGCCTGCGCTTCGACCGCCGGATTCCACCAGAGATCGTAGTGAATCACGTTTGAAGCCGCCGTCAGATTCAAGCCCGTGCCGCCGGCTTTCAGAGATAGAATAAAAATTTTATTGGCACGCTCGTTTTGAAAAGTTTCAACCATTTCGTCGCGCCGTTTTCTTGAAACGCCGCCGTGCAGAAACAAAGTTTCCGCGCCGAATTTTTGCTCGAGAAATTTTACGAGCAGATTGCCCATTTCGCGGTATTGCGTGAAAATCAGAGTCTTTTCGCCGGCTTCGAGAATGTTTTCGATAAGCGACATCATCAAAACGGCTTTACCCGAAAGTTCCGGCGCGTCCGAGCCTTTTTTCAAGTATTGCGCCGGGTGATTGCAGATTTGTTTAAGAGCGAGAATCATCTGCAAAACCAAGCCCTGCCGCGCGAAATTTTCCTCCGTGCCTTCGATGGTTTTCAAAGCGGCTTTGACCGTGTTTTCGTAAACGGCGGCTTGCTCTTTAGTGAGTGAGCAAAGCTGGTCGTTCTCGATCTTGTCGGGCAGGTCGGAAATGATCGATTTATCGGATTTCAGACGGCGGAGCAGAAACGGCGCGGTCACTTTTTTGAATTTTTCGAGTGCTGCCTGGTCGCGTTCGTTTTGAATCGGTTTGGCGAAATTCTCATAAAATTTCTTAAGAGATCCGAGATAGCCGCGATTGGCGAAATCCATAATGCTCCAGTATTCCGAAAGGCGATTTTCGACCGGCGTTCCGCTCATGGCGATAAAAGTTTTGGCTTTCAAGGATTTAACCGCCTTTGTCTGGACGGTCGCGGTATTTTTGATATTTTGCGCTTCGTCCACAACAACAACGAACCATTTTGCCTTTTTGAATTTTTCCGCATCGCTCCGAATAATGCCGTAACTCGTTAAAGTTACGTCGTAGCTTTCCGGCTGAAACGAGCGCGCCGCTCCGTGATAAGTACCGACGACGAGCGACGGCGCGAATTTTTCGATTTCTTTGCGCCAATTGGTTAAAAGGCTGGTCGGCACAATGACCAGCGCTCTTTCTTTTTCCAGACGGTTTTCCTGCTTAAATTTCAAAAGCGCGGCAATGACCTGCAGGGTTTTGCCCAAACCCATATCATCGGCGATCAAACTTCCGAAACCGAGCAGAGTGTTTTTGTAAAGCCATTCAAATCCGCGCTGCTGATACGGACGCAAGTTTGCGCGTAAATCTTCGGGCAAAGGAATGTCGGGTATTTCGGTTAAATCTTTAATCGTTTTTCGTAAGTTCTCATCCAGCGTGACGGCTGCGCCGCGATATTCTTCGGTCAGAGCGGCTTGCAGCAGTTCACCCGCTGAAATCTTTTCTTCTTTCAGCAGATTTTCCTGCAGTTTATCCAATTCATCCGCGTTAAGATAAACGTATTTGCCTTTCAGATTGACGATGCCCGATAAATTTTTGACGAGTTTGGCAAACTCCGCCGGGCTTAAATTCTCGTCGCCGAGCGCGATCTGCCAGTCGAAGGCGAGCAGATCGTCAAGCCGTAAAAACGCCGCGCCCGTTTCGCCCGCTTTCTTTTTCATTTTTAACGAAACCTGCGGGCGGACAAGATGTTTGAGCGATTTCGGCAGAATCAGATTGATGCCGAAAAGCCGCATCACAGGCAGAATCTCGAAAAACAGCGCGGCAAAACGGTCGGAATCAAAATAAAGATCACGTTTCCCTTCGGCGCGCGCCAGCTCGCCGAGTTCGGGAAAATATTCGGCAAGCATCAAAAGATCTTTCAAAACATCGAATTTTACGGTTTGAAACTGTTTGGCGGATAAGAATTTCTCTAATTTAACGGGCGCCTCGAGCGGTTTTCGTTTGTTTTCAACAAGAGCTTCGACTCCGAAATAGGCGTTCCCGGTTTCTTCAAAATCCTTGACGCGCAGGGCGGGTACGAAATCCTTTTGCGGCACCGTAAAGCGATTCAGCCAAAGCTGTATGGTTTCCGGCACGGATGATTCTTCCGGTCCGGCAAAACGATGCGGCTCGGCGTCGAGGAACATCTCGCCCGCTTTTTCGATTTTTGAAAGATATTTCCAGTCGGATAAAATCCCGTTCCATTTTTTGATAAAATGCGTCAAAAATAAAGAGCAAAGCGCGAGAGTTTGACTTTCACCGACGGCTGATATTTCGCCGGTTTTCTTTTTGCCGCTCTGATTTTGGAAAAACAGAATTCCGGGCGGAACCAGCGAATTGATTTGTGTGAAAACATTTGCGACCGATTCGTTGATCGCTGCCGGAAGCCAGCGAATAAGATAAGTTTTCTCGCCTGTTTCGACCAATTGCGGCAGAATCGCGCCGTTTTTAATGAGATTGAGCGCGAAAAAACAGATAGTCCTGACAGCGATCACCGAATCATGATGATCGAACAAATCTTTTTCCTCGATCCTGCCAAGCACGCTGGCGAGATCTTCAAGATTTTGACAATTACCGGCTTTGATGGAAGAAATCTGTAAATTTTGGTCGAGCGTGATTTTAATCGAATCCTGCGCTTTAATAACCGGCGGAATAATTGCCGGAAAGCTTCCGCGTCGCGTAATTTTCTTTTTGTTTGTCGAATCTTTTTTTATTTCCGCCGTTTCATTAAAGCGCGAAAAATATTTTGAAACTTCTTTCGCCGCCGATTTCAAGGCTTTGATATACAGCTCACGAAAATCGCCGCGTTCGTAAAAAAGCGGTTTGGCGGGAAGCAGACGCGGAAGCTGTTCGAGCAGCTTTTCAATTTCGGTAAAATCCAGCACGGCATAATTTTCGCGGTCGAGCGTAAATTCATCTTCAGTTTTGTTTGATTCCACGGTCAAAAGTTCAGCCGCCGTCGGAATCGAAATTTTCGCCTGTTTTTCAATCTTTATATCACGTCGTTCGAGTTCGGCTAATAAATCAAACCCGTGCAGCTCGAAAACGACAAACGGATTTTTATCAATTTCGCGCGAAACGATATAGATGACTGCCGCCAGATGCTTGCACGGAACAGCCCAATCGGGACACGAACAATTCATCGAAAAATCGTCCCAGCGGCGCGGAAAGACCTGAACGCCGCAGTTTTCGGCAATTTTCAAAATCTGCGGATCGAGATTGCGGTTGAGAAGCGCGGAAATTATCACCGGGTCGGCGGCAATTCGATTCAAAAGATTTTGCCTTTGCTCAATGGAGAAAACCGGAATCTTGATTGAAACCCGGTACATTGAAGTGCCTTGAACTTTAGCCGAAATTTGATTTTTGCCGATCTCGAAATGCCTGACCGAACCCTTATTGGCGTAAGTCTTCCCGCGCGGCAGACGGTTATCCCAATCCACCGCCGTCAGTGCGCCAAGCCATTGTTTGCCCCACCAGGTCTGTCCGTATTCAATTCGTGCCATTTTAGGATTAATTTATTATTCGATTGGTTTTCAGTCAAAGCGAGAACCACTTTTTAACCGGGTTCTGCCTTGAATTTATTGCGGAAAGGTGACGGTTTTGTTTATTTTAGCTTCAATTTCATTAGGATATATGTAAAACCCCAGCAGATTCGGTTTGAGAACAGATTTAATTGTAGTTTTGCCAGAACCGTTCGGACGGCAAACATTCGTAATCTGGGCGTGTTTTCTAATAAATTCATTTTTTTATAACGAATTTGCGTTTATCAGCTTTAATGTGTGGTTCAGTTTTCTGAATAAACTTTCGAGTTCCGTCCGGAAAGACTTCAACAATTTCGCCATTCTCGGAAACAAGGACGCTGCTGCCCGAAGCTAAGGCTTGCCAGTAAGCGATTTTAGTCGCGGCGGCGGCGAGTTCGGGAATTTGCTGTTCCAGATAATCAATAGCTTTTTCGTTATTTTTCATAGTTCAGAGTATAGCACCAACATATTTTTCTAGAAAATACTCTCACTTTTTAATGCTCGCTGATTGTGTGTTAAAAGCAAAAGTGTTTCCGAATTTTGCATTAAATACAACCTTCAAAAAAGATCGGCAAAATTACCGGCAAAAACAAGACTTTCCGGTGACATAGTTTTTCTGCTATATTATTGAAAAGTCTGTTTTTATCGTTTATTAAAAATCGGCAAAATAATCGGCAAAATGTATTCGTCAATTACCCAATTTGAACCTCTTTTTCCGTCGCGAACCGGTGAGTTGGAAGATCTTGCTCGGGAAGTCGTCGCCGCGTCAGCCCGGCTCGAAGGCAGACTTGCGCCCGTCGTATTGGAAGAGATCAAAAAACTTCTGCGCGTCATTAACAGCTATTACAGCAACCTGATCGAAGGACACAGCACACACCCGATTGATGTCGAACGCGCAATGCGCAACGATTATTCATCCGACCGCGACAAACGCGATTTGCAGATCGAAAGCCTGATTCATATCGAATTGCAGGAAAAAATCATCGAACGTTTGAGCCGGGAGCCGGAAATAAATGTTGTTTCAAAAGATTTTCTGCTGTGGATTCACGAAAATTTTTATGAAAAACTGCCCGAAAGTCTGCGTTATGTAACGGGCAGCAGCGGCGAAACGGCTTTTGTCGAAGCCGGAAAGCTGCGCGAGCGATTCGTCGAAGTCGGTCGTCATTTGCCGCCCGTGCCGGAATCGCTCGATGCTTTTCTGGCGAGATTTGCAGCAAGCTACAGTCCTGAGAAAATGCACGGTTTGCGCCCGATCGTCGCGCTGGCAGCGGCGCATCATCGTCTGATGTGGATTCATCCTTTTTTAGACGGCAACGGGCGCGTCGCAAGGCTTTTTACCGACGCTTATTTTACAAAGATCGGGCTTGGCGGATACGGTTTGTGGAACGTCAGCCGCGGACTTGCGCGGCGGCGCGACGATTACCGGGCGTTTCTGGCAGCGGCGGATTTCGAGCGCGAAAACGATCTGGACGGGCGCGGGAATTTGTCCGACCGGACATTAACCGAATTCTGCCGTTTCTTTCTCGAAATTTGTCTCGATCAGGCTGAATATATGAATAACCTTCTCTCACTCAATAATTTTCTTGACCGGCTTGAAAAATACGTCGCCCTGCGAAACGCGGGATTGATCACAGGCGACAAAGGCAACTCTCTGCCGCCGCTCCACACGCGCACGGCGGAAGTGCTGAAAACGCTGGCAATAAAAGGAGAAATGCCGCGCGGCGAAGTTTCGCAAATCATCAAGATGAGCGAACGCACAGGGCGCAATATCTTAAAGGAATTACTCGACGAAGGATTAGTTCTTTCACGCTCTGAAAAAGGCGTAGTCCGCCTCGGCTTTCCGGCAACAGCCGCGGGTTACTGGTTTCCCGATCTATACCCGAATGAATCACGCCGCTAAAGTTTTGCAGGTAATTTACAAAACATATTTGGCTGAAAAAGATTATCATTTGTTGATCGCAATTCGATAGTTTTTCCTGTGCCGACCTCATTTCCGCCGATGTCCAGCCAAAAATCTCCTGCTCCACGAATACTGATGGTCAGATTTTGTCCTCTGCGAGCACCGACAAAATAAGAGCGGCTGTCACCGCGGCTAAGAGTACCCGTAACAGTTGCCGATGATTTCCCGTGTGCAAAACGAATCCGCGTCTGCGAAAATGTTATCGAATTCATCATTCCGATTATCATCAAAATCGCAAAAATCTTGACCATGAAAATTTTATTTATAAAGTAGAATTAAAAAGCAAGTGTTTTTTTCACACTTACTTCTTGCGTGGGACGGGGGTTAAAATTACTTAATCGCGGTTTCCATATAAAAAGAGTTCAGCCATTTACCATCGCGTTTAACATAAATTGACGTTACCCGAACGCTTGTTGGATTTTTTTCTCCGCCACACACTGCATTTTGGTTTCCTGTAAAAGTTATTAGAGCCACATTTTTATCAAGCATTCTAAATTTAAAATCATCAAGCGAATAGCTTTTGACATCACACTCACTGTAGCCTTTAATTATCTGTGCTTTATCAAATACGCCGCCGGAATTAACGCTTAAAGCATCATCTGCAAGATTTTTTTGAAACCAAGAACTGTCTTTATTTTTCCACGCATTCCATGCCGCTTTTTCCAACGCAATGATCTGCGATTCAACCGAATTATTCCGGTTTACAGATTTTTCCTGTGCGGGAGGTTTTGCTCCGGGCGGGACAAGCCATAATTTGACTTCCGCCGTTTTTTCGCCTTCTCTAGTCTGAAAAACGACATTTTTCATATCGAATGCACGCATTTTGAGATAGCCTTTTATCTCTTTTTCTGCGGAAGAACGGAAAGATTTGCTGCCTTTAATGCTGATGTAACCTTTTGCCGACGGCTTGTTTTGCATTTCGACTGTAAAGTTATCAACCCGTGCCATCATATCTTCACGATTTGTGTAACTGAACGAATCAATCATTATAGATTCCACCTCTTGTGCGAAAGAAGAAACAGCGAATAATTGTAAAAGAATTGTCACGATAAGTAGTGTTTTGATTTTCATATTCTTTTTCTCCCTTAAATCTAAACCCATTTCTAGTAGGGCATGGTGAAAATAAGGACGAGCATTACGCTCGCACCTTCTTTCAAATATCGTTTAGCCCTCGCTTCAACGATTCCGCCCGTTGCTACCGTGGCTTAACTCGAACTCAAATTTAATAATATAGGACTTTCGCTTCACTAAAATTACAAAGCAGAAATTGTCGGATTCTTTAGTTGTAATCTTAGAAATTCAGCGAATAAATTGTTCCTCACTTGATAGACTGTGGTTTTCATTTCCCGGGCTTTGACTTTTATCGCTACC
>JBGTIH010000150.1:0-19124 GCA_041745765.1 Pyrinomonadaceae bacterium | reverse complement strand
GATTTTGTTCAAATCAGATTGGAAATTCCGGTCGCGGCGATTCCGTCTGAGAGATTTATTCTGCGCTCGTATTCGCCGCAGATGACGATTGCCGGCGGGCGAATTTTAGATAATTCGGCGGTTAAACATCGAAAAAAAGATTTGCAAAATACGCGGAAATTTCTCGAAAATCTGATCGAAGCGGAAAACGATAAAACGAAAAAGATCAAGCTTTTTCTCGAAACTTACGAAATGCGCGGCGCACGTTTTTCGGATTTACAGGCGCGAACCGGTTGGCGCAAGGAAATCTTAAACAAAGCAATTGCCGAAAATATCGAAAAAAAGGGAATTATCGAAACCGAAAATTTCCTTTTAGCGCGGACTCCGTTTGATGAATTAAAGTTAAAAACTTTTGCGGAAATCGAAGGTTTTCATAAAAAAGAGCCGCTTGCTAAAGGAATTTTGCAAGCAACTCTGCGCGAGAAAATTTTTCCACATTTGCCGACGGAAATTTTCAAAGCTGTTTTGCTTAGTCTTGAAAAGGAAGGCAAAATCACTGCGGAAAAAGATTTTGTTTGTCTCGCTTCGCATAATTTGGAGTTGTCCGGTGAAGATAAAACTTTGCGCGAAAAACTTTCGGTGATTTACAAAACTGCGAAACTCGAACCGCCGAAACTCGAAGACGCTTTGAGCGAAGCGGCAAAAGGAACAAAATCCGACAAGGCGCACGCGCGGAAAATTTTTCAACTGCTTTTGAATTCGGGCGAAATCGTCAAAATTTCGGATGAATTTTATTTTGGAAAAGACGAGATTGATGATTTAATTTTTAAATTGCGGGAATTTGCGGCGAAAAGTTCTGATAAACTGATTGACGTTCCGGCATTTAAGGATATTGCGGGAATTTCCCGAAAATACGCGATTCCGCTGCTTGAATATTTCGACCGCGAACGAATTACGCGCCGCGCGGGCGATAAGAGATTGATTTTGTAAGGCGGGAAAAATTAACAGGGATAGACAGGATGAAAAGGATTGTAAAAGAGGATAAATATCTTTTTATCCTTATTTTATTCCGGATTAACTCGGATAATTTTTCTTGATTTATATTTATAAATTAATTATGAAAAAATTCCTAACCGCAAAATGGCACGATCTGGTGATGGCAAATTATGAAGTCGCGCCCGAAATTTTGGAAGATTTTGTGCCGCAAGGCGTTTCGCTCGATTTTCACGACCGTAGGTGTTTCGTTTCGCTCGTCGCGTTTATGTTTCTGGACACGCGCGTTCTGGGCATTCCCGTGCCGTTTCATATAAATTTTGAAGAAGTGAATTTGCGGTTTTACGTCAAAAGAGAATTGCCGGAAGAAACACGGCGCGGCGTTACATTTATCAAGGAAATAGTCCCGCGTCTGGCGATTGCGACCGTTGCACGCATTTTCTACGGCGAACCTTACGAAGCGTGGGCGATGAGCCACGCTAAAGATGGAAATGATTTGAGTTACGGTTGGTGGAAAGACGATCTTAAAAACAGCGTAAAAGTTGAAATCGGTGAGAATTTGGGCGTTCCCGAAGAAAATTCTAATGGTGAATTTATCATCGAACATTACTGGGGCTACACAAAACGCGGCGCGAATCGAACCGACGAATACAAGGTCGAACATCCGAAATGGGAACTTTTTCAAGTAAATTACGCCGAGATTGACGTTGATTTCGGCAAACTTTACGGCGAAAGATTCGCATTTTTAAGCGACACTCAACCCACTTCGATCTTTATGGCAAAAGGCTCTGAAATCGCCGTTTATAAAGGCGCGAAAATTCAATGAATCTAACCGGGCATACATCTGAAAATAAAAATCACGGGGCAGCTCATTTGTTGATATTTCTATCCGTTTTTTTTATAAATGCGTTTGTAGCATTTACTTTAATTCTTGGAATTAGTTGGGGCTTTGCTTCCGAGTTTTTTAAAAGACAGGATGAACAAGGTCTTCATTTGGCTATGTTAGCCATGATTATCGGAGCGGTTATCGTAATTTCATTAGAAGTAAAAGCAGCTTTTTTACTGTTCAGTAATTTAACTGGAGTTAAAAATTTTGGAGTTGTCGAACCAACTATTATTTCGGTGATTGTTATTATTACTATTGGAAATGTTCTTAATTACATAGTTATATACCTGATTATTTATTTTGTAAATATGGTGAGGTCCTTATAAATTATGGCAATAATCGGAATTGTCGCAATCGCGCAAAATTTCGCTATCGGAAAAGACGGAAAGCTGCCGTGGCATTATTTGGCGGATTTGAAGTTTTTTAAGCAAACTACTCTGAATCAAGCGGTCGTGATGGGTTTTAATACGTGGGAATCAATCGGCAAACCTCTGCCGAAGCGTTTGAATATCGTGCTTTCGCGCTCACAAAATTTGGAAAGTCAGCCGAATGTAATTTTGCTCAGAAGCAAGGAAGAAGTTATTGCTTTAATGAAGTATTTGAATTGCGATCTGTTTATCATCGGCGGCGCGGAAACATATAAAAACTTCTCAGAAATCATTGACAAATGGATAGTTACGGAAATTCCGATAAATATAGAAAATGCCGATGCGTTTATGACCAAAGAGTTTACGGACGGATTTAATCTAACTAATATCGAAAAGCTGGAAGATAACTTACAGATAAAATTTTATGTCCGGTCGTAATTTTTCTTGGAATTTGAAAAATATTTATCAACTCGTAAAACTCGCTAAATTTATTAAACATCTCAATAATTGATAGAAAATTCAAAATACCGGAGAAAATTGAATATGCTTTTACAGAAATTTTCAGTAACTTTATTGTTTTCGCTGTTTTTAATTTTCGCATTCACAGTTAAGACGGATGCCTGTTCTTGCGCCGGTCCGCGAAACTCTAAAAATTTTCAACCGTGTGGCATCTTCTGGAACGCGGATGTGATATTTATCGGAACAGCCGAAAAAGTTTCAATCGAGCAAATCGGAACCGATAAAAGAAATTTTAATTCGAGAATGATCGTTCGATTTTCAGTTGAAAAACCGATTCGCGGTGTCGATGAAAAGATAATAGAAATTGAAACAAGTCCGAGTACTGCGAGTTGCGGTTATCCTTTCAAGGAAGGCGAACGCTATTTCACATATCTACGGCGCGGAGAGAACGGAAAATTAACCGAATCTTTGTGCGGACCGACTGTTTTATTAAAAAAAGCGGCAGATGATCTCAAATACCTGAATGCGGTCGAAAATGGTGATAAAGGCGGCAAAATTTATGGAAATGTCTTTCAAACAGTGCGAAAATCTTTTATAGATAAAGGTGAATATTTGCCGGTCGAGGGAACGAAAATTACTCTGTCAAGCGTCAAAGTGATAGACGCAACGGGACGTAAACCTCAGAAATACAAAAAACTTGAATTTCAAACGGAATCTGACGAACGGGGATTTTATATCTTTCAAAATGTTCCCGCCGGTTTGTATAAAGTCAGAGCCGAATTCCAAAATGGTCTGCGCGAACTTTTTACGAGCGGCGATGAATCAGGTCATTATGTTTCGATTGATGAAGATAAAAGACGCTGTAACGGTTATAGTTTTAATTCAACCACGCAAGGTTCTTTGGAAGGCAGCGTTTTAACCAGCGACGGAAAAACTCCGCCGCAACAGTATATTTCGCTGATTCCGCTCGACGAAAACGGCGAGCCTTTTTCTTATTCACCTTCTTTCGCAACTTGGATAAATAAAGATAGCGGAAAATTCTTTTTCAATGTTGTTCCGCCCGGAAAAAATCTTTTAGCCGTAAATCCGCAAAATTGTCCGAAACAGGAAAATTCCGAATTTGGAAAAACTTTCTTTCCCAGTGTCGGAGATAAAACTCAAAGCGAAATAATTTCAATTAGCGAAAAAGAGCGAAAAATAGTGCCGAAATTTCGCCTGATGCCGACACTCGAAGAAAGACTTTTTTCCGGCACAGTTTTGGCGGCTGATGGAAAGCCTGTTAACGGGGCGAAAGTTTTTATGCTCGCTTCAAATGAATGTCAAGGTTTTAGCGAATTAGCTGGCACGAAAACGGACGAATTCGGACGTTTTCAGTTAAAAGGCTTTGAAACCTACAAATACAAAATCAGAGCTTATATTGAAAAACCGAAACGTCTCTATTCCGATATGACAGAAATTCCGAGCAATGGAAATTTAGAAAACATAGAGTTGATTGTGTCGAAAGAATACTGAAAGTATTCAAATAATTTCTTTGAAAAATTCTGAAATTGATAGTAGAATCACGAAAAATAAAAAAGGAGCGAAAAATCTTATGATGGGCGGAAAAACCTGGGACGAATGGATCGAAGAATATTCGAAATCGCATACGCATCCCGTAAATAAATTAACGCATAAGATCGGAATTCCGATGATCGCGATGTCTTTGCCGTTTTTTATTGTGACGATTTTTGTTAAGGGTTTCTGGGTTTTGCCCGTTTCGCTGTTTGTGATCGGCTGGGTTTTGCAGTTTATCGGGCATTATTTTGAAGGCAAACCGCCCGAATTTTTTAAAGATTACCGCTTTCTTTTCGTCGGTCTGCGCTGGTGGCTCAAAAAAATGCGCGACGGCGAATAAAGCTTTGTTTTTAAATTTTCCATACTCAATGAAAATCACTATCACGTAAAAAATTGAAATCGTAGGACTGATTAGTGTTCAGCCAGGTTTGAAATGACAGGTCAGAACAGCCTGCGTGAGCGGACTGTCATAACTTGGCATTTTACAAAAGTCAGCTTTACACAGCCCGCTCACGCAGGTTGTTCTGACTTCATTCCGACTGAACATTAAAAAAAATACAATACCAAAAATCTTGAAAACACCTTTATTTTTAGCTTTAGACATCGGAACATCGAGTGTGCGTTCGGCATTATATGACGGCGCGGCGGAAGTTTTGTCGGAAACGATGGTCAAAAATGAACGCACCGTCGAAATTACCAAAGACGGCGGCGCGGAAATTGATGCGAGTGAAGCGTTCGCGCAAGTAGTTCAGGCAATTGATGATGTTTTCAAAAAATGTCCGGCGGAAGTTGCTGAAACCGAATATGTTGCGGCTTCGTGTTTCTGGCACAGTCTTCTCGGAATTGATGAAAAAGGCGAACCGACAACGCCTGTCTACACTTGGGCGGAAACGCGTCCGGCGGATTTTGTGCAGAAATTGCGCGATGATTTGAATGAAAAAGAAATCCACAATCGAACGGGAGCGCGATTTCATTCGAGTTTTTGGACGGCTAAACTTTTATGGCTGCACAATAAGCAGAGGGAAGTTTTCGATAAAACCGCAAAATGGATTTCATTTTCGGATTTTGTTGCGCTGAAATTTTTCGGAGAAATTAAAACAAGCGTTTCGATGGCTTCGGCGACGGGAATTTTTGATATTCGCCGGAATGATTGGGACGAAGAATTACTTGAATATTTACAAATTTCGCGCGAGAATTTGCCGGAAATCGTTGAAAAAGACGGGCAAACTTTCCATTTGAACGAAGAATATCAAGCGCGTTGGGGAAAATTGAAAGCGGCGAAATGGTTTTTGGCAATCGGCGACGTTGCGGCAAATAATATCGGCGCAAATTGTCTGAAAAAAACGAAAGCCGCACTGATGATCGGAACTTCCGGCGCGATGCGCGTCGCATTTGAAGGCGAAGTGCCGGAGAAAATTCCGAGCGGACTCTGGTGTTATCGAATTGACCGCAAGCGCGTAATCCTGGGCGGCGCACTCAGCGACGGCGGCGGACTTTATTTTTGGCTCAAGAAAAATTTTCGCTTGAAGGAAAACGACGATAAAACCGAAGCGAAGATCAAGAAACGCTCCGCAGACGGACACGGTTTGACGTTTCTGCCGTTTTTGGCGGGCGAACGAAGCACCGGTTATCACGAAGACGCGAGCGGCGCAATTTTAGGTTTAAAGTTCGCGCACGACAAAATTGATATTGTGCAAGCCGCACTCGAATCGGTTGCATTTCGGTTTGCGGAAATCTACGATCAGTTAAATGAAGTTTGTGAAATTAAGGAAATTATCGCATCGGGCGGCGCATTGCGCGAATCGCCGATTTGGACGCAGATTATCTGCGATGTACTGGCGCAAGATATGAATTTGCCCGACACGCGCGAAGCGTCTTCACGCGGCGTAGTTCTGCTCGCGCTCGAAACTGCCGGAAAAAATAAAGAAATTGAAGAAATTGAAACGCCTAAAGGAACAGAATTTAAGTTTAATAAGGAAAATCACGAGATTTATAAAAAGGCGCGGGAAAGGCATCGGAAGTTTTACAAAGTTTTGCTTTAGAGGTTGGTTAAATTTTAACTAAGAACGCTTTTTGAAAACTCATAAATCAGCTCCGTCGGAGCAAGATAGTTATAGAAAAAGCGTCAAATATACGAAGCGAGTTCCGTAGGAACGGCATATTTTTATGCCGTTCCTACGGAACTCCGCTAAAATTTGCTTTCTATTAGCTATAAATATGTCGTTCCTAACGGAACTCAAGAGTTTTCAAAAAGCTTCTAAAGCAAAATCCTAAATTTTAAAGCTGTTTATTGAGCCGAAAAATTGAAATTCGTTAGATTTTCATTGATTTGCAGCGTTTGCGGAGCAAAGGTATAACGTCCCGATGTTACTGCAATCGTGTACGTTCCGCCACCTGCAACATTATCAAACCGGTAACTTCCGAATGTTGATGTATATACCACTCGCTCATTACCGCCGGAATCGGTGATTGTTACACGGGCATTGCGTATGCCTTGTCCTTGAGCGTTCATTACGCGACCGGATACCGAAACAGAAACCGGCGCGGCACTCGGACCCTGAACTTGAACGGTAATCGGCTGTCCGGTTTTAAAGAAGCCAAGTGTTGCATTAACGTTCTGCGGCGGACGGTTTGAATCAAACCGGAAATTATACATTGTTCCCCAACGAATCGCGTTGGCATTCGGATTCTGGGCGAAAGTTTCTGAACTCCAGGTCATTGCACCGGATGTTTGTGTTTGAGTCCATGGCTCGTTGCTAAATCCGGTATTTCCTAATGTTCCGTCGAATGTCCAGCCAGGATGCTGAGGCGGTGCGTGAAATCCGATGTTGCTCAAAGTAATGCCGCTTCCCAAAGGAACACCGAACGATTGAACAGCACGATCCATATTTTGGTTATAGACCGCATATTCATATCGCCAGACTCCGGGCGAAGGATTTGTTACTTTGTAAGCAAGCAGACCGATACCGTCATTTCCGGGATCGGGACTTAGATTAACAATCGTCGCTCCTGTCCAGGCATGCACTGCCGGTTTGGCTCGAACCGTCGAACCGACGGGCGAAAAACTAAACGGACTGCCCGTGCCGTTGACGCTGTATCGGCGATAGGAAACATTGTTATACATATTGCACTGGGTCGGATTTGCCTGACACCAGTTATACTCGTGCGGCGTTACATATTGTGCTTCGGCGTAATATGTGGCTCCAGCATTCAGCGTAGTACTCAGATCGTTGATTTCCGTCAAAATTCTATGCGATGTTCCGTTATGTGAATGTCCGGTGTGGTTATTCGGCGGTGTCGCAGAGTCTCCACGCGGAAAAGCACCGTTGAATGGATTTATCCAGGCTCTTGAACCGAGATTCGGTCCGGCATTCAGACTTGCTGAATAAGGATCAGAACATCCCGAACCGAGTCTTGAACCGCCGACTCCGTTACAACCGAGATTGCACAGGTTTTGAGTCAATGCCGTGAATGCGTGTTTGACGCTGGATTGACCGATTTGTTCAAAGCGTTCATCATTTGTCGGACCGCCGCTCATTCGATATAAGTTTTGCGGAATTACCGGATGGTCATTGTTTGGCAATGCGAACCAGTTTAAATTCTCCGTGCCGAAATTACAAGAATCGGTTCCGACTGCAAGTCCGACTCGCGTTCCGCTGCTTCCGCCGAATTGTGCTAACCCGAATACATCTCCGACAACGACATCAGGACCGGGAACAGTTCCGGCTTCGGGATCGTTAATGGGCGGAAGAACTGCCGCCGCCACTTCGCCGTCAATAACCTGTGTAACTTCAATCGGGATCATTCTGGCGTTAATGGAAAATTCTCCGAGGATAGCTCCGGCTTCGGACGAACGTCCAAGTTCAGCAGCGAATTCGTTTGATAACAGAATTCTTCCCGATCTGACGCTCAGCAATCTTTCGTTTGAATCATAATCGTATTCGTGTCCTTCAATGTTAAAAAAGGTAAATCCTGTTTTCATATCCCGAATGACCAGCTCATACTGCTCACCCCAGGGTGTATTTTCAATAACGAGCTGTTGCAGCGAGTTATTTAATTTTGCGGGAAGAGCCGCAGAACTCCGGGGAATGATTTTCATCGAACCCGGCAGAGGACCGCGCAAATCCTTGTTAAAAACAATAATTGTAAAAAAAGAATTGGTTTCTACATCAAAACGCAATTCGTTCGATTTCGACTCTGCACCACGCGAACGTGTGCCGTTAAGCCGGTTCAAATCCATATCAATAATGACGTTGCCATTTGCCACAATCATTTTTTCAAGAGTTCCGGTATTATTTACCGGTCCATTTTTGGTAATCTCGCTTAATAAACTCCCCGGACTGCTGCCAAAGAGCAAATTAAACGAAAGCAAAGCGACAAGAACTGTTTTTAACATAATTTTGACTCCAAGATAACTGGGTTATTTTTTAAATAACTAAACATTGAATTTGTAACTGAAAAAAAAGAATTTAGCTTTTTTTATACACTCTTTGAGGTGCTTTAATCAAGTCAGGTATAATATATCTTATAGTTTAATCACCTCGTGCAAAAGATGTATATCAAATTATGAAAAATGGTTGTGATGGTCAAAAGGTAAAAAAAAAGCGTTCAATTCCGCTTCCTATTTTAAAAAATTCGACAACCGGAAAGAGCGAAATTCGCAATTCAAGGTCTAGCCGCTGGCGCGCCGGTGCGCTGATTACGCTTAATCTGCTAATGATTGCCCATATTATTCAGTGGGTTATTATGGGACGGACGATTTCGCCGATTGAGCCTTCCGAAGCAATGTACACGCTTCAGAACGGCGCGATTAATGCGGGTTTTATCTTCTTTAGTCTGGCGATTTTAGCAACTCTCATTTTCGGACGTTTTGTTTGCGGCTGGGGCTGTCATATTATTGCGCTGCAAGATTTATGCGGCTGGATTTTAAAAAAAATCGGACTTACGCCGAAGCCGTTTCGTTCACGGCTTCTTGTTTTTGTGCCGCTTCTTGTTGCGCTCTATATGTTCGTTTATCCGACTGTGGTGCGCTTTTTTGCCAAGCCGAAGAATGAACCGCTCATTCCGCAGTTCACCAATCATTTGGTTACAACCGAATTTTGGGCAACCTTTCCGCCCGTTGCCGTAGCAATTCCTTTTCTCTTTATATGCGGGTTTATGACCGTCTATTTCTTGGGACAAAAGGGGTTCTGCACCTACGCTTGTCCGTACGGCGGTTTCTTCAGCCTTGCCGATAAGGTTGCGCCCGGAAAGATTCGCGTCACCGATGCCTGCAATCAATGCGGACATTGCACGGCTACTTGCACTTCAAACGTACTGGTTCACGCTGAAGTAAAACAATACGGAATGGTTGTTGACCAAGGCTGTATGAAATGTATGGACTGCGTCAGCGTTTGTCCTAACGATGCTTTATATTTCGGCTATGGGAAACCGGCGATTGCCGTCCCGAAAACAATCAAGAAAAATTATTCTCTGACCTGGACTGAAGAAATCATCGGTGCGCTGGTTTTTGTAGCAAGTTTCTTGGCGGTCTGGAATGTTTATCAACTCGTTCCGATGCTGATGGCACTCGGAATCGCCATCATTACGACCTTTTTAACTCTTCGAGTTATAAGGTTGTTTACTGCCAAGAACCTGGCTTTTTACCGTTATAATCTAAAATCGTCCGGCAAAATTCGAAAAGCGGGATGGATATTTTTAAGTTTATCACTTAGCTGGATCAGCTTGAATGCCCACAGCGGATTTGTGCATTATCACGAATCGGCGGGAGCGCGGGCTTTTGAAAAAATCGCTATTCCCGACGAACTTGCTTTGGCACGGACAACCCCTGATGAGTGGTTGAGTCCGAGCGACCGGACAAATATTTCCGAAGGAAAGGCACATTTTCACACCGCGATGAAAGTCGGTTTATTCGTCAACAGCGATGCGCTGCCAAAACTCGCCTGGATTGAATATTTGTCCGGTAACACGGAACAATCCGTCTATCTGCTCGAAAGAGCGGCGGGGTATCAAAAAGGGCAAGCCAAAGCTTTAAGCTACTATTACCGCGGAGCAATTCTGAATCGTTTGGGAGATTATGAAAAAGCATTAGAGAGTCTTGATCTGGCTTTAACTGAACGATCCGATTTAATTACCGCGTATGAAGAAAAAGGCGAATCGCTCTGGATGCTCGGTCGCAAACAAGAAGCTGTCTCAGTATGGAACGATGCCGTGCGGCAAAATCCCGGACTTCCTCTGGCGAATAATTTTCTTGCCGCCGCTGCCGCATCGCTCGGACAGTCCGCCGCCGTCGCCGTCTATGAAAAACAAGCTGACCGATTCACTCCGGCAGATCCGTTTTTTCATTGGATGATCGGACTCCGTCTGCAAAATATCGGAATGACACGGCTTGCCGAAAAACATTTTCAAAGAGCCAGCCAACTTAATCCATCATTCAAGATGCGCAAAAGATAAGCACTAAATTATATTCTGTAAGGCGACAAACATGGATTTTTTGTACCAAACGTAAAACAGACTGTTAGTCTGTTCCGGCGGATAAACAAACTAATAGTCTGTTTTACCAAGAATACATATTTTCAATACCTGAAATTGTTCCCTTTTACAGATATGTGAATCAAGAGCCTGTTAAAACAGGCTGAAAGCATGAAAACCGACTGATTTCTGCTCTTTATTCACATTTTTATACTTCGGAATAAGTAAAAAGTGATAAGTGATAAGTGATAGATTTTATCGAAGAATTAACTATCACCTAAAAATCCGAATCAAGAGAAGAATTTAAGCGATTATCGAATTTTCAACCCTTAATTCGCATTAAAACCTTTCACTTATCACTTATTACAAAAGTATTTTTCCTCAGCATTAATTCTGAAACACCCTTTATCCCAATAAAAAAAGAACTTGCAATCAGCTAAAAGCTGTTTGCAAGTTCTTTTTATTCAATCAATTATCTGATTTGTAAGTTTTTAAGGTTTAAGCACAACCTTGCGCCAATCGTCTTTCGCGATATTGAATTTATCATACGCAAGCGGTGCTTCACTTAAATTCATCCGATGCGAAATGACGAACGACGGATCAATTTTTTCTTCTTCAATAGCGGCAAGCAGCGGTTTCAAATAGTTGTGCATATGCGTTTGTCCCATTTTAAAGGTCAAACCCTTGCCGAAAGCCGCGCCCAGCGGAAATTTGTCTAAAAATCCGCCGTACAAGCCCGGAATTGAAACCGTTCCGCCTTTGCGGCAAGCGTGAATCGCCTGACGAAGCGCGTGCGGTCGGTCGGTCGCCAGATAAACGCTCGCTTTCGCATAATCGAGCAGAGCGTCCGGCGAAGTTCCGTGAGATTCCAGCCCGACGGCATCAATACACGAATCCGGTCCGCGTCCGCCGGTTAAATCCTTTAATTTGTCAAAAACTTCCGTGTCGTCGAAATTAATTTTTTTAACCCTGTCGCTGCCGTTTTCTTCAACTGCCAGATCGAGCCGGTCCTCATAGTGATCAATGATGACAACCTGTTCCGCGCCGAGCATCAGCGCAGATTTAATGGCAAATTGTCCGACCGGACCCGCGCCCCAGACGGCAACCGTATCGCCTTCGCGAATGTTGCAGTTTTCCGCCGCCATATAACCGGTCGGGAAAATATCGGAGAGAAACAAAACCTTTTCATCGTCGAGGTGATCGGGAACTTTGATCGGTCCGACATCGGCAAACGGAACGCGTACGTATTCGGCTTGTCCGCCCGCAAAACCGCCCAACATATGGGTAAAACCGAAAAGTCCCGCCGGGGAAAATCCGTACAGATTTTCGGCAATTTCCGGTGTCGGGTTTGAATTATCGCAGCACGACCAAAGGTCGCGTTTGCAGTAAAAACAATTTCCGCACGAAATCGTGAACGGCACGACAACTCTGTCGCCTTTTTTCAAATTTGTAATATCTTTTCCGACCTCAACGACCTCGCCCATAAATTCGTGTCCGAGAATATCGCCTTCCTGCATCGTCGGAATATAACCGTTATACAAATGCAGATCAGAACCGCAAATAGCGGTTGACGTAATTTTGATAATCGCATCGCGATCATTCAGGATTTCCGGGTCAGGCACATTCGTTACACGCACATCGTGTTTTCCAAACCAACATATTGCTTTCATAAAACTACTCTCCTTATTCTAAAAAAAACTCGAAAAAAAATTAGAACGCACTTTATAAAAAAACCGGTAAGTCTAAAGTATGAGTATGATATTTACCGATTCTAATGAAGCGCGTTCTAAACTTTGTAAGTAAAAAATCTTACGCGCTCGCGCTTTTCGCTTCAGCTAGCGGCGCACGTCCCGAAGGTTGTCCTTCGATCTTCAGATTCATTCCCGATTCCATCAGGCGTTTGAAGCGGCGCAAATCTTCTTCGGCTTGCTGGCTCGGCTCTTCGCCGAAGATTTTGGCTACCAGCGAACCGAGCTTTCCGGCGGGCGCGTGATATGTAAAATGAACCGTTACTTCGGTTCCGCGCTCTTTTGTCGGGTTAAATTCGACCCGTCCCGAATTTTGAACATCGGCATTTTCAGCAGACTTCCATTCGATCAGGCGATTTTCGATCTCGTTGGTAATTTCGGCATCCCATTCGACCGTGTAACCGAGCGGGGCTTTCGCCTTCCAATGCGAATAAAGACCGTCCCGGACATTTACGGATTCGAGGTGATTCATAAATTTCGGCAGATTTTCAAAACTGCGCCAGAATTTGAAAAGTTCTTCCGCTGGTTTATTGATCGTTACCGCTTTATTTACTTCGACTTTGCCGCTCATCCAACCGGTTAAGGCACTTTCTTCTCTTCCATCAATGTCGAGCGCGTCATAAACCTGACAATGTCCGGTCGTGCCGCGCAGAGCCAGGCCGCCGCCCAAAACCGAAAGCGCGATTCCTAATGTGTCGCGGCGTTTCAGACCGTAAGCCAGCAGCGCACCGCCGCCGACCACCGACGCGATTCTTTCGTTTTTCCCGATGTTGGTCTGCGTATTTGTTAAAATTGTTGATAGTGATTTTTCTTGTTTGTTTTTCATAAATTTTCCCTTTACTCCTTGATTAAAAAATTGTTTTAGTTTAGTTGTTCACCCGGTTTAAGTTCGTTGTTTCGCGGCGATTCTTTATCAGCTAAAGCCGTCAAGATCGAAGGGGACGCAAAAGATGTGCTTTCCAGTCCGGTTGCGTGATTCGTCCCGATTCCGCCCGCCGAAGGCAGAATTTGATTGACCAAACCGGAGATTTCCGCCACCAGTTCGGGAAACAGATTATTCATTTTCGCGGCAATTTCGGCTTGGACGGAAATGATCGCTTCCGCTTTTCCGGCGCGGCACGCTTCGACGATTTCCCGCGCCGCGCTTTCCGCGCTGATCGAAGCGAGCGGAAAAGCATTTGAAATGCTGAAAAGCGCGTATTCCAGTTGATTTTTTCCTTTAAAAATCGCATTGATATGACTGCCCGTTCTCATCAAGCCCGGGCAAACGGTCGTTACATCAATATTGTCTTTGGCAAGTTCGACGCGCATTGCGCCCGACAAACCGACGAGCGCGAATTTGCTCGCGCAATACGGCGCAAGATGCGGAACGCTCATTTTTCCGCCGATTGATGCAATATTGACGATCTTGCCCGCACCTTGCAGACGCATTTTCGGAATTGCCGCGCTCATCGCGTAATACGGTCCCCAAAAATGAACCGCCAACGCTTCTTCAAAATCTTCTTTCGTTTGAACTTCCAGCGGTCCAACCTGAATCACGCCTGCGTTATTTACTAAAACATCAATCTGTCCGTAATGGTTACAAACATTTTCGATCATCCGATCTACTTCGTGTTGAATTCGAACATCACAAACAATCGTTAAAACTTGTGCGTTGCGTGATTCGAGGTCTTCTTTCGCTCTGTTTAATTCGTCTTCGCTCCGCGCACAAATCGCAATTTGCGCACCTTCCGCCGCAAATTTTCGTGCCAGAACCAAACCCAAACCGCGCGAACCGCCTGTGATTAAAACGGTTTTGTCTTGAAAACTATATTTCGGAGCTTGCTTTGACCAGACGACATATGCCGCCATCGCGCCGACACCGATTGCCGCCGCCGCCCAAAATCCGCCGCCATTTTCTTTTGCTGATTTATCCTTTTTCATTTTCGTAAAAAGTATTCGGTGCAATTGGAATGCCAAGAACGGAAAGTCCAAAGACCAAAGACCAAAGACCAAAGACCAAAGACCAAATTAAAAAGCGAAATTATGTTTTGAGTGCGGCGTTTTCACGAACGGGAGCATATCTTTTAGCAAGAAGGCGCGGCGGAACGCCGAACCAGTAGAGACCTTGGAAAACCGACCATTTTATAAAAGTCCGTAAAAACGAACGGTTTTCAAATCTTCTGGAAGAAGTCGTAACCGGCAGATCAATATAAACGAATTGTCCTTTTTTCAAAAGACGCTTGTATAGATCAACATCTTCAAAAAGCGGCAGATCACGGAAACCGCCGATTTTTTCGTAAATCGTGCGTCGCACGAAAAACGCCGAATCGCCGTAAACCAGACCGACCGAACGAAGCTGCGGGTAAAGCCGCGTTAAAAAGCGCGCCCAAAATCCGTCGCCGTCGAAAATTATCTTAAAATTTCCGCCGACGATTTCTTCATAGCGCATCAATTCCTTGATTTGTTTCGCGCAACCCTGCACGGGGCGCGTGTCGGCGTGAACAAACCAGAAAACATCGCCCGAAGCGTGCTTCGTTCCTTCGTTTAATTGCCAGCCGCGATTCGCCTGCGCCGTTTTAACAAGTTCGATTTTTTTTGAGCTGCGGTAGTTTTCGACAATTTCAACCGTTTTGTCCGCGCTTCCGCCGTCAACGACGATTATTTCCGCAACATTGACCAGACGCGAAAGCGCGTCGAGCGTTTTGGCTATCGAAAATTCTTCGTTAAACGTCGGGATTATGACGGAGATATTCATAAAATTCGGGATACAAAAGATTAGCTGAAAAAAGTGAAAAAATAAATTGGAAAAATAGAAAAAATTTAAGATATAAAATAAATTTCTTCGAGCTTATCTTAAAATCTACAACAGTTTTCACCCATAATAATTTTCGAGTTTCAAAGAGAAACTTTTAATTTTTTTCACTTTTAACCTTTTTCACATTAAAATTTGAGCTATAATCTTTTCCGATGACCGAAAAAGCCGTCGAAAATCAGCCAAAAAATCAGGATAATCTTTTTGTTTTCAATTCTTGGAAAGATTATCTGCCGTGGATTTTAATGCTCGGAGTTCTTGTTTTTACCGTTGTTCAGCTTCATTTTTTAGACAGAATTTGGTGGTGCAGATGGGACACACCGCTTTATTTTGCCACTTTTGATGCCTGGAGCAAGCATACTTCGCAGCATTTTATCGATCCGTATTTTTTTACGCACGTTTTGCACGGATTTCTTTTTTTATGGATTTTGAATCTCGTTTTCGATGTGATCCTGAAAATAAAAATCCCGAAGGCATGGCTTTTGTTCATCGCGGTTTTTGCCGAAAGCATCTGGGAAATCGTCGAAAATTCGCCCACCGTTATCGAACGTTACCGTGAAAATACGGCTTCGCTCGATTATTTCGGCGATTCTATCGCTAATTCTATCGGCGATATTGTTGCCTGCATAATCGGTTTTATCGTCGCTTACGAACTGAAATTCCGGCGTTCTTTAATCGTGTTTTTAATTATCGAATTACTGTTGATTTTAACGATCAGCGACAGCCTTTTGATAAATATCATTATGCTGATTTATCCCATCGAAGCGATCAAAATCTGGCAAACAGGCGGCTGATTTGTTGTTATTGCATTTGAAGTTCATAAAGTTTTTTCAGCTGGCGCAGATGCGCTTCGATGCTGAAATTTTCTTCGGCAAATTCAAACGCGCGTGCTGCTAACTTTTCCCTTAAATCTTTGTCTTTCAAGAGTTTTAACATCTTTTCGCTTAAAATTTCATGGTTTTGCGCCGGAAAAACTTCCGCGTATTTTCCGTTTGCCGAGGCTTCGAGAAGCGGTTCGATGTCGGAAACGATCAAAGGAACTTTCGAGAGCATCGCTTCGGACATCGCCACCGGCAAACCTTCGTGCAGAGACGAAAAAACGAACAGATCGAGCGCGGCTAAAACGTCCGGCACATCGCTGCGACCGCCAAGAAAATGTACGCGTTCGATGATTTTATTTTCAATGCAAAAATTAAAGCAATCTGCTATTTTCTCTTCCGCGCCGTCTTCGATCTTTCCGGCAAAAATGCAATGCGCGTTTTCGATTTCGGCAAAAACGCGCGGCAGAGCGCGGCAGATCGTCAATTGATCTTTGCGCGGCTCGCGGTAAAAATTGCCGATCATTCCGATTAAAGGAGTGTTTTCCGGCAAGTTTAATTCTTTGCGCAGAGAAGATTTGCCGGTCGGCTTTAACCTTTCGGTGTCCGCGCCGTTGTAGATTACCGTGAAATTTTCCGTGTCAAAACCGTCAATTTCCGCGTGCCATTTTTTCAAGCCTTTACTGACGACAATATTCGCGTCCATTCGCGGAATCAGAAATTTCATCGCGCGTAGATTTTTCCAATCCGGCGACATTCCGCCTTGAAAACTCAGAACTTTTTTAACGTTTTTCAAACCGCGCGCCGCCAGATAAAGATGTAAACCTTCGACCGCCTGATAACCGTGAACAATTTGAATTTCCCGCTCTTTGATGATTTTGCGAAGCTGCGAAGCCAGATAAAGATCGACCGGAAATCTTCGATTCAGCTTAATAAATTCGACATTTGCCGCGCGGAATTCATTTTCCAACGCGCCGCCCTGAGCCGTTACGAAAGTCATTTCCAAGCCGAATTTCGCGGCATTGCGGCAAACGTCCAACGCTTGAGTTTCCGCACCGCCGCGATTTAATGTGTCGAGAAAATATAAAACTCTCATTTTATAATGGTGAATGGTGAATGATGAATGATGAATAAATGAATGGGTTTGCCATTTACCATTTACCATTTACCATTTACCATTAAAAGCGTGTCTGAAATTTCCGTCTTAGTTCCATCTTATAATCACGCGCCGTTTATCGAGCGCACGCTGCGTTCGATCTTCGCGCAAACTTTGAAGCCGAAAAAATTGATTGTAATTGACGACGGTTCAAAAGACGAATCCGCCGCGATTATTGAAAAAGTTTTGAAAGATTGCCCGTTTGAAAACGAATTTATTTTTCGGGAAAATCGCGGGTTGTGCGCGACCTTAAACGAAGGTTTCTCAAAAATTTCAAGCGGAGAATATTTCGCTTATCTCGGTTCTGACGATGTTTGGCTGCCCGAATTCTTGGCGGAAAGTATAAAAATTTTAGAAAAACGCCCGAACGCGGTTTTGTCTTTCGGACACGCTTTTTTGATTGACGAAGAAGACCGGATTATTGACTGCACGAAAAATTGGACGGAATTTGCCGACGGCGATGTTTTGCCGTTTCTGCTGCAAGGTTTGATCTTTTCGAGTCCGAGCGTCGTTTATCGCCGCGCGGCGCTGGAAAAATATTCGTGGAACGAAGCGGCAAAACTCGAAGATTACGAGCTTTATCTACAGCTTTCCGCCGACGGCGAATTTGCGCGGCTTGAAAAAACGCTCTGCGCGTGGCGGCAGCACGCCTCGAACACGAGCGACGATTTTGCTCTGATGCTCAAAGAATGGCTCGCCGCGCAAGATCGCACAGCGGAAAAATTAAATCTGAGTCGCAGTGAACTCGATAAAATTCAAACCGAACTCAAATTTAAAACCGCATTTGATTTTATCCGCAGCGGAAACCGGCGCGAAGCCGTTTCTCTAATGATAAAAAATTATTCCGGCGCGAAATCTCCGGCGCAATTTGCTAAAATGCTTTTTCGTCTTTTCGTGCCGCAAACGCTTTTTCAATGGAACCGAAAACGTAAACGCGAAAAAGCGATCGAGAAATACGGCAAACTAGAGATTTAATGCAAAGCGTGCAAGTTATAAAAATAAAACCGAGTAATTCGTGGGCGACTTTCGATCTAAAGGAAATCTGGCAATACCGCGAGCTTTTTTATCTGCTCGTCTGGCGCGATTTGAAAGTGCGCTACAAACAAACTCTGCTTGGTGTGATCTGGGCGATTTTGCAACCGGCTTCGACGGCTCTGATTTTTACGATTGTTTTTTCGCGCATCGCCAGATTTGAAACGGGCGAAGTTCCGTACTGGCTTTTCGTTTTGAGCGGTTTTACGTTCTGGACATTTATCAGTTCGTCTTTGACCTTTGCGAGTAATTCGCTCGTGCATCACAAAGAACTCGTCACGAAAATATTTTTTCCGCGCATCATTCTGCCGGCGGCGGCGGTCGGCGCGTATTTTATTGATCTGCTTTTAACGCTGCTGATCCTGTTCGGCGGAATGGTGATTTACGGCACGGCGGTGAGCTGGAAAATTGTTTTCGTTCCGGTATTTTTATTTTTTCTGCTGATGTTGACGATCTCGGCGAGTCTTCTGTTAGCCGCGCTCAATGTGCGGTTTCGGGATGTAAAATTTATCATCCCGTTTTTTCTCCAAGTCTGGTTGTTTATCTCGCCGGTTTTTTATTCGTCGGAATGGATTCCCGAACGCTGGCGGTATTTCTTCGCGCTCAATCCGGTGTCGGGCTGTCTGGACGGATTTCGGCACGTTCTTTTCGGAACAAAGTTGGACAGCACAAGTTTGCTAATTTCGATCAGCGTGACGATCGTTTTATTTATTACGGCGATTTTCGTTTTCCGTCGAATGGAAGACGATTTTGCCGATTTATTATAGAAATCAGTATAGTGAGCGGTAGCGAACACGCGTATTTTTAAGTCTGCTAAAATTGATGATGCTCACAATCGTTCGCAATACTGATTAATTTTTAATGAA
>JBGTIH010000149.1:0-18314 GCA_041745765.1 Pyrinomonadaceae bacterium | reverse complement strand
GAGCGGCGTGCAGATTATTGTCGGCACGCCCGGACGCGTGATGGATCACATTCGGCGCGAAACGATCAAGATCGAGAATCTCAAAATGATGGTCTTGGACGAAGCCGACGAAATGCTGCGGATGGGTTTTATCGAAGATGTCGAATGGATTTTGAGCCACACGCCGGCAACGCGCCAAACCGCGCTTTTTTCCGCAACAATGCCGCGCGAGATCAAACGCATTGCCGAACGCCATTTGAAAGATGCCGTCAATGTCGAGATCGAGCATAAAACGATGACCGTTCCGACGATCAAGCAGTTTTATATAAATCTTTCGGAACGCCAGAAAACCGATGCTTTAACCAGACTACTCGAAGCCGAATCAAACGCCGGCGAAGCCGTTTTGATCTTTCACCGCACAAAAGTCGGAACCGCCGATCTGACCGATAAACTTCAAGCTCGCGGCTACGCGGCAGAAGCGATGCACGGCGATATGAATCAAAATCAGCGCGAAAATGTCATCAAACGATTGAAAAGCGGAAAAGTTGAAATCGTCGTGGCAACCGATGTCGCGGCTCGCGGTTTGGACGTTGAGCAAATCTCGACCGTTATCAATTACGATATGCCTTCGGACACTGAATCTTACGTTCACCGCATCGGTCGCACGGGACGCGCCGGGCGCGAAGGCAAAGCCGTTTTATTTGTTACGCCGCGCCAGCAACGGATGCTGCGCGACATCGAAAGATACACGAAACAAAAAATCGAACCGCTGAAACTCCCGACCGAAGCCGATGTCGCGGCGCGGCGCGTCGGGATTCTCAAGGAAAAAATCATTAAAACGCTGAACGAACAGGATTTGGAACTTTATCTATCGCTCGTCGAAGATTTAGCTGACGAAACGATGTGCGACATCGCCGAAATCGCGGCGGCGGCAACATTCTTAGCGGTTGGCGAAAAACGGCTTGAAATCAAGGTCGAACCCGAACCCGTACAATTTTCATTTTCGGAAGAAGGAATGGTGCGCCTTTTCATTGATGTCGGTCGCCAGCACCGCGTCAATCCCGGCGATATCGTCGGCGCGATTGCCAACGAAGCCGATATTCCGGGCAAAGCCATCGGCGCGATCGATGTCAATGACCGGTTTACTCTGGTTGATATTCCATCGCAGTTTGTCGAGCAAGTTCTCAAAAAAATGCAGAACAGCCGCCTGCGCAAACAAAGTATGAATGTTCGGCTCGCTTCGACGGGCGAAACGAAAACTGTCCGCGATGCGCCGCGCGACAGAGATTTCGGACGTGGTGAGCGCGATAGCAGAAAAGACTTCGGGCGCGACCGCGAAGACGGAAGAAATTTCGAGCGCAAGACCGAAGACAGAAAGGATTTCAGACGAGATTTTGACGCAGGCGAGAGAAAACCAAAGAGAAAATTCAAGGAAAAAGGAAAAGAGCGCAAAAGTCCGTTTGCCCAATTCAGTAAACGCAAGAAAAAGAAGAAATAAATTCGTAGCTGAATAGGTCTTTGGTCTTTGAGTTCTTGCTCTGACGCTTTTTTGCGCAATCGCGCTCCTGCAAGCGAGAACGCTCGCACTCCATTCATTTTCTCTATTTTCTGAAATCTGAAATCTGAAATCTGGAATGTGGAATCTGGAATCTGGAATCAATCACAAAGTGAAGATCAAAAAAAAGAGCGGACTCAAAATGAGTCCGCTCTTTTTTTGATAATATCTGTCAAACAAAATCTATCTGACATACGCGTTCGCAACAGGCGTATCGCCCGTTGCTCCGAATTCGATTGCGGTGAATCCGGCTGTTGATCTCTGCAAAAACCAGGTGTTATTCGACGGTCGGAAAACTGCAAAATCAGCTTTGCCGTCGCCGTCATAATCAGCCGGAGCGGGAATATCCGTCGAAACTCCGAACGGTGCGGCATAGAATGAAAAATCCTCCGATCTTAAAATAAACCATTCGCCGGTGGACGGACGGAAAAACGCGGCATCGGTTTTACCGTCACCCGTGTAATCGGCTTGAACCGTTTTATCGCTTGATGTTCCGAACGGTAAAACAATCAGTCCGGCAGTCGAACGATTGAGCCACCATTCACCGGTTGACGGACGATAAATTGCAATATCGGCTTTTCCGTCGCCGTCATAATCAGCCGCGACAGGTAAATCATTTGCTGCGCCGAATGTCGTAAATGTTGTTTGACCATCGCTTGAGCGAAGAATAAACCACGTTCCGGTCGAAGGACGATAAACCGCCGCATCGGCTTTGCCGTCGCCGTCGAAATCAGCTGGAGTCGGAATGTCGGTTGCCGTGCCGAGCGGGAATGAATAAAACGAGAAATCTTCCGATCTCAAAATAAACCATTCGCCCGTGGACGGACGGAAGAAAGCGGCATCGGTTTTGCCATCGCCGGTGTAATCCGCCGGAACGGGTTTGTCGGCTGCGCCGCCGAAAGTGAAGGCACCGTTTCCGCTGTCGGAAGACCGCAGATACCACCATTCGCCCATCGAAGGACGATAGATGGAAAGATCCGCTTTGCCGTCGCCGTCAAAATCGAAAAATGTCGAGACGTTTCCGGGTACAATCGTGAAATTTGCATCATTGATGTCGAAATAAATGTTGTCAATAGCTTCGACTTTGATGCGGGCAGCTGATGTTGCGACATTCGGAACGGTAACGGTTTGCGAGCCGTCGTTCGGTGTCGAAGCGGCTAAAACAAGCGGGAAGGTTTGTCCGCCGTCGGTCGAAAGCGAAATTTTAACGTTTGCCGTATTGATCGGCGCGGCGTTTGTTCCGCTGACATCCCAGGTTACGGTTTGTTGCGAATTTCCCGCCCACGGCGACGGCGACGAATTTTGCGTCGTTACCTTAAACGGATTGGTCGTATTGATTACCGTAATTACAGTTCCGGCATCGCTGATTCCGCCGTTTCCGTCGCGGACGCTGACACGGAAATTCATCGTTCGCGCCGCTGACGGCAAATCTTCACCCGTGATGCAAGTTCCGCCGCAAATTGCGCCCATTAGCGAAGTTCCCGAAAAAGTTATCGGAGCTTCATTTGAATTAGTCAAAATATAGGGCAAGCTAGGAAAACTTCTGCTCGGGTTTGTCGTCGGTAGATACGAGCGAAATCCCGGACGAAAAATTAAGCTTATGTCGTCGTCGTCAGTTGTGTTGGGATAATTGGAGTTTGAAGCTCCGGCATTATTTTGCTCCCAATTGTAGGTCAGCGCATCGCCGTCTGCATCGGTCGCTTGTGCCGTTAATTCAAACGGAGTGTTAAACGGAATTGTGTAATCCGCAAGCGGAGCAATAACCGGAGCGGCATTCGTTCCTTCCAAAACTCCACAGCTCGCGCCGTTGCCGTTGGTGATAAAGTTAATTGATTCGGTTAAATTATGGATGTGAAAAATATCAATCGAATTACGCTGAATATTTGACGTGCTGCCGCAAATTCCCGCATAGCCCATAATCGTTACCGCGCTGCCCGGCTCTTTTCTGGCGGCTAACGGCGAGCTGCCGCAATTGCTGGACGCGTTAAAAGTATGATTTGCGCCGAATTGATGACCTAATTCGTGTGCGACATAATCAACATCGAACGGATCGCCCGTCGGATTCGGCAAACCGGAAAGTCCACGCGCTTTTGAACTGCCGCAAACCGATGAAAGCGAAGCGACTCCGCCGTTACCCGTTTGAAAAAGATGTCCGACATCGTAATTTGCCGTTCCGATGACCGAATTTATATTCGTTTGATTAGAGGTTAAATCAGCCGATGAACCGTTATTGTTATAGTTGGCAGGCGTTTCAGGATTGACGATATACGTCAGATTTGTTCCCGAAACGAGCAAAAAACTAACCGCCAATTCTTTCCGATAAACCGCATTTATTCGATTTATGCTGATCGTAACTTGATTTAACGCACGGATTTGCGCCTGTTCGTCGGTGTCGCCGGTTTGACGGAAAAAATTCGTATATTCAAATGTTGTAGCGACTGCCAGCCGATATGTGCGGATTTGCGAGCCGTGCGTAAAGGCGGCAAGCGACGCGGTCGGATTGGTAAATGAATCAACGATATTTTGTTCGTCATTAAGGAGTTCGTCTAGTTTGCAGTGAAATTTTCTCCCCGATTCTCCGAATTGGTCTTTGTAAAAAACGAGATAATTTTCGCGGTCGTTCATTTGATACGGATCGATCGAAAAAGTTCCTTCGGTTGCCATAATGTAACCGTGAAATCCTCTGTCCGTCCAGTCAAAACGAGCCGTCGTCGCCGGTTCGTCTATGCCGTAGCCTTGATAAGTTTTCCAGGTCGGATGCTGCGCGGCGATTTGCGGCGCAAGAACCGGAGATTCTTCAAGGCGGAAACGAACAAATCTTCCGTCGGGTTTCGGCACGGTCAGAACAATTTCCTTTTGTCTTGATTGACTGCTGAATTCCAGCGGAGCAGATTCGAGAATTGAATTTAATGCCGTTTGGTTGAGCCGGAAAACTTTATATTTTTCAGGGTTCAGGTGGCGTTCGCCGCGGTTGGCAATACTATCTTCGGAAACCGTTTGCCAGAGGGAATTTCCTTCTTCATTCGGGATTTGAGCCGAGGCAAATGTAATCTGAAAAATACCTATTGCAAAAATTACAAGTAACGTAAAACGGACAAATCGCGCCGTATTAAAAGCAAACTTATTCACTTAATAATCTCCTTAATTATTTGAAACTGAAATTTTGTAGATTTCGGGGGTCGAAAAAACTTTATATGAATCTAAAAACTGATGATTGAAATGTCGAACTGTTTTTAGAAAGTGCAACTATAATGCAATAAAAAAAGTTATATGTCCAAGCAAAAAGTGTTGAAAACATTTTTTTGCGTTTTTTCTTGGACAAAACTTAAGTGCTAAACTATTTTCTTTATTATGGCGGAAAACCTTTTAGTTAAAAAAGACGCATCGCAATTGCCGTCGGGAAAAATACTAAATCCTGAAAAGGCGGAACTTGCGGTTCTCAGCACAACCGAAAAAATCGGTTTTCATCTGACGCACCGGATGAATCTAGGTGCGTGGAAAACATTCTGGACTTTTTGCCAACGCCACATCGGTTCGCTCTGGATCAAAATCTGCACATATAACTTGATGAATGTTCACGGTTTGGAAAATTTCGAGCAAACTTCGGTGGAAAAACCACTTCTGCTGGTTGCCAATCATCGTTCATTTTTCGATATGTACACAGTTTCGAGCGTTCTTTTTCGCCAAACAAAACGTCCGATGCGGCTATTTTTTCCGGTTCGCGCCAAATTTTTTTATGACAATCCTCTGGGTTGGTTCGTCAATCTCGTGATGGGCTGGTTTTCGATGTATCCGCCGTTTTTTCGGGAAGCGAAGGAAGCGAAAAAACGTGATTTCGATAAATATTCGCTACGCCGCCTGATTCAAATTTCAAATGAAGGTTACGCCCACGTCATCGGTTTTCATCCCGAAGGCAAACGAAATTTAAACGAAGATCCGTACAATTTTCTGCCCGCCCAGCCCGGAGTCGGCGCGGTAATTATGAAAGCGCAGCCGCAAGTTATTCCGGTTTTTATCGCCGGTTTGGGCAATGATCTGCCGAAACAAATTTTAGGAAATTGGATGGGCGGCGAAAAAGTCAGAATTTGGTTTGGCGAACCGGTTGATCTGACACAATTTTACGAAAAAAGCGACCGACTTCGCTCGCATAAAGAAATCGCCGATTTTCTAATGACGAAAATCGGCGAACTCGCTGAAAAAGACAAATCTGTTTATGGCAAGAAACCGGAATCTGAAAAAGTTTAGATAAAAAGAGAAATTCCGTTTTAAATTTTTTAGCGGTAAGCTCCCTTACCGTCTCGCGCATCATTTAAGCGGCTGAAATATGGATTATAGATGTTTTTCTGAACGTTTCCAAACAAATTAAACTGTTCAAAGAATTGTCCCCATTCGCTTGCCGGAAAAGGCAAAAAGCGGCAAAGGCGACCGAAGCCTTGAAAAAGCGTATCGAAAGCATCAGCCGCGCCCTGCGGATCATCGTAAATAATCCGTTCATCGGATAATTTCGAGATGGCATCGAAAATTTTTCCGCCGGCTTCGACATCCGTGCAGATATCCTGAAGCGTTTCAAGCGATTCACCGATCTTTCCCAAACCCTTATTGGCTTTGGTCAGTTTTTCAAAAGCTCCCGGATTTCCCTGCAGTATTTGCCCAGCCGTCAGTGCTTGACCGATTCTCTTCTGTCCCAATTCAACCGAAGATTTCAAATATTCAAGGTCTGTGTTTGCCGAACATTGTCCGGCTCTTTTTTTGATATTCATCCACGCTAAACTAAATTTTTCACTCCAATCCGACATTTTATTTTTTTGCTCCTTAATAATTTAGACTTTATAAAAAAAGTCTTCGGTATTTAACGCGCAATTTTTTTGAAAATCGAATCAGAGCTGAACGAATTTTTTCGATTTAATCGTAATTGAGAGCTTCGACCGCATCGAGCCGCGCCGCTTTCATTGCCGGATAGAGTGCGCCGAGCGCACCGCCGATCAAGCCGATGACGAGTGTCAGAAATAAGACAAACGGATCAATTTCGACTTCGAGAGTAATTATATTCGATAAAGCAAATCGCAAAATTACGGTCAGAATTATTCCGCTGACGATTCCGCAGAAGCTGATTAAAAGGGCTTCCTGCGTGATAATCCAACCTATTTTCGCATTCGACATTCCGAGCGATTTCATAATGCCGATCTGCCGCGTGCGTTCGGTTACGGTCGTGTACATTGTCAGCAAGATGACGAGTGCGGAAATCACTGCCGCCACGCCGATTACGACATTTAAGAAAATATTCAATGCCGGAAAACCCTGCATATAAAGTTCTTCGAGCTGCGATGTGAGCAAAACCTGATTATTCGGAAAGTTTTTGTGCAGAGTTTCGGCAACTTGTTCGGGCTGAAATCCCGGTTTAACTTTTACCAAAAATGAAGAAACCTTGCTTTCATCGCCGACCAGCTGGTTCTGCATCGTTTGAAGCGAAATTTTGACACGCGCTCCGGCTGCCGGTTCATAACTTCCGACGATTGTAAATTCGCGCTCGTATATGTTGAGTTTGTCGCCGAATTTTAATTTTTTCTGCGCCTGAAATCCGGTATCAATAATCGCTTCGTCCGAATTTGGCTCGAAAACACGACCTTCTTTGATAGTAATTCCGACGACTTTTGCATATTCATCAAAATTTATTCCGTCAACCAGACGGCTTCCAGTACTGCTTCCGGCTTTATCGCCGCCTACTTTAACCGTATTTTGACCGAGTGGAACAACCGTTTCAACGCCTTCGATTTTGGCAATTTCGTCTTTTTGCGTAATCAGCAAAAGCAGCGAATCAGCACTGAGAATACTTGAACCTGAACCGCTGAAAATTATTTCCGCGCCGACATTTCCCTCGCGTTCGGCGCGTTCGCGCATTGTGCCGTTTGCCATTCCGACTGTAAAAACAATGAGCAAAACTCCGATAGCAATACCTACAACGCTGACAATCGTTCGCATCGGTCGGTGCAGCATATTTGAAAAAACAAGATTATCCATACTTCTTTTAAAGAAAAAATAATGATTCAATAATTATCTGCGAGTGTCAATTTATCAACGGGAATATTTCCCGGAGAGAAAACTATATATCAAATATGCCGCTTCCGGCTTATTCGAACGAACTTCTTTTGCTCAAACTTTACTTGAAATTTGTAAAAAATATTAAATTATTTTCAATAAACATCAGAAGGAATGTTGAGTTTAGAAAGATTTTAGAAAAATTTTATATCACTTTCTGAATCTTTATAGCATCCTAAAAAAGTTCAGGATTTTTATTTGAAGGAGAAATATTTTATGCAAGCATCTGCAACAAAAAGAAAATTTGCATATAGTGATAATAGAGATTTGTCAAAAAAGGTTCAGCCGGAAAAGCCAAATTTAGGTGAGATTGTCGAATCGCTGGCAAAAGCTCTCAATACATTGGAATCGTTAAAACAAGTTGAGAAGTTTCAAGTTTTGAAACTTTATACCCGTCATTTTCCGAAGAATGGAGTTGATTTTTATGAGGTTACAAAACTTTATGAACGAAGTTTGATCGAACAGGCTTTGAAAGAATCAAACGGAAATCAAACCGAAGCCGCAAAATTGCTCAATCTCGGTTTATCTACTTTGAATGCAAAAATTAAAAAACACGGGATTTCGACAAAAACATTGTGATTCTTGCAGATAACTGCACTCTTAATAAAACAAGGTCTTTTTTATAAAATACGGTCTGCTTGAATTTTAATTATTTGCGAATTCTTTCTTATCAGCAAAATCTTTAGCTCAAAGATTTTGCTGATTTTTTTTGTCACAAATTAAAACCTGGGGGAGTTTATAGTTTAAGTATTTTTATGCAATTTCGGTTTTACTTAAGTTTTTTCGGCTGAAATTTGATTTTTCAAGCCATAAATATACCGATTCTAGCGGAACTTCAAGAATTTGAACACAGCTTTTAAACTTTTTTGTTGTGTAAAACGTAATAAAAACCGGAAAAGGACAAATTCAGATAATACCAAAAATGTAAGCTTCATTTTTTTCGGGAATCGTATTTTTTAGGGCGTAGTATTTTCAAGGAGTTCGAAAAATGTTTGTAGATAAAATTCATTGTTATACATTTGGTAATTATCGGCTTGATATTACGAATAACCAGTTGTTAAAAAATGGTATTCCGGTTTTAATAACTCAAAAAAGTTTTGATATTTTGCGGTTTCTGGTTGAAAACAACGGTTTGGTTATAAAAAAAGAAGACTTGCTCAGTTCCTTATGGGAAGGCAATTTTGTCGAAGAAAACACATTGACGCAGCATATTTATATGCTGCGAAAAGTTTTGCGACAAGGTGGAAATGAGGAAAATTTTATCGAAACAGTTCCCAAAATCGGGTATCGTTTCGTTAGCGAAGTCAACGAAGTTTTTTATAAAAATCCGGAAAAACGAATGTCGGCGAATTCTGTTTATCCTGATTTTTCTGACACTGTTTCAACAAATGATGAAATAACTTACTTTAAATCATTAACCGAATCAGGAAAAATATCGGCATATCTCGAAGAAAAAAATAAAAATCTATCTATCAATCCGCAACCGAAATTTTCGATAAATTTTAGCATTCTGACGATTCTGCTGATTTTTGTCATCTCCCTTTTCGGCTATGCAATTTTGGAAACAAATTCTTTTTCAGCAGAGCAAGATAGGGAAATTCCGGTAAAATCCATTGCCGTTTTGCCGTTTCAAGTTATTGGTGAAAGTAAAGATGAAAAGCTCGGTTTGGGCGTAACGGATGTAATTATTTCAAATCTCGGAAATTCTGAAGACATCGCCGTCAGCCCGACAAGTTCGATCAGTCAGTTTGTAAAAGATAAAAATTTGCCTGAAATTAGTGAAAAATTAAACGTTGATGCGGTTCTGCTCGGAACGATTCAAGAGGATAAGGAACGGGTCAGAATTACAGTTCAACTTTATTACGTAAAAGATCAAAACATTATTTGGTCGGAAAAATTCGATGAAAATTATTCAAATATTTTTTCTCTGCAAGATAAGATTTCCGCACAGGTTACGAGCAAACTTTTAATGATTATCAAAAACAATAAATTTGTGCCGGCTTTTGCCGAACATGGAAATAAATCTGAAGGAAAACAAGACTATTTTTAATTTTTTTTCCGGGATACCGATTTAAGAAGATGATAGAAAGTTTTTATTTTCAACAAATTATATTTTTCAATGTGTCATCACACTTTTACTCATCTGCTTAGTAAATAGAACAATCTTTAAATTGACAGGTAAATCATTCTTGAACGATAAACATTTTAATTCAGTTTTCAGTTTGAAATTTGAAATACACTTGAAAACTTAAAAATCGCTCTACTCAGCTTTCTATTATTTACTTATGTTACGCAGTTTGACATTTTTGTGCATAACATCAGTTATTTAGTTTAAGCTTGTATTGGCGGAGGCTGTTTGATTTTGTTGGCTGGTTTGATTTTGAGCTTCTTCCGGAGAAATCCATTCGGCTTTCTTTAATAATTCGACCGCAAAACTTATGGGAACAGCCATATTGGCAGCAGTGCTTTCTGTGAACACACCGAAATTTACGGCGATAACTCTGCCGCTTTGACCGAAAAGAGGCGCACCCGAACCGCCTTCTGCCGTTCTCGCATCGTGAACGACGCGCCGCGAATCTAAATCGGTAATCGAACCTTGAGTTGTTAAAGGCACGATTTTTCTTGATTGGGCAAGCGAATCAATAATACATCGCCGCGAACCTTCGCATCTCGTATTGAGCGACCGCGCGTCGCTTTCATCAGCCATTGCCAAAAGTCTGTCCGGTCCGTTCGGAAAACCCATCGTCACAACCGTTTTTCCGACCGTTGCCGCATCTGAAGAATTATCTATCGGTAAAACGGGAATATTGGCGGGCATTTGTGTCGCATCAATCATCCCAACGGCGACATCTTCACGCGCACCGAGTTGGCGAATTTTGAGCGGAAAAGGTTGCGGATTATTCGGAAAATAAACCACAAGCCGTTTGATTCGCGCCCGCGCGTCCGAAGTTTTAATCATTTGCTGAACTAAATCATCTTCTCGCCAGGGCTGAACAACGTGGCGATTTGTCACAATATAACCGCCGCCGACGTGAAATCCCGTGCCGATAAAATCGTATTCGACGATTGTTCCGTTGCCTTCGGTCGTCAAACCCATTTGAAGTTGCGGTTGAATAAGGTCTTCCTGCACGGGAACGGTCGGCGGATCATAATTTTCGGGCTGAAATGCTTGCGGATCGGGATAACGCAGCGTTTTTCCGCTTTTGCGATCAACCAGATCATACACTCCGAATATCAGACAGACTCCGTTTCCATATTCGATACGCAGATTCTGCGCGAGCGAAACGGTGTCCATCATTGTTTTCGTGTTTTTGGTAATTTCTCCGACATTTTCGTTCGTTTGCAGAACTTTTGATTGTAATTCTTTGATTATCTCATTTTGCTGTTGGGCTTGTTCGCGATTTTTTTCCAGTTCACGATTGACGGCAAAGCCGAGATAAAAAATTCCCGAAAGCGTTCCGACGACGATTGCCAGAATAATTAACTTTGTCGCCCAACTGATCTCGCGGGAAAGCTCGCGGACAAACTCACGCAAAAACGCTTTGGCATCGTCGCGCTGCGGCGTAGCGGCGGCATCAAGCGCGGCGGCTTCGATAAATTGGGCGATGTGCGGCTGTTCGCGGTTAGTCGTAATCAGCGAAGATTTCGATTCTAAAGAGAAGAAAGAAAAGGAAATATCGGCAGCGGGAATCTCGATTATATCGCCGTCATTGATCGGAACAAAGCGTCTGATCGGATTTCCGTTGATAATTAAGCCGAGTTTATTATCAAAATTTGTAACGCGATAAAAATTATCGTCCGATTCAAGTTCAAACCAGATGCTTGTATCAGCAATTTTTTTAGTGTGAATTTGAAGATCGCTCGTTTCATCCGAACCGAAACGAATATTTTCAGCCGAGAAAAACTCCGTCCGTTTTTCTTTGCCAACCGAAATATGAATTACTAAACCAACTGCCATTTATAAAAAATCTGTTTTGTTAAACCACCGAATAAGGAACAAAGTAATTTTATCACAAACTTTAATTTAATCTTAATTTAGAAAAGGCTTGTTGCAAAAATATTCAAAAGAAATTTGATGTCGGCTTTCCTTTGCAGACGAATGTTTTGTTAAAATTAAAAATATGAGTAAGCCGAAATTTATCGAAGACCGCGAAAAACTGGAAAAACTCGCGCCCGTTGCTAAAGCGCCGATCAAACGGCAGGTTTTCGTCTGCAACGGCAAATCGTGTCTGGCGGTCGGCAGCGCGGACGTGAAAGCCGAATTTGAAAACAGGCTCGAAGAGAAAAATCTGCGCTGGGGCAAAGAATCAAAAGGGCGAAACCCAAACGGCGAAATCGTTCTGACCGATTGTAGTTCGGTCGGTTTCTGCTCGGTCGGCGCGGCGGTTCTTGTTTATCCGGAAGGCATTTGGTATGCACAGGTTCAGGCTAAGGACGTTCCTGAAATCATCGAAAAACATTTGATCAACGGCGAAATAGTTGAACGTCTGGCATTAATTGATTTAGAATGTCAGCCAAATGATGAAAAATAATCTAAAAAAGCCGCGCTTAAATTACTAAATCTTCACACTGATCTATCATCTGCTCTATTGTTCCGGATGAAGTCAGAACAGCCTGCGTGAGCGGGCTGTAAGAACTCGGCATTGTAGAAAAGTCAGCTTTACACAGCCCGCTCACGCACACTGTTCTGACGCGTCATTTCAAACTTGACTGAACTCTAGAAATATAAAAAGTAAACGCCGAAAAAGGAATAATCGCTCAGGCAGATTTCGCCGTCGCTTCCATATCCGGTTTCCACCTTAAAACGGGTTTTCTGGCAGCGGTTGCTTCGTCTAATCTGCCGATTCTGGTTGAATGCGGCGCGTCAATGACGAGTTGCGGGTCATCGACGGCTTCTTTGGCGATTGATTTCATTGCGTCAATAAAAGCGTCCAAGTCGGCGCGTCCGACGGATTCGGTCGGTTCGATAAGCATTGCGCCTTCGACGATTAAAGGGAAATAGATCGTCATCGGATGAAAACCGTAATCAATCAATCTTTTAGCGATGTCGAGCGTGTGAACGCCTTTTCTCGATTGTTTTTTGTGCGAGAAGATCACCTCGTGCATACTGTCGGACGCAAAAGGTTTGTCGAAATCTTCAGTTAATAAATGCCCGACATAACGCGCATTTAAAACGGCGGCTTCGGTCGCTTCTTTGAGTCCTGTGTCGCCGTGCGTTTGAATATAGGCGAGGGCGCGAACCATCATTCCGAAATTGCCGTAAAACGCTTTGACGCGACCGATTGATTCGGGATAATTGAAATCGAGTTTGAATTTATCGTCCGTTTTTACAATGTGCGGAGTCGGCAGATATTTTTCCAATTCTTCCGTGCAGCAGCAAGGACCGCAGCCCGGACCGCCGCCGCCGTGCGGAGTCGAAAAGGTTTTGTGCAAATTCAAATGTATGACATCAACGCCCATATCGCCCGGACGCGCGATGCCGACGAGCGCGTTCATATTCGCGCCGTCCATATACACGAGCCCGCCGGCTTCGTGGATGATGCCGCAAATTTCCTTAATATTCGTTTCAAAAATGCCGACCGTGTTCGGATTTGTCAGCATCAATCCGGCGATTCCGCCTTGAGCGCAAAGCTCTTTAAGATGCTCCATATCGGTCAACCCTTCCGAAGTTGATTTGATCGTTTTGACCGTAAATCCAGCCATATGTGCGGATGCGGGATTCGTGCCGTGCGCCGAATCGGGAATCAGCATCACGCGTCGATTTTTTGATTCTTCGCCGTCGCGTTCGTCTAAAAATGCTCTGATAAGCATCACGCCCGTCATTTCGCCGTGCGCTCCGGCGGCAGGTTGGAGCGATACGCCCGGAAGTCCGGTGATTTCCGCCAGATCTTCCTGCAATTTAAACATCAATTCGAGTGCGCCTTGCGCTTCCGCTTCCGGTGCGAGCGGATGAAGTCCGGCAAATCCGGCGATTCGCGCGACTTTTTCGTTCAAGCGCGAATTATATTTCATCGTGCAAGAGCCGAGCGGATACATTCCGAGATCAATCGAATAATTCCACGTCGAGATTCGCGTAAAATGCCTGATAACATCAACTTCCGAAACTTCCGGCACGCCTTCCAGATCGTCTTCGCGGCGCAGTTCAAGCGGAATAAGTTCGTCCAAATTCGTTTCTTCAACGTCTAATTTCGGCAGACAATAACCGATGCGCCCCGTCTGCGAACGGTCAAAAATCAACTCTTCATTCTGAGTCGGGTGTTGTGTAACTTTTTTAATATCTGTCTGTGCCATATTTTTTATAAAATTATTTGTTAATTGCCGTCATAAAATCGCTTATAAATATTCAGCAGATCGGCAGAAAAACGCTCTGAACTGAAGTTTTTCTTAATAGTTTCAAAACCTTTTTCGCCGATTTTGACCGCAAAATCACGGTCATTTGTTAATTTCGTAATTTGTTTTACAAGATCGTCGCTGTTTTTATGTTCGAAAAGCAGTCCGTTTTTTTCGTGTTCGATAATTTCCATTGAAGAACCGCTCGATGTGGCGATTGCCGGAACTTTTCGTGCCATAACTTCGAGATTGACCAGCGCAAAACCTTCGAAATTTGTTGATAAAACGTGTATATCGAAAGAATCTATAAATCTGCCGACATCGCTTCGATAGCCTGTAAAAATAAACTTGTCGGAAATGTCCAGATTTTTTATATATTCGGAAACTTTTCCGAAATGCTCACGCGTGCTTTCTTCGTTAGAATTATCGCCGACGATGATGAACTTTATCGAATCATCAATTTCGCTTAATTTTTTTGCCGCATCGGCAAGCGTAAAAAAATCTTTCTGCGGAGCGACCCGCGCCAGCATTCCGATCAATTTTGTATCTTTTGAAAGCCCGAATTCTTCAAAAACGCTCTTTCTGTTTCGCTCTTTTTCCGCTTTGTTAACTTCAATAACATTTACTCCATCATAAAGCACCGTGCTTTTTTTTGCACTTGCTTTGAAGGAAAACATATCGTGGGTTTCATTTGAAACAAAAAGCCAATGTTTTACCGGAAGCAAAAATATCTGATCGCGTCTGGAAATATTGTCGTGCTTATTGCGAACGTGCGAAACAAGTCTGATGTGCGCTAATTCGGCTGCCAAAGAGCAAGTAACGGCTGCCGAATAATCCTGCGCGTGAATTAAATTTACTTTTAAGTCTTTAAGTATTTTCGCTAATTTCCGAGATTCGCGCCAGTAATTTGGAAAATGCCTGAAACTCGGTACGATTTCGGGAAATTCGACGACATCAAACCGATTATCTCTGAAAAAACTCGACACCGAATCGCATCCGGCAAGACATAAAAAAGTGTTTTTATACCCGAATTCTCGCGTAATCAAAGCCATTCGCAACGCCGCTGTTTCCGTTCCGCCGACTGCTCTATAAGGCATCAAATTAATAATATGTTTTAATTCAACTTGCATTAAAAATGATTCTGCAAAGCCGTTTCAACCGACTTAAAATGAAAACTTCTGTTCTTAATTTAGCAAATAAAAGTCAAGTCAAATTTATTCGTTAAATCCGCAAGAATTTCGCGGCAATTGCCAAAAATTACACGCGATGCGAACACTCAAAAATCAACTCTTTATTCTGAGTCGGGTGTTGTGTAACTACTGTTATGCTCATAAATTCTTATAATCTCGGTAAATCGTTTCGCACAATGTTGCAAAATCTGTCAAGTTCCCGGAGCATTGTATAAACATTCGGCGTGTTGCCGAAAAACTTGCTGAATATTTGCCTAAAAATTCTCTTTCGTTGCGACCTGTTTGTGCGAAAGATGCGCGACTTTCAGTCTTGCTGCGTTGATATTTTCAAAGAGCGCAACGATCACCGACAGTGCAAAGCGATCATTCCGAGACCTTTGCCGACGGAAGACAGGAATGTCCGGCGATTAAAATCAGTTTTGAAATTTCGGCTAAAATTATTCATTTATTTTAGTGTAAAGACGATTTTTAGTGCTTCGTCAATTTTTGATAAATCAGATTTATTTAATTCGCCGCGAACTTTGACCAATCTTTACCGATAATCAATCGGGCGAGTTTGCAGACAATCTGCGATAGAAAGTTTTATTAAGCCGTTTTCTTTGGTCGGATTAATTTCAATATTTGTTAAAATTCGACTTTTTTTCTCGCTCCATTCGGTAATCGGTACGACTTGAATAACAGGAACACGGGCATTATAAACATTATTTGTAACAATAATACAAGGACGGATTTTTCCGGTTTCAGAGCCTAGCGTCGGATTAAGATTGACATCTATAATCATTCCGCGTTTTAGCTCAATCATTGATTTTCTCCGCTAAAGCCGATTCCGTAAGTTCTTGCAAATCTTCATCATCCGCGTAAATTTCAGCATAAAGACTTGCCGATTGTTCCAAAGATTCCTGTTCCAAATCATCGCGCAAACGGCTTAATGCTTCTTTGACTAATTCGTCTTGAGTTTTAAAACCGTACTGCGAATATTTCTTCAAAAAATCAATCTGATTTTCATCAATCGCAATTGTTTGAATCATAAAATCACCTCAAAACTATTTTACCAAATCTCGACCACAAAACCGGCAGACAATTGCTTCCGGTTGAATCATTTCAGCGCAAAACGGACATTTCTTTAAATTTCCGTTGCTTCTTTTTTTCAAAAATAATATGACTATAAGAAAAACTACAATTAAAAAAATAATCAATAGTAATTCGCTAGTTCCTGTTGATTCAAAAATTAAAGCAAACATTTAATTTGCCGATTTCAAACCTTCAACCAAATCATCAATCTGCGCTTTCGTATTCGTTTCGGTTACGCAGACGAGAAAATCGTTCGGGTAATCGTTATAATGCCACGAGAGCGGCAGACCGCCGATGATTTCTTTTTCGAGGCGGATTTTTTCCAGAATCTTATTGGCGTTTTCCGGTGCGCGGACGACGAATTCGTTAAAACGCGGTGCGGAAAAAGGAATCGAATAACCGTCCAGTTTGGCGATTTCCTTCGCGGCGTAAGCGGCTTTTTGCGCATTTTGCATCGCCACTTCCTGCAAGCCTTTCTTGCCCATCGTTTCCATATAAATCGTTGCCGCGAGCGCGATCAAACCTTGATTTGTACAAATATTCGATGTCGCTTTGTCGCGTCTGATGTGCTGTTCGCGGGTTGCCAGGGTTAAAACAAAACCGCGATTTCCGTTTTTGTCGTACGCGACACCGGCAAGCCGACCGGGCATCTGGCGGACGTATTTTTCTTTACACGCGAAAAGCCCGACAAACGGACCGCCGAAACTCAAGGGAATTCCGAAACTCTGACCTTCGGCGACGACAATATCCGCGCCGCACGCGCCCGGCGATTTCAGTAAACCGAACGAGATCGCTTCCGTTACGACGACGACGAGCAGCGCGCCGACTTCATGCGCTTTGTCCGCAAGAGCCTGCAAATCTTCGATACAGCCGAAAAAGTTCGGCGATTGAATGACGAGCGCGGCGGTTTCTTTATCTAATTTCGCTAAATCTTCCGCTAAAACCCTGCCGGTTTCCGTATCGAAATGAACGGTTTCCATTCTTAAATCGCCGTGCTGCGTGTAGGTTTTGGCAACTTCCAGATATTCGGGATGAACGGTTTGCGCAATAATTACCTTATCGCGGCGCGTAACTCGCTGCGCCATTAAAAATGCTTCCGCCATCGAGGTTGAACCGTCATACATCGAAGCGTTTGCCACGTCCATTCCGGTCAGTTGCGCGACGAGCGTCTGAAACTCGAAAATATACTGCAAAGTGCCTTGCGTAATTTCGGGTTGATACGGCGTGTAAGACGTAAAAAATTCCGAGCGTTGAATCAAATGATCAACGACCGTCGGCGAAAAATGCGAATACGCGCCCGCGCCCAAAAACGAAGGTTTTCCGGCAGCGGTATTCATTTTCGCAAGTCTTTCCATTTCCGCGATAACTTCCGGTTCGGAAAGCGGTTCGGTAACATTTAACGCGCGGTTTAACTGAACGTCTTGCGGAATTGAACGGAAAAGTTCTTCCGCCGAGTTCAAACCGACGATCTTCAACATTTCATCGCGCTCTTCGGGCGAATTTGGTATATATCTCATTGTTTTTAATTGATAATTGATAGTTGATAATTGATAATAAAAGGATTTAATTATCCGTTATCAATTATCAATTATTCATTCTCTGTAAGGAATTCCTCATATTCTTCCGGTGAAAGCAGAGCGTCCACTTCGCCGGAGTTGTTCATTTTGACTTTAATCAGCCAAGCATTTCCGTAAGGGTCTTCGTTGACCGATTCGGGCGTGTCGTTCAACTCTTCGTTGACTTCGACGACTTCCCCGCCGACCGGCGTGAAGATTTCGGAAACGGCTTTCACTGATTCGACCGAACCGATTACGTCGTGCGCGTCAAATGTATCGCCTGACTTTGGAAGTTCGACATAGACGACATCGCCGAGCGCGTGCTGCGCGTAATCGGTAATTCCGATCGTCGCCACGCCGCCGTCAACTTCAACCCATTCGTGATCTTTGCTGTAATGTAAATTTTCCGGTATGTTGTTTGCCATAATTTTATCTTTATTTGATTATTTTATTTTTCTACCTTTGCATACGATTCCAGATAGCCGCAGTTTATACAGCGGTATGTTTCGACTTCAAATTGTCTTTTATCGTTTTTAG
>JBGTIH010000148.1:0-5036 GCA_041745765.1 Pyrinomonadaceae bacterium | reverse complement strand
GGAGCTGATTTATGAGTTTTCATTCAGCTTCTAAACATAAGCCTCAAGACTCTAACGAATCAGCGGTTTTTCGGGATGTATTCACCGAGCAGACGGTCGTATTCGTCCATGACAACCTGATAGCATTCGCAACAGACGGTTTCCAAACCGGCGCGGTTGAGAATTGTAATCGTGCCGCGCACATATTTGATCAATCCTCTTTTCTGTAAGTTTGCGGCGGCAATCGAAACGCCTTCGCGTCGCACGCCGAGCATATTGGCAATGAGGTCGTGTGTCATTACAAGTTTGTCAGTCTGCATTTGATCGTGATTAATCAGCAGCCAGCGGCAGAGCTGTTGTTCGAGCGTATGCAGACGATTGCAGACGGCGGTTTGTGAAATCTGCGTCATCAAAGATTGCGTATAGCGCAACAAAATATCCTGAAACACGCCGCCCAGCGCAAACGCGGCTTTCAATTTCGCGCCTTTCATCCGCACCGCATTGCCCGCGCTCTGCACGACGGCGCGGCTCGAAGTCGTTTCACCGCCCATAAACAGCGCAATTCCGATCAAGCCGTTGTTGCCGGCAATTCCGATTTCGGCGGTCGCGCCGTTTTTCATAATATAAAGCAGAGAAATAATCGCCGTTGTCGGGAAATATATATGCGTCAGCTTATCGCCCGATTCATAAAGAACTTTGCCGAGCGGCAGAAAAACCGGCTCTAAATCAGGCTCAAGCCGCGCGAATTCATCATCAGGCAGCGCGGCAAGCAGATGATTCATCAGCGCATAATTTTTACGTTGAGCTAGGGGCATTTTTTTCATCCGGCTGTTTTGTAGAAGGATTTAGTAAAATCGCTTCAAATAATAGGAGTGTAAGCTATTGTATCACAAAAAAAACTATCCTATGTGCGTTATCGCACAGACGTATAAATAAAAATCTTTATATGCGCGTTAGCTAACATACAAAGAGTTTTCAATTAGGTAAATTAGAGGTGAGCTTAAATAGTTGAGAGGAAAATGAGTCTCACCGGAAGTTTAATCCGGGTAAAGCAAATAATATTTCCCGGTTAATAATGATAGCAAGCTCACTTGATCGCATAAGTTCAAATTTCCTGCACAATTGCGGTCTTTATAAATAGCGAAAGCTATGTTGAAGAATGGCTTTCTATCTCTGGAAAGTCATCCTTTGTTTTTTTCTGCTGAATAGTCTAAATAGGGGCAGAGATTTTTTACATTATGAATAAAAATCTCGACTTTTGACAAAATTGAATGACAAATCGTTTTTTTGAAAGCTGTAAGTCATTTATTTACAACAATGTTAAGAAAAATAAAACTTTTTGTGGGAATTAAAGTGAGGTAGTGTGCTTTTTTAGCAAACGCCTACCTGCATTTAATTCCCTTAAAAAATTCCGTTAATTTTATGTAATGTTGAAATCATTGAACTTAGCTTAATTTGACTCCGGTTAAATTTTGTCTAAAGTCACTTTTTTTGTCTAAAGTCGAGTAAAAATGCAATTAAAATTATTAAAAGGGACAAAATAGACGAAGTCGAAAAAATAAATACTGTCTATAATGCCGTAAAAGCTGATCGGAAGGCTCAAATTAATCTGGTTAACGCCGTCAATGATTGGGTTTCCGAACGCCGCACGAACAGCCGGCGGGAAAAAGTCTTTTCGAACAATAAAATTTCGGAGTGGAAAGTTTTACCGGAAACTTCTACAGAACCGATGGGATGAGCAGTTAAACAGCAAGGGGAAATTAAATGGATTATGGAAAATACAGAAAATGTAACCGGTTCTTTAATCCGGTCATTTACAAAATCGTTATATTTTTCAAAACATCTGTGAACATTTGTTTTATTCTTACATCCTTTAATTTGATATGAAGATTATTTTATTTTTACAAAGCTACGGCAAATTACTGACGGGAGTGCTGCTCGGCACACGCGAAACTTCTTATCCGTTGAGCGTGATATGGCGTTGACGACATAAAGATTACAAAGATTTATAAAGATCTCTCAGGATTTTACTCAAAGATTTTTACGGGGAACACAATGAAGACTTTAGATATTCCTGCAATTCAGGAAAAACACTTTTCGAATTTTATTCAAAGAATTGCTAAAAAAGACCGGACAGCTATTGTAGATTGCCTTGATACTTACGGAAACTTTATCTGGGCATTGGCAAAAAGGTTCACAAATTCGACGGAAGATGCGGAAAGGGCGACGCAGGAAATTTTTATTGATATCTGGCAATATGCCGGATGTCGGGACAAAATCTTCTCTGACGACAAAACTCTGATTTTACTGATTGCACGGCGGCGATTGATAAAATATATAAAGGATTCCGATAAAATCTACTGAAAACCATAGATACCGGAAACAAGCAAGGGGGAACATTTACAAGGAAAGGACAGACAAAAACTCAATTCGGATAGACCGGAGTGGCTGCTTGCCGCAAAAACAAAACGGGTTATTAAAATGAAAAAACTAAAACGCATTCGTATTCTATATGCCGAAGATAATGAAGATGCCGGTTTTATGTTAAGCACTTTGCTCGGATTTTCCGACATAGATGTTTCGCTGGCGTGTTCCGTTAAAAAAGCATTTGAAGATGCTCAAACGGAATATTTCGACGCGTATTTGCTGGAGAGCAGATTTTCCGAGGGATGCGGTCTGGAACTGTGCCGCCGTCTGCACGAATTTAGCCCGCAAACTCCGATTGTTTTTTATTCAGGCGATGCTAATCAAACCGATAAGCAGAAAGGTTTGGCAGCGGGAGCAAACGTATATTTGGTAAAACCGGAGATAAATACCGTCATTCCGACTATTTTAAGGCTTACGTCCGTACTTTCAGGAAATATTGAACAATGATTAAAAAATTTCATAATCCATTTGTTTGCTAAAAAATTAACCAAAAGAAACTCAAATATATGACACACAATAACTTGCAAACGCTGTCATTAGACGACTTACAGACTTCCGAAATCCGTTACCGAAGGCTTTTCGAATCTGCCCGCGACGGAATTTTGATTCTCGATGCGGAAACGCGGAAAATCACGGATGTCAATCCGTATATGAGTGAGATTCTCGGTTATACGAAAGAAGAATTTCTCGGCAAAGAACTCTGGGAAATCGGCTTGCTCAAAGACGAAGAAGCCAGCATCGCCGCCTTTGAAGAACTCAGAAGAAATCACTATATCCGCTATGAAGATCTGCCGCTCAAATCGCAAACCGGAAAAGCGCGGGAAGTAGAATTCATCAGCAATGTTTATACGGAAAATGACCGTCAGGTAATTCAATGCAATATCCGCGATATTACCGAACGCAAAGCGGCGGAAGAAGCGGTGCGGCAGACGGAATTAAAGTATTTTAATCTGATCGAATCATCGCCGGGTATTTTGTATCTTAGTGAGCCGAATCATCCTTATTCAACAATTTATGTCTGCCCGAAAATAAGAGATTACGGTTATTCTCCTGAAGAATTGTATGAAAAACCGGGAATGTGGCTGGATATTATTCACGAAGAAGACCGCGAATGTGTCTTGGATGAACTTGAAACCGCTCACAATGAAAATCTGGAAACCGATATTACGTATCGCATCAAAGCCAGGGACGGCACAATTTACTGGTGGCAGGATAAGGGGCGATATGTTTTTGATGAACAGGGAAACAAAACCGGCTGGCAAGGAATAATTTTAGACGTTACGAAAACCAAAGAACTCGAACACCGGCTCAGGCAATCGCAGAAACTCGAATCAGTCGGGCGACTCGCCGGCGGAATCGCGCACGACTTCAACAATATGCTGACGGCAATTAACGGTTACAGCGAATTGGCTCTCCACAAATTGCAGGAAACCGATTCAGTCTATGGCTATATTAAAGAAATACAAAAAGCCGGACAGCGTTCCGCCGAATTAACGCACCAGTTATTAGCCTTTAGCCGCCAGCAGCTGCTTCAACCTGTAGTCGTTGATCTTAATGAAATAATTGTTGACACGATAAGAATGCTCCAGCGTCTGATCGGTGAAAATATTCAGATGACGACTTTGTTTGGTTCAAATGTCGGGAAAATATTGGTTGATCCTGGGCAGTTTTCGCAAATCATTACGAATCTGGCGGTAAATGCCCGTGATGCGATGCCTCAGGGCGGAAAATTGACGGTTGAAACCAGCAACGTTTTTCTCGATCAGTCCTATACGCAACAGGACAATGAAGTTGCTCCAGGAAAATACACTCTGATGACATTCAGCGACACGGGCACGGGAATGAGCAATGAAGTCAAACAGAATATTTTCGAGCCGTTTTTCACAACCAAAGAATTCGGACAAGGCACAGGTCTCGGACTGCCGACGGTCTACGGCATTGTCAAGCAATCGGGCGGTCATATCGAAGTCTTTAGCGAAGAAGGTATCGGAACAACATTTAAGATCTATCTGCCGCGAGTGGAAGTGCCGTCCGAAGCGGCGAATGTTCACGAAAGTTTAGAAACATTGAACGGAACGGAAACAATTCTGCTGGTTGAAGACGAAGAATTGGTCTGTAATATTTCAAAGGAAATTCTCGAAATCCGCGGCTACAAAGTAATTACCGCCTGCAACGGGCTGGAAGCACTGGAAGTTTGCGATAAGAACGGTTTTACTTTTGATCTGCTGATGACCGACATTGTCATGCCGAAAATGGGCGGACGCGAATTGGCAAACAAAATAAAAGCGCGAATGCCGCATTTGCCGATTCTTTTCACGTCAGGTTATACCGATGATCTCGTCATAAGTCAAGACATTATCGAAAATAATACTAATTTTATTCAAAAACCCTTTACCGCAAATACGCTTGCCGAAAAAATCCGGCAAATCTTCGATAATTCCTCTAAAACGGCAATTTAGTCCTCAATACGGTTTTAATCTTTAATTAAGAATGTGAATCAAGAGTAGAAAAGTGAATTCACCTTTGGTTTTTCAGCCTGTTTTAACAGGCTTTCCGCCGCAGAGGCGGCAATTAGCCGCGTCATTTATGGCGCGCGGGGTTGCTTCGGCATAAAAGGGCGTTTTAACGTC
>JBGTIH010000147.1:0-10081 GCA_041745765.1 Pyrinomonadaceae bacterium | reverse complement strand
GGCTACTGCCCGCCATTCATAACCGTTGGCGGGCAGTAGCCCGCCTCTGAACCTTATTGTCGGATTTATTTTTCAAAGACCATTAGCAGACGGCAATTCATAAAATCAAAGACCTAATCAGTTACTAACTTTTTACTTTTTATTTCTTTTCTTCTTTAACGCCCAAGCCATTGACAATGGTTGAAACAACCGATTCGGCAAACGCCCGCGACATTCTTTCAACCGCCGGGTCTTCTTCATTGAAGAATGAGCGCGGGTCTTCGGAAAATTCAAACGAATCGCGGAAAATAAAATTCTGATTGTCGTAGATAATTTTGTTTTCGCGCAAATCCCGAATTGTAACCGCCGCAACAATCGTAACTTCATAAACGCGGGCGCGACCTTGACGGTCAAGCAAAACGCCCGAAAAATTAAAATTGCGAATCGTGCCTTCAACCACCGCGTCTGCACCTTCACGCGAACCTTGAACACGAAGTCCGCGTCCGCGCCTTATAATTTCTTTGGTTACGGCTTCGGTAAAACGCGACTCGACGCGGTAACGCGCACCTTCGACTTCAAATTGAAACGCCGGCACGGCAATCGTTTTGATATTGCTCGGCAAACCCGAATTTGTTACCGGTTTATAACACTCGGTAAAACCCGAAACGAACAGAAAAAGACAACTGATGACGGCAAACTTTATAAACTTCATAATTTTTTTCTAATTTCTTCGACAACTTTCAGCGTTTCTATCGTCGCTTTGACATCGTGAACGCGGACGATATTTGCGCCGTTCCAAACGGCAACGGTATTGGCGGCAAGCGTTCCGTTTAATCTTTCAGAAACGAGCGCGTCGTCCAAAATTTTTCCGATAAACGATTTGCGCGAAACTCCGACCATCATCGGAAACGTCGGAAACTCAGCAATAATATTATCTAATTTTGCAATCAATTCGAGATTTTGCTCAAAGGTTTTGCTGAAACCGATGCCGACATCGAGCGCGATTTGCGCTTTTTTTACGCCGACACTTTTGGCTTTTTTAATGCTCCAACGAAAATCTTTTGAAACCTCACGCAAAATATTTTCGACTGGCTCAAGTTTGTGCATTGTTTCAAAAGTTCCGCGCAAGTGCATCAAAACCAAGCCCGCCCGATGTTTTGCCGCAACTTTCGCTATTCGTTCATCAAATCGCAAACCCGAAACATCGTTGATAATTTCCGCGCCGCAGTTTATCGCGCTTTCGGCGACTTCGGCTTTACTCGTGTCAATCGAAATCGGAATATCAAAGCGTCCGGCAATTGCTTCACTCGCGGGCGCAATTCGCCTTGATTCCTCTTCCGCCGAAACTCTCGCGCTGTTCGGGCGCGTAGATTCGCCGCCGATGTCCAGAATATCCGCGCCTTCTTTAATGAGTTTTTCGGCTTGTTTGAGCGCATCGTCCACCGAAAAAAACTTTCCGCCGTCGCTAAAACTATCAGGCGTTACATTCAAAATTGCCATCACCAGCGTTTTATGTGAAAAATTAATTTCGCGTTTCGATGTTTGCCAGTATTCTTTCATAAAAAAAAGGTAAAAGCCGAATTAAATCAAACTTTTACCTTTTACCTTTTACCTTTTTCTTTTCTTACGCTGTTGCCGGATTGTTTCCGGTAATCGGCGGCAGAATGGTTTTCTTGAATGGATTATGCGATGTTTCTTCGGCTTTTGCCGTTCCGTCATCGTCATCCGAAGGAGAATCATCACCGTCAAGCGGAAGTCCGGCAACTACGCGGCGAATCTGAACTCCGTCGAGCGTTTCTTTTTCAAGAAGTGCTTCGGCAAGCCGAACCATCGCTTCGCTGTTTTCGGAAATTACCTTTTTCGCCAATTCGTATTGAACGGCAATGATTTTCTTCACTTCCATATCAATCTTGATCGCCGTATCTTCCGAATAATCGCGATGCTGCGATATTTCGCGCCCGAGGAAAATCTGCTCTTCCTTCTTGCCGAAGGTCAGAGGTCCGAGCGGACTCATTCCGTATTCGCAAACCATCGCGCGGGCAAGTTCGGTTGCGCGTTCGATGTCGTTCGATGCGCCGGTCGTGATCTGATCTTCGCCGAGATAGATTTCCTCGGCAATTCGTCCGCCCATCAAAATCGCAATTCTGCTCGTCAGATGCTCTTTCGTGTAGCTATGACGGTCTTCTTCAGGAAGCTGCATTGTTACGCCGAGCGCCATTCCGCGCGGAATGATCGAAACCTTATGAACCGGATCAGCCGACGGAACTTTTAGACCGACGAGCGTGTGTCCCGCTTCGTGAGACGCCGTCAGACGTTTTTCATCGTCCGACAAAACCATACTCTTGCGTTCCGCGCCCATCATTACTTTGTCTTTTGAAACTTCAAAATCCGACATCGTGACGACTTTTTTGTTATAACGCGCCGCATTAAGCGCCGCTTCATTAACAAGATTAGCTAAATCCGCGCCCGTAAATCCGGGAGTTCCGCGGGCGATAACGTTGATATCAACATTTTCGTCCAGAGGAATTTTGCGCGTATGAACTTTCAAGATTCCTTCCCGTCCTTTAATGTCCGGTCTGCCGACCATAACTCTGCGGTCAAATCTACCAGGGCGAAGAAGCGCGGGGTCGAGTACGTCCGGTCTGTTCGTCGAAGCCATTAAGATAACGCCGTCGTTCGATTCAAAACCGTCCATTTCGACGAGCAATTGATTCAAAGTCTGTTCACGTTCATCGTGTCCGCCGCCTAAGCCTGCGCCGCGATGACGACCGACCGCATCAATTTCGTCAATAAAAATAATACACGGCGCATTCTTTTTGCCTTGTTCAAATAAATCTCGAACACGCGAAGCTCCGACACCAACGAACATTTCGACGAAATCGGAACCTGAAATCGAGAAGAACGGAACATTCGCTTCACCGGCGACAGCTTTGGCAAGCAGAGTTTTCCCCGTTCCAGGAGGACCCACCATCAAAACGCCTTTTGGAATTTTTCCGCCGAGTTTTTGGAATTTTTGCGGATCTTTCAGAAATTCGATAATTTCCTGCAATTCTTCCTTGGCTTCATCAACTCCGGCAACATCCTTGAAGGTTACGCGTTTTTGCTGATTATTAAGGAGTTTTGCCTTTGATTTACCGAAGCTCAGAGCTTTATTGCCGCCCGCCTGCATTTGCCGCAAAGTGAATGCGAGAAATCCAATTAGAAGCAGAAATGGAAGCGCGTTTAATAAAACTATCCAACCCCAACCGCTCGATTGCGGTTCTTCCTTTACTTCAATCTGCGCCGCTGAATTGGCTTCGTTATATTGCTTGATCGTCCCTAAAACCAATTCACGGGTCGGATCGCTGCCGATTGTGGTAATGTATTTTTTATCCGCATTATCCACGAATTCAATTTGAGATTGCTTAAAATGCGCCTCTTTAAAATCCTTGTTATTGATGCGGGTAATGGCTGCGGAAATGGTCAAATCATCGGGCGTTGTTTGTTTGCTTTGTAAAAAATAAATAAGCAACAATCCGCTGGAAATAATCATTAACCACAGTAAAACTTGTTTTGCTTTAGAACTCAACTTATTGCCTCCAAAAAAATAACTTTCACCTAAAAATTAGTTAAAGTTTCATCTCTCAATTTCGTTACAAGATTTAAGATGAAAGTTTCCTCTCTTTCGTTGTTCTTTCAAATATACGCAAGGTTTTCAAAACCTAACCTTTGATTGTAGTTGTACGTCGTGCTTTTTTCAACCTTTCTTTGTCGTAAAAAAGATTTTCCCTTTTTCTTTGAATATAAATTGTTGATTCGGCAATTCGATTTTTTTTCCGCTTTTACGGCTTAAGATCAAATTTTCGATCGCTTCGATATGCTTTGTATCAAGGCTTCTCAGATCGCCGCGGTGATATTTGAGCCAATCACGCAAGATTTTCCGCCGCATTGTCGGGAATAAATTTTTTAATTCTTTAATTTCTAAATCTGTTTTTTCATTATTTTTATTTAGACTATTTTCAAAACCAGCAATTCCGAGTTCTGATATTTTTTCTAATGCTTCAAAATCCTCTTGCAAAAGAAAAGCAGTTTTTGCCAGATTTTCAACAATTTTCGGATTGAAATCTTTGAGCAAAGGAAGCAAAATTTTTCTTATACGCACGCGCTGAAAAGCCAAATCTTCGTTCATCGTGTCGTACCGATACTCGATTCCACATTCTCGGCAAAATTCTTCTGTCATCTCGCGCTTTGCCCAATTTAATAAAGGACGTACGATTTTGATTGCGGATTTCGGATTGCGGATTTCGGATTTATTTTCTTCAAAATTTGAAATTTGAAACTTGAAACTTGAAATTTGATGACGAATCGAGCGCATCGCGCCCAAGCCTTCGAGACCGCTGCCGCGAATCAGATTTATCAAAAAGGTTTCGGCTTGATCGTTGAGCGTGTGCGCCGTTAAAATTCCGAAAGCATTTAGATTTTCGGCGGTTTCGATTAAAAAATTATATCTGGCGATTCGCGCATTTTGTTCGAGATTTCCTTTGTTTTTTGAAAAATCACCTTTTTTCAAAGCGAGTTCAAAACCGAATTTTCCGGTTAATTGTTTGACAAAATTTTCGTCGTCTGAGCTTTCCTTGCCGCGCAGATCGTGATTAAAATGGGCGATAACAAAACGCAGATTCAATTTTTTCCGCTGTTTTAATTCATTTAAAGCAAGCGCCAGACTGACCGAATCCGCGCCGCCCGAAACAGCGACAACAAAAGTTTCATCTTCAAACGGCAAATCAAGTTTGCGCCATTCGGTCAATAAATTGCGGACAAAATTGTTCATTCAGAATCTGTTTGATTTTCCATTTCTAAAGCATATTTTGCTGCGTCCAACGCTTCAAAAACCATCTCCGGCGACGTTCCGCCGATTTGATTTTTTCTTGACATAATTTGTTCCAAGCTCAGATAGTCAAAAATATCTTCCTTAAATTCGTTTGAAAAACTCTGCAATTCAGAAAGGCTTAATTCATCGAAATTTCTATTTTTCGATCTTGCATACAGAACAATTTTATCAATCGAATCTTTTACCGTACCGATTGAAACGCCTTGATTTACCAGATAATTTATCAACTCGTCCGAATTTTGAATCTGTTTTGCCGATTCTCGCATCTTGTCTTCATTAAGGCGCAAATTCATTAAGACTTCGCCCAAAACTTTCAGACATTTTTTAAGCGTTTCAATCGTATCAAAAACGGCTTCTTGCGTTTCCTGCAAATCTTTGGTGTAACCGATCGGCAAGCTTTTCAGCGTTGTTTGAAGTGCGGTTTGATGTCCGAAAATCCGCCCGGTTTTTCCGCGAATCAATTCGAGCGAAGTTTCATTTTGCAAGTTTTTTTCGAACTCGATAAATCCGAATTCCGCAGAAGAATAAAGAAGTAAATCTTCGGAAAGACGCGACAGATGAATCATCAGCAAAACCGAAGCATTTATAAATTCGACGACAAAATCGCGGTCGGAAACGGCATCAAGACTGTTTGAAGAAATTCCTTCAAACCCCAAAACACGAGCCATTTCTTCGCGATCAATCTCAAGTGAAGTTCCCGCCGAATCGCCCGAACCAAACGGTAAAATATTGACGCGCCGCCAGACTTCGTCCAATCTTTCCAAATCGCGTACAAACATTTCAAAATATGCAAGACACCAGTGCGTCCATAAAATCGGTTGATTTTTTTTCAAATGAATGTATGCAGGCAAAACCGCAACACGATATTTTTCAGCAATTTGAATCAAAATTTTCTGCAAACCGGTCGTATTTTCAGAGAGTTCTTCGATTTCAGATCTTAGCCAAAGCCGAAATATCGTGCTAATTTGATCAATCCGACTTTTTCCGGTTTGAAGTTTTCTGCCCGTATCGCCGATTAACTGAATGAGCCTCAATTCGATAAAAGTGTGAATGTCGCTTGCCGGAGATTCGTCAAAATAATTGCGGTCGAATTCGGCACGTTTGGCAATTATTTGCAAACCGTTTTTGATGTGTTCTGATTCCTGTCGCGTCAGAATTCCGGCGTTAAAAAGCGCGTTACAATAAGCAATATTGACGCGAATGTCAGATTTAAACAGCCTTTGGTCGAACTTGAATGAATTATTAAATTCTCCGAAAATTTTCTCTTTTTTTGTAATTTCTTCTGTCATTTTTTGTATGATTGTCAACGATTTTGAAATTATAACCGAAAATGAGAATTTTAAAATCGCTGATACTAAAATATTTTGTTTGCATCTACACATTTATCAATAAAATTTTTGAGTGTAAGATTTCTTTCGAAAGTCAGATAAATTAAGAATTGGTTTATTTAAAATTACAAAAAAAAATCTACAAAGAACAAATTTTCTTATTCTCTGTGTTATCTTGAAGTTACGCACGTGAATAATTTCTATTCAAAAATCGTCTAATAATTTAAGTTGGAGTTTGAATTTCAGATGTTACGAGTTTTGCTTTTAATTTTTATAGTTTTGCCTCCCGGCATTTTTGCTCAATCTAAAGACAGAGTTGAGGTTTTACCACAGATTTTAAGTGAAAATTTCGCTGAAAGGTGCGCCGAATTAGAATTAGGGAAAATCATTTTTTTTTACGAACCCGTTTATCCGCCCGAAGCGCAAAAATCTCGCAGCGGCGGAACTGTTAGTGTTTTGGTAGAAGTTGAAGAAAATGGAAATACTGGCAAAATCTTAAAAATTGAAGGAAACCGGGATTTTTTGGAAATCGCCGGTAAAGCCGCTCAGAGAGTAAAATTCAGCCCGACCGACTGCGACGGAAAAGCAATCAAAGTTTCCGCATTGATAATTTACAACTTCATTCCGCAAATATCTGTCAACAGTTATTTTTCCCCGCAAAATATCTCCGAATTAGCCGATGTTAAAACAGATTCACCGTATTTTGAAGCAATTTCAAATCTGACAGAAAACTATAAAATCAGTTTCGGATATCAAGATAAAAAGTTTTATGAAAATGCGCCTCTGACACGCGGCGATTTTGCTCATTTTTTGCGTTTGACGCTCGATTTGCTGGCAAAGCGTGCCGCCGAAGCAAAAAAAAACACGCTTCAAATCAAATTATTTCGCGCTCATAATCCGCAAAATCTGACTTCACTCAATTCGATTAAAGAAATTAACAGAAAACAGCCTTTTTACAGATCAGTCGGAATTCTCCTGCAAACTTACGACATTTCTTTAGTTACGGAAGATTTGAGATTTCAGGGCAATAATCCGGTTTTAAAAAACGATGTGATCGAGTTATGGACGAATATTTTTGGTAAAGAAAGCGTTCCGGTTAATTTTGAAAAAACCGAATATGCCGGACAATTTTTCACACGCGGCGAATTTGCTTTGTTTTTGCACGAAAGTATGCAGGTTTTGAGCTATAAAGTATTGCCCGAATCCCGCTAAAATCAAATTTACAATTCTTTACACTCCAAAATTTATAACAAATGTAAAATCTTATGATAAAATCCGTCAAATGAATCTCAAACTGCAAACCCCTTTGCTTGAACTTCACAGTTTCGATATTGCCGGTTTATCGAGCGCAAAGTCGCGCAAATTGGCAATGGCTGCTGCGGTTTTTGCAAATAAGAGTGATCTTGGGGAAGCAACCGTCGAAGACCTTTTGAATTATTTTCCGATGCGTTATGAAGACCGCTCGAATTTGATTCAGATTGACGAAATTTATGAAGGTTTAGAAGCATCGGTCGAGATTTATACGAGAGTTTCCGGCGGTTTTCGCGTCGGTAAAAACCGCGCCAAAGGTGCGCCGCCGCTCTATATTTTTGAAGTTACCGGATCGGACGCGGAACGAACGCGAAAACCCGTTGTTATTTGGTGGTTTGTTTCGGGAAAACAAGCACATCATATCGTCAATTACTGGCAGAAAAAATTTGAGCGCGGCACACGCTTTATCGCTTACGGCAAATGGGAATGGGATTCGCGCCGCAATACTTACGGGCTGAAAATCACCAAACCCGACGACGAACTCGAAATTTTGCCGAATGTTGCAGATATCGAAAATTTCGGACTTTTGAAAAATCTTCTCGAATATGACGTAAAGAACGAATCAAAGATCAAAGATCAAAAATCAAAGATCAACGTTGAAAAAGTTGAAGAAGATTTAGAAGATGCCGACAATCCTGAATTTGCGATGATCCATACGGCGCGGCGCGTTCCGGTTTATCGCAAGCTCGGCGAGTTTCAAACAAAACGTCTACGCGAGATTGTTTTTAATATTTTGCAGAATCTCGATAAAAGTTCGATTTCAGAAACTCTGCCCGAAGAATTATGCAAACGGCAAAAACTGATTTCACGCGCTCAGGCGATTGAAGAAATTCATTTTCCGCCCGAAAAAGTAAGTCTTTTAGATTATGTAAAAGCCAGAAGCGACGCGCATTTGCGCCTGATCTTTGAAGAATTTTTCCGCGTTACATTCGCACTTCAATTAAAACGCGGCGAACGCACAAAAGAACCTAAAGGAACTTTGATCGAAATTTCCGACAAAATTCAGGAAAGAATTAAAAAACTCCTTCCGTTTACTTTAACCGGCGCACAGGAACGAGTTATCAAAAGAATTTTTGACGATATGACTTCCGACGCGCCGATGAACCGGTTAGTGCAGGGCGATGTCGGCAGCGGAAAAACTATTGTCGCTTTTCTGGCAATGTTTGCGGCGATGGAAAACGGTTATCAAACTGCACTGATGGCTCCGACCGAAATTCTGGCGGAACAGCATTTTCGCAATGCGAAAATGATTTTTGAAAATTCGCCGTATTGCGTTGACCTTTTAACGGGAAGTTTACGAGCCGCGCAAAAAAGAAAAGTTCAGGGCGATATTGCAAAAGGCGAGATTCAAGCCGTCATAGGAACACACGCCGTAATTCAAGATGCCGTCGAATTTGAAAAATTGGGCTTGGCTGTCGTTGATGAACAACATCGTTTCGGAGTTTTGCAGCGTGCACAGCTTCGTGAACGCGGTTTTAATCCCGATATTCTGGTTATGACTGCGACACCGATTCCGCGCTCTCTGGCAATGACTGTTTACGGCGATCTGGACGTTTCGGTGATTGACGAACTTCCTCCTGGCAGAACGCCCGTTAAAACGGTTGTTGTCGGCGAAGATCAGCGCGGCGGTGTTTATAAAGGCATCGAACGCGAAATAAATCTGGGCAGACAGGTTTATATCGTTTATCCGCTGATCGAAGAATCGGAGAAAATGGATTTGAAAGCCGCAACCGAGATGTTTGAAGAACTGCGCGATAAAATTTTTCCGCATTTCAAAGTCGGACTTCTTCACGGCAAGATGAAAGGCGCGGAAAAAGAAGAAATAATGGGCGAATTCGTCAGAGGCAATTTAAACATTTTAGTTTCAACGACCGTAATAGAAGTAGGAGTTGATGTACCGAACGCCAGTTTAATGATTATCGAACACGCCGAGCGGTTCGGTTTATCACAGCTTCATCAACTTCGCGGCAGAGTCGGGCGAGGTGCCGAACAATCATTTTGCGTACTTTTAACCGGCGACAAAAAAACCGCCGTTGCCAAAGAGCGGCTCGGAATTATGGAAGAAACAAGCGACGGATTTCGCATCGCCGAAAAAGATTTGGAAATTCGTGGACAAGGCGAAATTTTAGGAACAAGACAATCAGGTATTCAAACCTTCAAGATTGGGAATATCATACGTGATCTGGAGATTTTGGAAAAAGCGCGTAAAGAAGCAGAGTTTTATTTGACTTCAAAGCGTTTAACTCAGGAAACATCGCACCTGATTGAAATAACTAAAGCAGACACAAGGTTTAAACTTGCAGGAATCGGTTAATTATTTGAGTATTACGAAAAAAAAACATTTTAATCATTGTTTTTTTTTCTAATATTTGATTAAATTTTAATAATAGATTTAATCTCTTGATAGTGTAAAAATTGCCTGTTTAAGTATATTTCAATAAAAATTTGAGCAAATTAAGCAGGTGAGAATAAATTTTGTAACATAATGTGTCGTGTTCAGAGTCCAAACTTTAGTTTGCCTTTCCGCCGCGCTTCGGTGGCGGAAACACGCTGAAGCGTGGAATTTGAACTAAAACCAAAATCTTACAAAACT
>JBGTIH010000146.1:0-6699 GCA_041745765.1 Pyrinomonadaceae bacterium | reverse complement strand
AAAGTTTTGTAAGATTTTGGTTTTAGTTCAAATTCCACGCTTCAGCGTGTTTCCGCCACCGAAGCGCGGCGGAAAGGCAAACTAAAGTTTGGACTCTGAACACGACACATTATGTTACAAAATTTATTCTCACCTGCTTAAATCGTGTTAAAAACGAACGGTTTATATTTGGGTTATATTTTGAAGTTCGGTTAAAGATTCGTCCGAAATCAGGTAAAACGGGCGGATTTTTTCTTTTTGGAAAATTTTTTTGGCGGTCAGCGAATCGCAAATAATCATCGTTGAATTTTTCAAACCGTTTTGCCAATTTTCCGCTTTTGTCGAACGAAGTATTAAAGATTCGCTTTCGACATTGGCGGCGAGCAGAATCGTTTTTGCCAGAAGCAGAAACTTTTCCCAACCGGAAACAACGGCAATCAAATCTTCGCGTTCGGGGCGCGTTTCGCCCGCCATCGAAGCCGGAACAGAACGCGATTTCAAATAAAAACAGGTTTTATCTACGGGTAAAATCTTTTGAATGTTTCTTTCTTCATCATTCATCGCGACGAAAACACCATTTAGATTTTCAAAAGTTTCCCGAAATTCTTCCAGACTGATGCCGATGATCTCAGAACCGGTTTTTTGTTTAATTTCTTCGATCAAAATTTGTCGAAAATCTTCGTCCGATTCGATTAAAATTATTTGCTTTGCACTTTGATTTGAAAACCATTTTCCCAAACGATTTTGAATTACTTTTTTAGAAAAACCTTTTAACTGCGAGGTTTTCAGAAAATCGGCGATGAGCAAATCAAGGACATTTTCACCTTGCAACTTTTTTGCCGAAACTTCGCAGACGTAAAAACCGCTTCCCTTTTTGAACTCGATCCAGCCGTCTTCGGCAAGTTTTCGATAAGCATTTGAAACCGTGTTTGAATGAATCCGAAACCTGCGAGCAATTTCCTGTGTGCTTGGAAGTTTTTCGCCGACCGGCAAATCGCCGCTCGTGATGCCGAGCGTTATCTGCGCGATTATTTGTTCGCGCACAGAAACTTCGGAATTTTTTGAAAGCCAGATTTTCATTTTGTCATCAGCTTCATTATATCCAAATTTTATTTATCCACAGATGAACACAGATGAACACAGATTTTTTTCAGATTTTTGGTAATAGCATAAAATCATTTAACACTCTACTTTAGATTATTTCTTTTAAAAATCATCTGTGTTTATCTGTGTTTATCTGTGGACAATTTTTCTTTTGTTTTTCAAAATTTGGATCTACTCAGCTTAAATTATGCCTTCATAAAAACTCTGCGTCGCTGCGGTTCAAATTTTATTTCAATACGTGTTTGAGAGCGTTTTCCAGATCGGGAAATTCAAACTCGAATCCCGCTTCCTGCAATTTTTTCGGAACGACGCGACAGCCTTCCAAAAGAAGCGTTTCGCCCATTTCTCCGAAAAGAAGTTTGATTCCGAACGACGGAACGGGAATAAACGTCGGGCGATTCAGCACTTTTCCGAGCGTGTTTGTAAAAGTTTCGTTGGTTGCCGGATTCGGCGCGACGGCGTTGACCGCTCCGCTCAAATTTTCGTTTTCAATGGCAAAAACTAAAAGATTGATTAAATCATCAATCGCAATCCAACTCATATATTGCTCGCCGCTGCCGACTGTTCCGCCGACTCCGAATTTGAACGGCGTAAGCATTTTTTCGAGCGCGCCGCCGTCTTTTGTCAGAACAACGCCGATGCGCGGCATAATGACTCGTGCGCCGAATTCCCGCGCTTTTTCCGCTTCGTTTTCCCATTCCGAACAAACTTCGGGAAAAAATCCTTCGCCTTTCGTGCTTTCTTCCGTTAAAATCTCGTCGCCGCGATTGCCGTAAAAGCCGATTGCCGAAGCCGAAACAAAGATTTTCGGCGGATTTTCCGTTCTTTTCAGAGCATCAACCAGCGTTCGCGTTCCTTTGACGCGGCTGTCTTTGATGCTTTTTTTCTTTTCATCCGTCCAACTTCCGTCCGCAACATTGTCGCCCGCAAGATGGACAACCGCATCGAAATTTTCGAGTTTGGCAAATTCTTCATCAGAAAAACCTTCAAAAGCATCCCATTGAATTTCGTCGGCATTTTTCGACTTAGAACGCGAAAGTTTATAAATTTCGTGACCTTTCGCTTCTAAAACCGGAATCAATTTTCCGCCGACCAAACCGCTCGCGCCTGTTATTAAAATTTTCATAAAATTATTTTTCTTGTGTTCTTGATAAATTCTTCAACTTCTTTAAAATCTCTAAAGTAAATTCTACTTAAAATCGCGTTTGAACAAAATCGCACAAACGATTAAACAAAAATAACAGTGAAATTAAACTTTACAGAAGATTCGGCAAGGGATTGTTTTGATATTAAATTACTGTAACAAACACAAAATCATCGCTAATTCTTTCGTAAAACTTTAAGGTATATTTACATATTCAAGCAATTAGGAGGGAAGGAAAAATGTCAAATAATCCGGCGATAGTTTTAAATCAGCCGACCATTACACAGTTCGGCGACGGCAGTTTTACAGGAGCAAACGGGGTTACGGGGGGAAACACACCGCCCGGTTCGGTCAAAGGATTTGAGCCTTTGAGTAATTATTTTTGGGAAATTCCCGCCATCACACCTTCGGTTGGCGAACGCCAGCCAGCCAATCCGGCACACGGCAAACGCATTGTTTATATTAACGGAATCAATACGCCGATGACCTCACACGCTTATACGGTTAAACTTATAAGTGTTGTTTCTGGTGCGGTGGTTATCGGAATCTACAATCAAAGCGGCGACGGAACGAACGGAAATATCTTTTTCGATCTGGTGCAATGTCTGGGCGATAAATCAGGACTGAGCAATAATCCGGCGACCCGAACTCTGGCTAAATGCGTTTATGATTCGTGTGTCAGCGGAGTTCATTTAAACATCGCAGCTCACAGCCAGGGCGCGATTATTACGAGCCGGGGCATCAGACAAGGCATCGGAATGCTGCTTGACCGCTACGGACGAATGAGCAATCAAGTGCGACCTTTGATCGAAGCCGTTGAAAGACGGCGCGGATTTTTCGAGAGCGTTTTGCGCGGAGCGATCGGCGCGGATGATATGGATCGCATCAGGCTTGAACAAGCTCTGCGAAGACATATTCTGCCAAATGTCGAAACCCGTTTGCGTGATTATGTTTCGGCGCAAACTTTCGGCGGGGCGGGAAGATTTTTCCCGAACGGTCCGCTTTATCGCCACGTTTTTAATGCCTGGGATCCGGTTCCGGTTCTTTTCGGTCAAGGCGATCTTATCACCGGACCGGGACGTGATGCGAGGGTTGAAGAAATCAATCGAAATGCCGGTTCGCGTTTCCAGGATTTCGAAGATCATTCGATTGACGGCGTTTATCTCCAAAGCAGTCAATATTATGTTGACCGAACCGGCAGAAAAGTTGATAACAATTACATTCCGATTGATATGACAATGGTTCGCGCAAGATAAAATTTACCTAAGTAGTTTTTGAGTTTTTTGTTATTGTAAATAATTTGCGCGTTGGTAAAAAAACCGGTATAGTGAGCCGCAAGGCGAATGCCTCGATTATCAATAAAGTTTATTGCAAACAAACCTGCTCACCGGAAGGTTTCGCTCGTGCTGTTCGCTCTTTCGCACGCGCTTATTCACAGTAACTTAAATTATAAATCAGTTACTTTTCAATCTTCTTCATTTAAAATTTCCTGCACGCGCCCGACTTGCCCGTCGGTTAAACGCACCTTTATTCCGTGCGGATGGTTTTGCGAATTGGTCAATAAATCCTTAACCGTTCCGATTGTTCGCTTTCCCGTTCGCTGGTCTTGTTTTAAGACAATCGCCACGCGCATTCCGGCGCGGATGTTTTTTCTTTCTTTTCCGTTCATAAAATTTATTGTTCTTTAACTATATCGGCTTTGTTTTCACAACAATTTTTTATTGCTGTTTCTAATAGTTCTTTATTGACATCCCACCAATCTTCGATTTTTAAAAGACTCTCACATAATCTTTCGTCACCGATTTCTGCCGCTGCCTCAACCGACAATACGCTTATGCTTTTGCGGGAAAGTTCTTTCAAAAGCGGTATTATTACTCTTTCATCTTTTCGGATTGCTAAACCGACTAATGCCTCGCCGCGGATTTCGTGGTCTTTTTCATTTAGACGCTGAAAAAGTGCATCTCTGATTTCTTTTGTATCGGTTTCAATCTGCGAACCTAAACCGAAAGTTGCCCAATTTCTGACATCTTCGTCCGTATCAGCGGATAATTCAATAAGTGCTTTAATTGCTTCATCTTGATTGACTGTCAAAAGTCCGTAAACAACGGCAGACCGAATATCTTCATTTTCGTGATTTTTTAATTCAAGAAGTTTAGCGATGGCTTTTTCATCTTCCATTCTTCCCAAAGCTATTGTTATTGATTGCAAAGCATCAATATCTTCAACTTCATCAACTATTTTAAGTAAAAGAGCAAGCGAATCATTTTTGAAGGGAAATTCCGGCGTTCCGAGTTGTCCTAAAATATCCGCTCCGAGAGTTATCTGCTTCGGAATGCTGCTTTCACATAAATTTACGGCAACCTTAAAAACCTCTTCATTTCCTCTGCGATGCAAAATTCCAACCAAATTCCATCTTGCATCCTCATCTTTTTCATTTAGTGCAAGTTCGATAATTTGTTGAGTTGAAAGATTTTCATTTTTTCTTTTCACTATTATTCTCCAACTTCAAAACTTTTGCTTGTTGCTTCCCCGTTTCTTATATTAATAATTTCCGCGCCCACGCCGAATTTTTCGACGAATGATTCCTTTGAAGTCGTGACGAAAGTCTGCGTTTTGTCGCTCAAAAATTCGAGAAGCTGTCCGATTCGACGGTAGTCCAATTCGGCATCAATATCGTCGAGCAGAAAAAGCGGATATTCGTTGTGCTGCGAAAAATAAACCGACAAAGTTGCCAGCTGCAAAATCAAAAGTGCGCTTCTTTGCTGACCTGACGAGCCGAATTTCCGCAGATCGCGCCCGTCAAACAAAATATCGAGCTCATCGCGGTGCGTTCCGATCAGCGCGTATCCGGCGCGGAGTTCGGCTTGAACGCGCAGTTTTAATCTTTCCGCCAGTAATCCGGCGTAATCGTCCAGATCGCCTTTGCCTTCGAGCGATGAAACATAGCGGATCGAAACTTCTTCCTTGCCGAAAAGTTTTTTCTCCAAATCTTCGTTTAAACGTTCGACGTAGCGCACACGTGCTTTGTGAATCCGCGTCGCGTGCTGAATCAATTGCTCGTTCCACGGTTCTAATCTTTCAGCCGTTTCGTCGAGAGAAAATTCCTCCGCCTGCGCCGTATGAAGCAAGGAGTTTTTCTGCCTGATGATTCGATTGTAATCGGCTAAAGTCTGCACGAACGGCGGATAGATCGAAACGATTCCGCCGTCGAGAAATTTTCGCCGGGCTTCCGGACCGCCGCGCACAATTTCGAGTTCGTCGGAATTAAACAAAACGGCGTGAAGCTGTCCTAAAAATCTCTGGACGGTTTCGCGTTTGTTGTTGACTGAAAGAATTTTTGAATTGCCCTCGACGGCGACTTGCATAACGCGCATTATCTCCTCGCTCTGCCGGACGTTTCCTTTGACAATCGCCAATTTTTCCTCGAATTTTACGGCTTCCGTCAATCGCGCGGTTTTGAAAGATTTCGTCGTCGCCAGCAGATAAATCGCTTCGAGCCAGTTCGTTTTGCCCTGTCCGTTTTCGCCGAAAATTATGTTAAGTCCTTTACCGCAAACGATTTTGCCGTTCAAATTTCGGAAATTCTGCGCTTCGAGAAGCTCTAATAACATCCAACTATTTTAACACAAACCGCTTCAAAAACTTGTCTGTCTTTTAGTGGAAATTTTTCTTTATTAGTGCTATATTGTTTAATGTTGTTGAACTTCTATCAACAAACATCCAAATTACTATTTATAAAATCAAAAAATGAAATTCCTGATTATTTTACTTTTTATTGTCAGCTTTTCGTTCGCGGTTTTTGCACAGCAAAAAAGCGGAAAAGTTATTGCTGAAAATTTCAGCGCAGTTGCGACAAACGGTGCAACATTTGAACTCAACTCTTTAAAAGGCAAAGTTGTAGTTTTAACATTTTGGTCAACCAGATGCGGCATTTGCCACAGCGAAATTCCGAAACTCAATAAATTAGCGGCAAAATATAAAAATAAAGATGTCGTTTTTCTCGGTCTGACGATGAATAACGAAGCAGTAGTTACCGCTTACGTCAGAAAAAATCCTTTTAATTTCAATCTTTTACCGAACAGTTTCGGCGTTGTTTTGCAATATGCCGACAGAGACAACAAAGGAAATATCAATATGGGATTTCCGGCACATTATATTGTAAATCAAAGCGGCGAAATAGAACTTAAAACCGGCGGTTTTGATAAAACCGAAAAACTCGACTCAGAGATAGATCGGCTTTTAAACGAGAAAAATTCGGTAAAAGACTGATTTTTGGTGCAAAAACAAAAAAAATTCTTGATACAAAACGCCATTGATGCAAGAAAATTTAATTAGTCGTTCCTTAACAATTGAATCAAAAAGTATCAAGTTAAGGTAGGGTAGAGGTCGAGTTTTACATTCGACCTCTTATTTCGCTCGGAATCGCCTGTATCGGCTTTTACACGGATTTTTTGTAGATAACTCCACAGATA
>JBGTIH010000145.1:0-33924 GCA_041745765.1 Pyrinomonadaceae bacterium | reverse complement strand
AAAGTTTTGTAAGATTTTGGTTTTAGTTCAAATTCCACGCTTCAGCGTGTTTCCGCCACCGAAGCGCGGCGGAAAGGCAAACTAAAGTTTGGACTCTGAACACGACACATTATGTTACAAAATTTATTCTCACCTGCTTAGAAAGTTGTTCAATCTTAAATATTGATGGAAGAAAGAAAAATCTTACCGCAAAAATGAGAAAAGCAGGATGTAATTTCGCAACAATGGGCTTTGGAATGAGCATTCTTTTGGAAAAGCAAAATAATGCTTGGATAATAAAAAAGAAATTAGCTAATTGGATAAAATAAATGCTAAATCAAACTTATGTTCCCTCGAGCGCGTCGCGTAAATCCTTTGAAATCTTGGTCAATTTTCCGTTTTTCAAAGTTACGACCGTCATTGCGCCTTCCAGGGCAACTTCGCCCGTTTTGTTAAACGCTTTGAAATCATAGCGAATCGAGCTTCGCCCGACTCGTCCGACCGTTAAAAAGAGTCGAAATTCGGCATCGAGCGGAATCATTTTCTTAAAATCGCATTCAATGCGCACACGCGGAAAATCAAATTCTTTTAATTTTTCAAACATCGAAAAACCGATATTTCTCAGAAGCTCAATCTCCGCTTCCTCGACGATTTCAAAAATTCGCGGAAAATGCAGAATTCCCGCCGCATCAACATCCGCCCAACGCATCCGGCGATTTAATTCAATAAAAGGTTTCATAAATTTTCAGAAAAATTGTCCACAGATGAACACAGATAAACACGGATATTTTTAATTTTAAATTTCTAATCTCAAATTTCAAATTAATCTTAAAAATCTGTGTTCATCTGTGGACAAAATTTTATTCTTTTACATTAAATCCGAGTTGGCGCGAAACTTCATTTGCCGATCTTTTGACTAGTTCAACCAGTTTCGGCAAGTGCGTTTCGTCTATATGCAAGATCGTGCTGGAAGTTCCTAGTGCGGCGGCGACTTTGCCGTTGGCATCGAAAATCGGCGCGGCAATGCAGCGGACACCGTCCGCGTTTTCTTCGTTATCAATCGCAAAACCGTATTCTCTGACCTTTTTTATTTCGCGTAGGAATTTCGCTTCCGAGGTGATTGATTTGCGCGTTTTTTTCTCCATTCCGCGAAGTTTGAGGATTTCAAGTATTTCTTCGTCCGGAAAATATGCGACCAGAACTTTGCCGATCGCCGTCGTGTGAACCGGCAGGCGATGCCCGACCCAGATGTCCATTTTGATAAAACTTTTTTCGTTTTCGACCTTTTCGATATAGACAGCGCGTCCGTTGTCCAAAACCGCCAGATGCGCTTCGGGAAGTTTCGATTTTCGCAAAAATTCCTGCAAAGCCGGTTTGGCAACTTCGCGCACGTCCAGATGCGTCAGAGCGTCGCCCGTCAGACTCATTAATTTTAATCCGAGCCGGTATTTTCCGCCCGAATCGCGCTGTAAATACGCCCGCGTTTCCAAAACTCTCAGAATATAACTTGCCGAACTTTTCGGAATTTTAAGCCGTCTGCTCAAATCCGAATTGCTCAATCCTTTCTGGCTTTCGGCAACGAGTTCGATGATCGAAAGCGCCCGATCAACGGCGTTTGATGTTGTTTCTTGCGGCATAAAATCGAAATTTGAAATGGAAATTTTTTACTAAAACGATCGTTAAGGAAGCGGTCTTTGACCGCGTACATTGAAACGCGGTCAAAGACCACTTCCTTAACAAATACTTTGTTCAATCATTTAGCGACGAACAATTTTAGCTTTTTCACTGAAAATATACAAATATCGTTCAGGATCGTGAAAAACCGTTCAAAATATCGAACACTTATCTTTTTTGTTTTACAATAATATTTCTTTATATTAAGTTGGATTCATTATTCGGAACTTCTGTTCACAATACTGAACACAATTTAATTGGAGGAAATTTATGAATCAAACGACACAGGAGAAAAAATTCGATCCGCGCATCAATTGCGCGCCGCCGGATTTTGATATAACAAAAGATTTACCTGCCGGATTCGCGAAGTTTTTTGCGGATTTGCACCGCGAATTTACGCCGCGCCAGCAGGATTTGGTGCGGAAACGAAACGAAGTTTTGCGCGAGTCGCACAAAGAAAATCTGCCGGATTACGGCGAACGGGACGAAAAAGCATGCGGGAGTTGGCGCATCGAATTGCCGGAATGGTGCGCGGATCAGCGCAATCAGATGACCGGACCGGCGGACGACGCGGAACTCGTCGTCAAAATGCTGAACAGCAGTGCGCCGGGCGTGATGATTGACCTGGAAGATTCGATGGCGAATTTCTGGACGAATCTCGAATGCGGCATCGAAAATTCGATCAAGGCTTTGCACGGTGATTTGAGCTATTACGATTTCAAACGCGACCGCAGCATCCCGATCAATACGAGTAACACCGCCGTAATGATTCGCGTTCGCGGGCTTCATCTTAATCAAGCCGGAATTTTTGCTGATGAACTTGTTTCGGCTTCGGTAATGGACGTGGCAAGAATCGCTTTCGGCATCGAAAGATCAAAACTCAAACATAATCTGACTTTTTATATTCCAAAGTCGGAATCGTCGGAAGAAGCTCTTTTCTGGCGCGATCTGTTTCAGACAATCGAAGAAAAACTCGGTTGGGAACGCGGATTTATCAAATGTTTCGCACTCGTCGAAGCGCATCCGTTTGCCTTTGAGCTTGAAGAATTTATTTACAATCTGCGCGAACATATTCTGGGCTTGAATCTCGGTCGCTGGGATTATATGGCTTCGCTCATTCATTTTAATCTCCATGACAAAAGATGGGTTTTGCCGGACAGAAATACGATTCCTTCGGATGTCGCATTTTTCCAGAATCTGCGCGAATTGCAGGTTGAGATTTGCCATAAACACGGACTTTTGGCGATCGGCGGAATGACCGCGCTTTTTCCGAGCCGCACCGATTCCGAACTAAACGAACGCGCTCTGAAAGTTCTCGAAGCGGACAAGAAAAATGAAGCATCGGTCGGAATGGACGGCGCGTGGACGGGGCATCCCGATCAAAACGCGATTGCGGTCGCGCAATTTCCCGCGCCGAATCAGATCAATGTTCGCAAACCGAATTTGCCGGAAAAGCCGGATTTACGCCCGATTCCGGAACATATCGGAAAACATACTTTAGAAGGAACACGCGCCGCTATTCGCACGGTAATTCGTTACCGCAACGGCGTTTTAAAGGGCAAAGGCGCGTCGCTTCTGGACGGTTATATGGAAGATTTGGCGACCGACCGAATTTATCGTCTGATGATCGCGCAACGCATAACACACAAGGACGAAGTGCCAATTTACGAAAACGGAAACGCGGTTTTGCACACGCCGGAATTAATTACGCGGATTTTTGACGAAGAACTCAAAAAACTGCTTGAAATGGCGACTAACGGACAGCGCGAAACTTTAAAGGAAGCAAGACGTTTGAGCGAAGAAATGATCGTTTCGGGACAGTTCGATCCGATTTAATATTCAGCCACGAACAAACACGAAAAGACACGAAAAAAAGTTTTTTAAGGCAATAAATAAAAAAAAGCAGATAAATTCTATTTGAAATAAAGCATAAAAGTTTTAAATTTTCGTGTTCTTTCGTGTTTGTTCGTGGCAAAAAAACAGGAGAAAATTATGACACAAGAAGAAAAAATAAAAAATATCGAAAAAGATTGGGCGGAGAATCTGCGTTGGGAAGGCGTTGAACGAACATATTCGGCGGCGGACGTTTTGCGTCTGCGTGGTTCGGTGAAGATCGAATATACGATAGCAAAACTCGGCGCGAAACGTCTTTGGGAATTGATGAAAACGGAAGACTTCGTCAATGCGCTCGGCGCGCTTTCGGGCGGGCAGGCGATTCAGCAGGTTCAAGCCGGACTTAAAGCGATTTATTGTTCGGGTTGGCAAGTGGCGGCGGACGCAAACGTCGCGGGACAGATGTATCCTGATCAGAGCCTCTATCCCGCGAACAGCGTGCCTGAACTTGTCAAGAAAATTAACAATTCATTGCAGCGCACAGACCAAATTTACCACGCCGAAGGAAAAAATGGAATTCATTGGTTTGCGCCGATTCTCGCCGATGCCGAAGCCGGATTCGGTGGCAACTTAAATGCCTTTGAACTAATGAAGGCGATGATCGAAGCCGGCGCGGCGGGCGTGCATTTTGAAGATCAACTTTCAAGCGCGAAAAAATGCGGTCATCTCGGCGGTAAAGTTCTCGTGCCGACATCGGAAGCCGTTCAAAAATTGATCGCGGCGCGGCTCGCGGCTGATGTTTGCGGTGTTTCGACGGTTTTAGTCGCACGAACCGATGCGAACGCGGCGAATCTGTTAACTTCGGATGTTGACGAAAACGACAAACCTTTCTGCACGGGCGAGCGAACGGTCGAAGGTTTTTACCGCGTTAAAAACGGTTTAGACCAAGCGATTTCCAGAGGTTTGGCTTATGCGCCGTATGCCGATTTAATTTGGTGCGAAACATCTGAGCCGAATCTGGAAGAAGCGCGAAATTTTGCTGAAGCGATTCACGCGAAATTTCCGAACAAAATGCTTGCTTATAATTGCTCGCCTTCATTTAACTGGAAGAAAAAACTCGATGATACAACGATTGCAAAATTTCAAAACGAACTCGGTTCGATGGGTTACAAATTTCAATTTATCACTCTGGCTGGTTTCCATTCGCTTAATTTTGCGATGTTCGAGCTGGCGAAAAACTACCAGGCGGAACAAATGACGGCTTACGCACGCTTGCAGGAACAGGAATTTGCGGCGGAAATCGAAGGCTACCGCGCGACAAAACATCAGTCGTTTGTCGGCACGGGATATTTCGACGCGCTGACACAAACGATTACGGGCGGAGTTTCTTCGACAACCGCACTCGCCGGTTCGACCGAAGCAGAACAGTTTGACGAAATAATTATTAAACAGGAAAATGTCGGAACTGCCGTTTCGGTATAAATCAGATGTTATTTGAAATAAAAAATTAACCAAGTGCGCTACACGAAAAAACAAAAAAATTTGATTGAAAATCGGCGATTTTCAATCAAAGACAAGTTTTTGTCAAAATAAATAAGCGTGAAAACGAGCGTGTGGCGCACTTGATTTATTATTTCAAATAATGTCCAATAAATTTTCGAGATCCTGCGTGTTCGGCAGAGCCGTTCGCGCACCGATTTCGCGGCATTTGAGCGCGGCGACGGCGTTTGCCGTTTTTGCCGCGTTTTCAACCGTTTCACCTTTCAGCAAACCATAGAGAAAACCGACGCGAAACGAATCTCCCGCGCCGGTTGTATCTTTGCAGCCGCCCGGAACGGCATAACCTTTTGTTTCAATAAAGCGTTCTTCGCAAAGAATCAGCGAACCGTTTTCGCCCAGAGTCATTCCGACAATCGGACAGCCGAAACGCCGTTTTATCTCGCGCAGAGATTCGCGTTTATCTATGATTCCGACGAGTTTTTCGGGAAAATCTGAAGACGAAATAAAAATATCAATCAGCGGAATCATCTCAAGCAAATCTTCAAAAATGTTATCAATATCAATTGAAACGATCGCGCCGTGCGCTTTAGCTTCACGCGCCAGTTTTATGCAGGCGGCGGTGTCGTGCGGCGTGGCGTGAAAAATTTTTGTCCGGCGGACGATTTCGAGCGGAGCATCTTCCGGTGAAAAGGCTAAGTTTTTATCGCGTTTCCAGATAACTGTGCGCTCGCCGTTTCGTTTGTCTATTAAAATAAAAGCGATTTGCGTTTGTGCGCCTTCGATTTGTTCGGCGTGTGTCAAATCAACGCCTTCATCGCGCAAAGTTTGCCAGCCGAAATCGCCTGCCGTGTCTTTGCCGAAACGTCCGATGTAAGAAGTTTTCATTCCCAGAAGCTGAAGCCCGACCATTGTCGAAGCGATCTCGCCGCCCGCCAGTTGGGTGTAATTATCCAATTCCACCTTTGAATTAAATTCGGGATATTCCGGCACGACGATCAGATAATCAACCGCATTTGTGCCGAAACCAACCGCGTCAAATTCTTTTTCTTTCGCTAAATTAAATGGGAAATTCATTGTAAGTATTTGATATTTATTATTCGTCCGCTAAAGATATTAAAACTTCCGAAAAAAAAATTACAATTTAGAAGTAAAAAAAGTGAAAAAAACTCTTGCAAAATTAAATACAGTAAGGTTAGATTGAAAATTAAATTATATTTTCACTTGGTTTTTAAGTGAGAAAACCTTTGAAATCTAGATTTATTTGGAGAAACTTAAAATGCCGACAATAGATTGTCCCGAATGCAGCGAAGATGTTTTTGTAGATGCCGAAACCGAACAAGGTGACCTTGTTTCTTGCGACGAATGCGGCGCAGACCTCGAAGTCGTCGGACTTGATCCGATTGAATTAGACATCGTTAGTGATTCTAATTACGGTCTTGACGACGATGATTTAGACGATGAAGAATACGCATACTGAAAAATCAGACTAATATCTATAGTTTCAACAATCATAAATTGGGCTTTTTGAAATTAAAGAAATCCGTAAAACGCGCCCGTTAGTCTGTTTATCAAAGTCGGCGAAACAGACTGACAAGCGCGTTTTACGAACGGGGAACAAGAAATTTACAGCAAAAGTAAAAAAAGCGGAAAGTTTTAAACAACTTCCGCTTTTTTTACTTTTGCCTTTTTACTTTTGCTCTAAATACCCGCGCCGTGGCATTTTTTATACTTTCTGCCCGAACCGCAGCTGCACGGATCGTTCGGTTTGATCTTCGGTTGATCGCGGACGAACGGCGTGTGTTTCAGGGCATCTTCGCCGGCGGCGGAAACTCCTTCGTAAGCACCGGTGAATGCCATTCCTGCCGCTTGACGGCGGGCGCGTTGGCGTTCCAATCGTTCGAGGCGTTCCATTTCTTCCTGTTCGTCTTTGACGACGACTTCCAGATTAAACAGAGCTTTCGTCGTGTTCGTGTCAATGCGGTCGAGCATATCCTGAAACATATTGAACGACTGCTTTTTGTATTCGACGAGCGGATCTTTCTGTCCGTAGCCGACCAAGCCGATGCCTTGTTTGAGATGGTCAATCGAAAGCAGGTGATCTTTCCATTGCGCGTCAATGATGTTGAGCATTATATACCTCTCATACGCCCGCAGAGATTCCGCGCCGATGATTTTTTCCTTTTCCTCGTATTTTTCCGAAGCCTTTTTCCAAATCGCTTCTTCGATTTCTTCGGGATTCATTTTGCTGAAATCAACATCCGCATCAACCGCCGGATCAATCGCGTAAATGCTTTCGATCTCCGCCGCGTATGTGTCAACGTCCCAATCTGCCGGAGTAACGGCAGTATTGAGATATTGCGCCGTCAGATCGCTCAAAAGATCGTGCGCTACGCCGTGTTCGCCTAACAGATATTCACGATGTTCGGGTTCGAGCATCAATTGGCGGCGCAAACCGTAGATCGTTTCGCGCTGTTTATTCATTACGTCGTCGTATTTGAGAACGTGTTTGCGCGTTTCAAAATTTCGCGCTTCGACCGCTTTCTGCGCTCTTTCGATCTGTTTGGAAACGGTTTTCGATTCGATGGCAACGCCTTCTTCCATACCGAGCCATTCCATCATCGAGCGAACCTTGTCGCCCGCGAAAATCCGCATCAAATCGTCTTCCAAAGACAAAACGAACTTCGTTTCGCCGGGATCGCCCTGCCGACCGGAACGTCCGCGCAGCTGATTATCAATGCGGCGCGATTCGTGGCGTTCGGTGGCGAGGATTTTCAAACCGCCCGCCGCGATAACTTCCTTGTGTTCTTCGTCAACGACGCGTTTTGCCTTGCGAAGCTGTTCTTCAAATTGCTCTTCGGTCGCTTCGTCGGGGTTTATTTCCTGCCGTTTCAGATATTCGCGAGCAAGAAATTCGGGATTTCCACCGAGGGTAATATCCGTTCCGCGTCCAGCCATATTCGTCGCAATCGTAACCGCGCCCTTGCGTCCGGCTTGCGCGACGATCTCGGCTTCGCGTTCGTGATATTTCGCGTTTAATACGTTGTGCTTAACGCCGATTTTCTTCAATCGTTCGGCAACGAGTTCGGAATTTTCGACCGAAACCGTTCCAACCAGAATCGGTTGTCCTTTTTCGTGCAGATATTTGATTTCCTCAACAATCGCATTCCATTTTTCGGGTAGAGTTCGATAAATAACGTCCGATTTATCAACACGAACCATTGGGCGATTCGTCGGAATGACGATTACTTCGAGTTGATAAGTTTCGCCGAATTCCTTTTCTTCCGTTTCGGCAGTTCCGGTCATACCGGAAAGTTTTTCATACATACGGAAGTAATTCTGCAAAGTAACAGTTGCCAGAGTTTGATTTTCGCGTTCGATCTGCACGCCTTCTTTGGCTTCGACCGCTTGATGCAGACCGTCAGACCAACGGCGACCGGACATTAAGCGTCCCGTAAAATCGTCAACGATAATGACTTCGCCGTCCTGCACGACGTAATGATGATCTTTTTTGTACAGCGTGTGCGCTTTGAGTGCCTGTTCGACGCAATGGAGAAGCTCCATATTCGCCGGATCGTAGAGATTTTCAACGCCGAGCAGTCTTTCCGCTTTGGCAACGCCGGCTTCGGTCAAAACCGACGAATGATTCTTTTCATCGAGCAGATAATCGCCCGTCGTTTTCTTGGTTTCTTCGTCCTTATGCCCGCGTTCGAAATGCGGAATGATCTGATTTGCCGTAAAATATTTGTCGGTCGCTTCGTCGGACGCGCCGGAGATAATCAGAGGCGTTCGCGCTTCGTCAATCAAAATTGAATCAACCTCGTCAATGATCGCGTAATAATGATCGCGCTGAACAAGCTGTTCGGGATCGAATTTCATATTATCGCGCAGATAATCAAAACCGAATTCGTTGTTCGTTCCATAAGTTATGTCGCAAGCATATTGCTCTTTGCGCTGGTAATCGTCCATTTCATTCTGGATACAGCCGACTTTCAAACCCAAAAATTCGTGAATCGTTCCCATCCATTCCGCGTCGCGCGAGGCGAGATAATCATTAACCGTAACGATGTGAACGCCGCGTCCCGTCAGCGCGTTTAAATACGCCGGAAGCGTCGAAACGAGCGTTTTACCTTCACCTGTCCGCATCTCGGCGATTTTCCCTTGATGCAAAGTTACGCCGCCGATTAATTGCACATCGAAATGGCGCATTCCCGTAACTCTTATTGACGCTTCGCGGACGGTCGCAAAGGCTTCGGGCAGAATTTCGTGCAGAATTTCCTGCTCGGCTTTGAGCTTTTCTTTGCGGTCTTCGATTCCCGCAACCGCGCGTTCCACTTTTTCCTTAAATTTCGCCGTCTGCGCTTTTAACTCGTCGTCCGACATTTTTTTGATCGTCGGTTCTAATTCATTGATTTGAATAACAACCGGTTTAACTTTTTTCAGAAAACGGTCGGTTGCCGAACCGAAAATTTTATTTACCGCTTTATCAACAAAACTAGCCATAATATTTAATCCTCTATAAATGCCGATTTCGATTGCTTTTTCTTCAATCGTAAATCTCAAAAAAACCTTTAAAATACGCCGACGCACGCGGCAAACCTTTGATTGTAACGGATTATTGCGAAAAGAAAAGGTTGGAAAGAGAGTTTTTATAATGGAAAGATGCGTTCTTTGTTAGATTAAAGACCTTTGCCCGAAACTCAATTTGCTTGTTTTTCGCTTTTAACAAGCGCATTGAGCGAGCCGCGCGGAAGTCTCGTAACTACTGAAATATATTGATTTTCAGCTTTGGCGCGGGTGTTTTCGTAAAACTGTTTGGAAACCGCATTTTGAGCATTAAGTGCTTTGATGGAAAAAAGCGAATTCAGATTTTCCGCCGTAATCAAAGCGTTTTGCGAATTTTGCGAAAAGGAAATTGATAAATCGAATTCTGATTTATCAAGAGAAAATCCGACGATGAATTTTTTACAAAGGTGCGTTTGGTCGTTTGAAAAAGTATCATTTACCGATGCTTCAATAAAATTCGGTAATTCTTCGATATTCCGCACGACATTCGCAATATTTAAGTTTTTGCGAAGTTTTATTTGCAGATCGAAGATTTTCTTGTCTTGATCACGATCAAACGAAATGCTCGATGTCCCGTCGTCGCGTCCGCCGGAGCAATAATTATAAGAATATCCGGTTGAGAAGGATAAATTGCTTTTATATTTTCCTCTGCTGTTTAATTCGCGTAAATCTTCGACGAATTCATTTAAGGCGGCATCGAGGCGAACAAGCAGAAAACCTTCCAGAGTTTCATCATCAGGCTTTTTGTCTAAATCGTCTTCGCTTTCAAACTCATTCTGAATTTCAAACCTCTGCGTCAAAGCCACCTGCTGAGCCAAAACGGACGAAGGCGCACCGACAAGAACCAAGCCGAGATAAACGCTCAGTGTCGTCAGAAAAAGGATTGAATTGTAGCCTTTATTTTTGCTCACTTAATTTTCTGTTTTTATAATTCGTCAAATTCCGATTAATCATTTCGTGAACCGTATTTGTAGGAAGTTCAAAATTTATCAAAAGAGTTTTATCATTTGCAGACGAATTTTGAAAACCGCTCATTAAAAATTTTTCGTCTTCGCCTTTAGTTGTCATTTTTGCCATCTGAAACAATCCGCTAAATCCGTTTGCCAAAGACTTTGCGCGTTGCGCCGTTTCTTGTTTCGATTCAAGATTTACGGCAACTTTATCAGCGGTTTGATAAAAAGTAATTGTTAAATCTTTAATCCCGAAATTGTAAAGATAAGCGAAAACCCCGCTGTCGCTGACTGCTTCGATGGCAGATCTAGCAATTCCGCCGACTTCACGGTTTCCGGCTTCTTCATTCGCAAGCGCAATCCATTTGGATTTATTACTGTCTAAAACAACTATATCGCCATCATTTCCTACTTTTTTGACTAATGTGCCTTCCAAAACAACTTTGAAAGGCTGTGATAAATCTGTCTTGTCGTTTTCAATTTTTGCAAGCACATATTGAGCAAAGTAAGTAAACGACTTTTCATTTATTTGTATGTCGCTGACAGTTGTAGCCTTATCTTTTTCTACTTTTTCAACGACAGCTTTATTGAAATCCTCAAAAGGTTTTTTATTGATCTCTACCTCTTTAGGCGGTTCATTATCATTCTGCCCGAAAACAGGAAATGCGGCTAGCATCAGCAAGCCGCAAAAAGTGAAAATTATTGTGCCGAATTTCTTCATTTTCCAGTATTTGAGTTTGAATTAATTGTTTGAGCCGTACTGTTTTTCTGTTCTTTTTTCTTGGCTTCGGCTTCTTTTAATCTGCGGTTGATCATTTCTTGAGCGATTTGTTTCGGAATTTCGACATTTATAATGAAGAATTTTCCGTTGGATGTCGGAGGTCTAACTCCTTTGAGCAGAAGTTTTTCATCATCGCCTTTGACGATTGAAGGTGCTGCCGATAGGAAAACTCCGAATCCGCTTGCCATTGATCTCGCTCTTTCGGGCGATGTTTGCTCGGATTCAAACAAAGCCGTGATTTTTTCTCCGTCTTGAATCAACGTGATTTTAACTTTTTCCGCTCCGAAATTTCGCAAATATCCCAGAAGACCGCTGTCGCCAACCGCTTGAACCGCATCCCTCGCAACATTAACTATTTCAGGATTTCCGGCTTCTTCTTCCTTTACGGGAAGCCATTTCGATTTTTTGGAATCGAGTTTTCCGTCTTTCGTCAAAACGCCGTCCATCACAACTTTGAAAGACTGTGTTAAATCAACTTTGTTTTTGGATTCAGCTGACCAATTAACTAAAACTCTATCGGCAAAATCCTGTAAAGGCTTTTGGTTAATTTCAATTTGTTTGACAGCATCGCTGTTTGTCGCCGATCTTTCGTCAACTTTCGGCTTTTCCACATCATTATTTGCCGTTTCGTCGCCGTCAAGTTTCGGCAATGCGTCAGGCGATTCATCCGGGATAGTCGGATTCTTGCCGCCTTTTCGATTGTTTCGAGCCGTTGTCGGATTATCGCCGACGGAAAAAGGCGAATCTGGAAGTTTGCCGACTGTCGGATTTCTGTTCTGCGGCGGCAGATTCTGCGGCATATTCATCAAATTCGGCGGATTATTCGGAATCGTCGGATTTATCGAATTCGGCGGAGTCATATTTTCAAAGTCAAAAGTATTCGGCACGACCAAACCGTTTTCGTCCAGACGATATTGTTCGGGATTGGCAACCGCAAAATATCCGGCGGGATATGAAATCTTATTGCTGACATCAATCATCGTAACTTCATATCCTTCATCTTCGCCGATTTCGGTTCTGTTATATTCTCTGACCACATAATCGCTGTCTGCGCCGAAAAGCGTACTGCCGACATAAACCGCGCCGATTACCTGACAAACGGTGCTGACAAACGGACTGTCACAGCCTTTCTGCGTCAAAAGATTCGTTTGCGCGAAAACCATTATTGCCGCAACATTAACGATGGCGGAAACAGCGAGAATTTTATAGATTCGCGGTGAGAAATTCCAATTTCTGATTTCGTAATTTCCTAAAAAATCTTTATCTTCTTCTTGTATAAACTCTTTTTCCTGAGTAACTTCTTGCATAATTCGTAATCTTCCCGTTATAAAAAAAGGCTAAAATTGTCTGCCGTAAAACATAGATGCCAAACGCCGGAAATTCGTTGCGGCAACTTTTGAAGTTTAACATTTTTATATTCCAAATAAAAGCAATAGACTTTACCGTTTGAAACTATTATTATCGGCTCTATGGCGCGTTCCCGTAAAGGCAAAGATAATCTCAGCCGCAATAAACAAAAAAATAAGCGTTCGGACAATTCCCGTCGTAGAGAACGAATAGATAAACGAGATTTTGCACAGAAAAGTTCCGCTGAAATTTCTGCATCGAAACCGACGCTGACGCAGCAAAAAACTCTGGAAAAACTTCTCGAAGGAATCGGAACACCAAAACCGCAGCCGTTTGTTCCCGATGATTTTCAAATTGAAGCGTTAGAAGCCATCGAAACCGAAGACGTTTTAGTTACCGCGCCGACGGGCAGCGGAAAAACCTGGATCGCGCGTGAAGAAATCAGAAGATTATTAAAAAGCGGCAAACGCGCCTGGTACACAACGCCTCTGAAAGCTTTGACAAACTCTAAATATACGGAATTTTCCGAAGAATTCGGCGCGGAAAATGTCGGTGTTCTGACGGGAGATAGAAAGGAAAACTGGAATGCGCCGTTAATTGTCGGAACGACGGAAATCTACCGCAATCAATTATTTGACTCGCTTCGGCGCGGCGAACAGGTCAGTACGGATTTTGTCATTTTGGACGAGGCGCATTATCTGGCAGACGAATATCGCGGACACGTCTGGGAAGAAGCGATCATTTTATCGCCGCCGCGCATTCGTCTGCTTTTGCTTTCGGCAACCATCGGAAACGCCGAAGAATTCGCGCTCTGGATCGAGGATGTGCGCGGCGTAAAGGTGCGCGTCATCAACCGCGCCGGCTCGCGCCCCGTCGAACTCCGCGCCGCTTTTCTCGCGCCGAATACGCAGCTTTTTCCGCTCTTAAATGAAAACGGCAAACTCAACCGCGACATCGAACAATTCGCTCAACAAGACAACCGCTTTGACCGCCGCCGCCGTAGGTGAGAAAGTTTCAGGTTCAAAGTTTCAAGTTCAAAGTTGCAGGCGCTTGCCCATTTCCAGACCGAGCGTTTGCAAAGCATTTGCGGGGCGAATCATCACTTCAAAATCCGTGATTTTGCCTTAGCCGTTTAATGCGATCAGATCAATTCCGCGCAAATTTAATTCACCAATTCTTGCTTCAAATTCCAATGCCTTGCAAGAGCCGTAATAAGCTAAAGGCTTAAGTTAATCCAACGCTAATCGCCCAACAATTCTAAATTCTGCCCTGCCGTTCAGCTAAAAAAATCAGGCGGACACGTGCAAAAATTTCTTCCATCTGATTGATGAGTTCGTTCGAGTTTTGAAATGATTGGCTCGAATCGGTTTCTTCAATCAACTGGCAAATTGCCGCGATACCGTTGATTCCCAGGTTCCCGCTGCTTCCTTTGAGAGTGTGCGCGGCGCGTTTTAAGGAAATTTCGTCGGCTCTCGAAACGCTGTCTTTCATAATGGACAATTGTTGCGGAAAATCGGCGAGGTATAAATCTATCAGTTCGACAATCAAATCGGGTTCGTCTTCGCCCTGCATATCCGCAAAACCGAGTAGCACCGCCAAATCAACGTCATCAAAACTTGTCTTGTTCGCAACTTTGCTCTCCGATTGTCTATTGTATTCGCGTTTCTTGCCGTCAGTATTATCGGGAAAATCAGACATTATATACTCCTTAGATTTGAATTTGGTGGAAGTTTATCGTTTGAAAGCTTTTTTTCAGCACGTTTCTCAAGCTGCTTCTTGACAACCGATTCATAGCAAGTCGGACAAATGCTGTGCGAGAACTGCGCCTCCGAATGCTCGGTAATGTAATGGTCTAACTGCTGCCAATAGTTTTGGTCGTTACGAATGTCTTTACAGTAAGAACAAATCGGGAGGATTCCCTGTAGCAGTTTGACCTGAATGAGAGCGTTTTCAAGCTCTTTGACTTGCGCCGCCAAATTCTGTTGGAGGTTGACGACCGTTTTCCCGACGCGCACGCGGGCGCGCAGCTCGTCGCGGTTAAAAGGTTTGAGAATATAATCATTGGCGCCGGCGTCGAGTCCCTGCACGACATCTGCTTTGAGGGCTTTCGCCGTCAGGAGAATAATATAGACGGGAGTCGGTGTCGGCTGTTGACGGGCACGGCGGCAAACTTCAAGACCGTCCATTTCCGGCATCATCCAATCGAGAATCGCCAGATTCGGAGAATCGTCCTTTTCAAGAATTGCCCAAGCCGCCGCACCGTTTTCGGTCGCAACTACTTCGTATCCCTCCGCCGCTAAAGTTACCTGCAAAACGCGGCGCGAAATTTCATCATCTTCGGCTATTAATATTTTCATTGTTTCAATTTTGTTGGCAGCAAACCTTTGCCGCACAGATGACTGATTTTAATCAGTCGGCGGAACCAGCCACTGATTTAACGTCAGTTTCAGCGTTTCCAGTTTGACCGGTTTGCTAATGTAATCGTCCATTCCGGCGGCGAGACATTTTTCGCGCTCGCCTTCCATTGCGTGCGCCGTCATTGCGATAATCGTCGTATGATTTGCCTCGCCTTCACGGCGACGAATATCCGCCGTTGCCTCAAAACCGTCCATCTCAGGCATCTGGCAATCCATCAAAACTACGTCATACTTATGTTTTTCAACTGCATCAACTGCTTCGCGCCCGTTTTTGGCGACATCCGCCGCATAACCCAGACTTTTCAATTGGCTGAGCGCGACTTTCTGATTGACAGGATTATCTTCGGCGATGAGAATTCGGGCTTTTGAAACCGCACCATTAGATTCGTTATTCGGCGAAATTAAGGGGCGAAGAGAATGTTGCGTAATGAGACGCGGTGAATAGCGGTCGCTGTCGTTTTTAATGGAAGCTTCGGCGATGACTGTCGCCAGACAATTATAAAGCTGTGATTGGCGAACCGGTTTCTGAAGATAGGCGGCAATTCCGTAATCTCTGGCAGTCTGCCCATCGCCGCGCTTGCCGTAGGAAGGCAGCAGCACAAGATGTGTTTCCGACAAAGCCGGGTCGGATTTAATTGAGCGCGCCAGTTCAAAACCATCCATCTCCGGCATCATCATATCGAGAATCGCAATCTTGAATGGTTTATCGTTGGATGCTTCGCGCAGCATTTCGAGTGCCTGCTTGCCCGAATCGGCTTCCGCCGCAATCATTCCCCACGATGCCGTTTGGTGAAGAAAAATTCGGCGGTTTGTGGCATTGTCATCCACTATCAAAACGCGAACACCTTCGAGCGAAATATCACGAATTGACCGAACCGCCGGAGTCTGATTCACCTGTTTTTCAAAATTCGCCGTAAACCAGAAAGTGGAGCCTTTCCCGGGCGTACTTTTGACCCCGATTTCGCCGCCCATTATCTCGACGAGTTGTTTCGAGATCGCCAACCCCAAACCCGTGCCGCCGTATTTGCGCGTCGTTGAACCGTCGGCTTGTGTAAAAGCGTGAAAGAGACGGCTCTGCTCCTGCTCGGAAATTCCGATGCCGGTATCGGTAATTTCAAAACGGAGTGATGCATATTTGCCCTCATCACTTTGTTTGCGGACGCTGACGGTTACTTCGCCTTTTTCCGTGAACTTAATGGCATTACCGATTAAATTCGTCATAATTTGTCTGAGTCGTCCGGGATCGCCGCAGAGCAGCGTCGGCACGCCTTGATAAACCAGCGAGGCTAATTCGAGTCCTTTTGATTGCGCTCGTTCGGCAAGCAGTTCGATGGGAGATTCGACGCATTCTCTTAAATCAAAATCTATTTTCTCAAAATGCAGTTGTCCGGCTTCGATTTTCGAGAAATCGAGAATATCATCAATAATTCTGAGCAGTCCGCCGGCGCTTGACTGAATGGTAGAAGCGCAATCGCGCTGCTCTTCGCTGAGATTTGTATCGAGCAGAATCTCGGTCATTCCGATCACACCGTTCATCGGTGTTCGGATTTCGTGGCTCATATTGGCTAAAAACTCGGATTTGAGCCGCACCGATTCGAGTGCCGCGTCGCGGGTTTGTTCCAGTTCTTCTTCGATTCGCTTACGCTCGGAGATGTCGTGGAAACTAAATACTCCGCCGGCGATTTGCCCGTTGGTGATAATCGGGACTGATGTGCAGGAAATCGAAATGGCTTTTCCATTCTTGTTTATAAATACGTCATCGTCCAGGTAAACGGTTTCGCCGTTTTGCAAAACTTTCAAAAGCGGGCAATCTTCTTTAGGGACCGGCGTTCCGTCGGCACGCCGGTAGTGAATCATTTCGTGAATATTTCTTCCCAATAATTCTTCTTCCTTCCAGCCGAGTATCTTTTCCGCCGCCGGATTCACAAATGTTATACATCCTTTATTATCGAGTGCGTAGATACCTACGCCGATGTTATTTGTGATTGCACTGGTAAAAATGCGCTGCTGAGTCAGGAGTTCTTCAGCCTGTATGCGCTCGGTTATGTTATGAGCGACACAAAATATCAGTTGCTCGCTTTCCGACCAGTGTGCCGTCCATCTGACATGAACCAGCGAACCGTTCTTATGCAGATACCGGTTTTCAAAATTAGTAGCTTCGTTGCCCGACTCGATACTCGCGTCTTTCGCTATTGTTTTCGCGACATCCTCCGGTGCGACATAATCAATATACGGGCGACCGATAAGTTCATCCGGCTGGTAACCCCACATTTTGAAACAAGCCGGATTGATACTGATAAAGCGACCTTCGGCATCAATGGTGCAAATTACATCGAGTGAGTTTTCAATCATCGCCCGTTCGCGTTTGACCACTTCTTCCAAAACCTTGTCAGTGCGCTTTTGTTCAAGAGAATAGCGGATTGCGCGTTCTAGAATCGAAACTTCAGCTTTTCCTTTTATCAAAAAATCCGCAGCGCCGGCATCCATTGCTTCCAGATCAATTGCGGGATCATCCTGTCCGGTCAGCAAAATCATCGGAGTGTCGCATCCTTCGCTAATCGCTTCGCGCAATAACTCGAGTCCGGTGTGTTCGCCGAGACGATAATCAATCAGGCAGATATCGAATGGTTTTTCGGTAATCGCTAGTTTACCCGCTGAATAACTAGCCGCCCAATGCAGTTCGTGATCAAATGCCGTAATTTCGTCGAGCAGCTCGCGGGTTAGAAAGTAATCATCTTCGTCGTCTTCGACCAGCAAAATGCGTATTAAAGGTTTTTTCATATTAATTACTCCGAATCCCCGCGTTTTTGATTCGCATCGGGCGGCAGATCAACGATTTCAAACCAGTATTTCGCCAGCGTCTTCATAGCTTCGGAAAGTGCCGTGAATGAAACCGGTTTAGTAATAAAAGAATTGACACCCAAATCGTATGTGCGGTAAATATCCTCTTCAGCTTTAGAAGTGGTGAGGATGACAATCGGAATTTGCCGGAGTTCCGGATCGGCTTTTATTTCCTTGAGTGCTTCGCGTCCGTCCTTTTTCGGCATATTCAGGTCAAGCAGAATCAAGCCGGGACGCGGCACGTTGCTCGTCCCATTATATTTGCCGCGACGAAGCAAATAATCCATCAAATCTTCGCCGTCAACGACAAATCGAATCTCATTTGACAGTCGGTTTTCCTCCAACGCTTCTTTTGCCAGCAAGCGGTCATCCGCATCATCGTCGGCAATTAAAATTACAACACTCCGTTTCAAATTATTCATTGTTTAATTTTTCTCCCAGTTGTTTTATCGGCAAGTCTGCGATAAAAATCGTTCCTTCACCCGGCACCGATTTGACTGTGATATCGCCGCCGTGCCGTTCAGTGATTTTGCGGCAAACTGCCAACCCGATGCCCGTTCCTTCATATTCGGTTCGCCCGTGCAGACGCTGAAACACCTTGAAAATACGGTCAACATATTTAGACTCAAACCCGATGCCGTTGTCTTCGACCGTTAAGCGATAGATTGCGCCGGTGCTTTTTTCGTTAGCATTCCCGGAATTGTTTTCAAGAAACTGCCCGCCGACTTTAACAACGGGCGGTATGCCGGGACGATTGAATTTCAGCGCGTTGCTGATCAAATTTTGAAGTAACTGGCGCATCTGTGTCGGATCGGCATCAATGGTTGCCAATTTGCTGATTTCGACTCGCCCGTTCGATGTTTCGATGCGCATTTCCAAATCGGACAAAACCTCTTCCGCCACCAGTTGCAAGTCAACCGGAACAAACGGCTGCGCCTGAGTCGTTACTCTCGAGAAGGTCATTAAATCTTCGATCAAAACCTGCATCCGACCGGCGGCTTTCTGCATTCGCTCTAAATAATCAAGTCCGGCTTCGGTCAGCGCATCGCCGCACTTGGCTTTGAGACGGTCGCCGAAGGCTTGCACTTTGCGGAGCGGTTCCTGCAGATCGTGCGCGGCGACCGAGGCGAAATCCTGCAATTCGGAATTACTGCGTTCGAGCCGGGCGGCAAAATCCTTCAATTCTACTTCGACATTTTTGCGTTCGGTAATGTTGTGGGCGACGGCAAACATCAACTGCTCGCTCTCCGACCAGTGAGAAGTCCACATCAGGTTCACAATCGTTCCGTCTTTGTGCCGGTAGCGATTTTCAAAATCGGTAAGTTCTTCGCCCGACATATTGCTCGCCGTTGATTCGATTGTTTTGGCGACATCTTCCGGCACAACCAGATCAACATAAGAACGACCGATCAGTTCGGCTGGCTGATAGCCCCACATTCTGAAACAAGCCGGATTTATGCTGGCAAAATTTCCCTGCGCGTCAATTGTGCAAATCACGTCGAGCGCGTTGCGAATTACCGCCAATTCGCGTTTTGTGGCTTCATTCAAAGCCTGGACGGTTTGCTCGTGTTCGACCGAGGATTTATTCATTAAACGCGCATTATTTAAAATAATTAAAACGAAAACCAGAAGGATGGACACGATAAGAATCGCAGTTCCCGTTTCAGCTTTATAAAAACCGTTTTTTTCGCCGTATAACCGCAGCCAGCCTAAAACCAGCGGAATAACTATAACCCAAGGCAATAATCGCCGCGCTGCCCGTCCGCCGGGATGACGGCTGAATACTTCTTTGATCAGCCCTTGTTCCCGTCTCGAAAGAAGCAGCCCGACACTCAGCAGCAAAAACGAGAATGCCGTGTGAATCGCCATCGGGTTAAAAGCAATAAAAGATTCAGCACCGTATAAATAACCGATTATCGCGACGAACGAACTCAAAAAGACGAGCATCGCCGGATATTGCGCGGGGAAAAAATCTTTGCGATTCGACCTTAAGTTAAATAACAAAAGTGCCGCGCCGAACAGCAAAAAATTCACAGCGGTATTCGGAGCCATCCGGTTTAACTCTCCGCTAACATTATCTAAAGACTTACTGGCGAAAAGTATCCGGTCAATGCCAATGTCGAAAAAGCCGAAAAGCGCGCATAATTTGATTAAACCGACGGTTGCCACAACAGCGGCGCAAATTTGAACGACACGATTTTGCAGTGAATCCGCGCCTTGGACGAGCCATAAAGCGATGCTCGCCAAGATAAATGTCACTGCTGTGGTCGGATTCATAAAAACATATCCGGGAATGATACGTTTCAGAAAATCAATTTCAAATGACCAACCGAGCAAGACCGAAACACTTATCAGAGAAACAATGACACAAGACCAAAACGGAACTTTGCCAAGCCGCCCGAAACCTGCCGGAACCGTCAGAGCTTGGCTTATCTCAATGTGAGGTTGATCGTTCATCATAAATTCTAATAGACGAGTTCGGGAATTTCTTCCGGCATTTCAACGCGCCCGTCAATTATGAAATTGACGCGGTCGAAAATTTTGTTTAAATCGTTGCGGCTGAGATTTAAAACTTCCAGAGTACTGCTTTCAATACAATTCATCGCCGTAGATTTTTGATCCGGTTCGGCTTCGGCAATTTCGCACGCCATCTGCATCAAAAGGGCGGAGGGATTGTTGACGCGCATAAAATACGGATGATTTTCGACGGCGGCTGTCAAAGCGCGGGGCAATCCGCAGGTTTCGAGCATCCAACGGCTGATTTGCGCGGCATCAATGCCGAAGATTTCAACCTGCTGCCGGGCGCGTAATTCAGAATCAAAATCTCTCAACCCGCGCATCTCGTCAGGAAATAATTTAATCAGCAGAGTTTCGCCGACATCGTAGAGCAAGCCCAAAGTATAAGCCTCATCGGGATGTAGAACGCCGGTGTGAGCGGCAAGCAATTGGGCAGCGACAGCGCGGCGTAGCGCATAAATCGTTCGGGCTTTCGTAAATTCATCATTTGACGGCAATCCGGATTGGTTAAGCAATAAGCGCAGTTTCGCTTCTCCAATTTTCGACATCAGCGACATTAGCTCCGCCGTCGGCTTAATGTTGGGCTCCGCGTTGCCTGTTTTCAAAACTTCCAGCGCGAGCAGCGGTTCGGTCTTAAATTTTTGCAAAACATCGCCGATACACATATTTTCCGAATCACATGCAATACGCGATTCAGAAAGCTGCATTCCGGTAATTCCGCTTTCAATCGTCTCCTGAATTTTCTCGATTGATTCTATTTTGCAGAACGCTTCGACGACGTTTCCGTCGAATTGTTTTCCGATACCGTCGCGCAATTTTTCTACCGCTTCAGCACTCGAGAAAATTTTGCTCGCATCACGCGGCATTGTCATCTCGTCATACGCGGTGGCGACTGCGATAATGCGTGAAAAGAGCGGAATTTGTTCAGCCGCCAGATTTTCCGGAAAGCCGGTGCCGTTAAAATATTCGGTATGATGACGAACTGCCGCCGCAATTTCACCCATTTCGGGAATGCTCGCCAACATCTGCACCGCGCGTTCCGCACAGTGTTCGCGGCTTCTGTATTCGTCATCGGGAAGCAGTGAAGTTTCATCCAAAAAGATATCCGGAATGCCAATTTTTCCGACTTTGTGCAAAAATGCGGCGAGTGACAGCTGTTCGAGTTCTGCGCCGCTCAGATTAAGACGATAACCGACGGCGGTTGCATAACCGCTGACGCGCTGGGAGTATTGATGCAGGAAAGTATCTTTCAAATCAAGCGTTTCGCCGATCAAACGGACGCATAACCGCTCCATTCGATTGACATTTTCAACTAAACGCTTGTTTTGAATGGTCAGCTCATACTGCCGTTTAATTGTTTCGTAATGCTCGATCGCTCTGACGATTGTTTGCTGCAAATCTTCATTGACCCAGGGTTTTGCAACATATTTATAAACCACGCCGGAGTTGATAACTTCGACCAGCGCGTTAACGTCCGTGTAGCCGGTCAGAATTATGCGAACTGTATGCGGACGCATCGTCGCGGCTCGTTTGAGAAATTCGATGCCGGTCATTCCCGGCATTCGCTGGTCGGAGATGATTAGCGCAAAATCGTGCCGTTTGAGCAATTCGAGCGCATCATTGCCTGAAGCCGCGCTGACCACCTGGTATTCACTGCGGAAAAGCCGTTCGAGGAGTCTTAGATTAGCCGGTTCGTCATCAACAACTAGAATTTTATAGTTCATAATATTTTAAGGTTGCAATAATATATTTTTACAATTTTCCGTTAACAGCCGCAGCAGTTAACGGAATGTCAATGTGTATCGGTAGAGTGACGGTAAAAGTCGTTCCTTCATCAATGTGCGTTTCGACCCGGATTGTTCCGCCGTGCCGCTCGACGATGCCGAACGTAATAGAAAGCCCGAGTCCGGTGCCTTCGCCAACAGGTTTTGTTGTAAAAAACGGATCGAAAATCCGGCTCAGATGTTCCTTCGGAATGCCGCAGCCGCTATCTTCAATAGAGATGACAACCGATTCTTCGACAACCGATGTAATGATCCGCACCTCACCGTTTTTCGCGCCGACAGCTTGCGCGGCGTTGACGAGCAGATTCATCCAAACTTGATTCAACTGCCCCGAAAAAGCATCAATCGGCGGAAGCTCGCCGTAATCCCGAATCAGTGTGATATTGCCGGAGCTGTAGTAGCTTGATAACAAACGGACGGTCGAATCAATTCCTTCGTGAACGTCCGTTTTGGCGAATTCGGCTTCGTCGAGCCGTGAAAAGGTGCGCAAGTTTTGGACGATGTCGCGGATGCGCTGCGCTCCGTCACGACAATCGTTGATGATCGAACTCAAATCCGCGCGCGAAGTTTCGTAATCAATCTGTTTTTTAATTGTTGTCGCGCCGGAGGCGATACTTTCGGGAAGTTCATTGTGATCGTAGTAATCGAGCAGGTCTGTTAATCCGGCAATAGTTTGATTTAAAACGTCTAAATTCCCATAGATAAACCCCACCGGATTATTTAATTCATGAGCGACACCGGCGGCGAGTTGTCCGAGCGAAGCCATTTTTTCACTGTGAATAATTTGTTCCTGAAGACGTTCCAACTCGGATTTACCGCTCGCCAGCTCGACGTTTCGTTTTTCCAAATCGAGTTTATACTGCCGTGCATTAAGAAGTAGCGTCCGATGCGCCAAAGCGCGTTCGACCGTCATTTCAAGCACGAATAAATCACACGGTTTGATCAAATAATCAAATGCTCCGACCCGCAAAGCATCGAGGACACGTTGCGAATTATTGATGCCCGAAGCCATAATAACGGCGGTGTACGGATAAGTTTCGACAATTTTCCGCAGCAGCTCAATGCCTGATAATCCCGGCATAATGACATCGGCAATGACCAGCGCAAATTCCTCTTCGGCAAGTTGCACAAGCGCTTCGGCTGTCGAAGAAGCTTCGCTGCACTCATACTGCTCCGACAAACAACTTCTGAACAATTGGCGTACGACCGCTTCATCATCAACAATTAAAACACGCGGTTTAATTTGATAATCAGATAAGTGGTTAGGTTTGTTGATAAAATGTGACAAATTTAAAGTAGAAAAAATTGAAAATCAACAATAAAACATTACGTTGATGTTTTGTTAAAGCAATTTCAAACAATGGATAATAAAGTTAAAAATTGGGTAGCGATTATTACATTAAACAATCCCGAATGGTTCGACGAACTTGTTTAACCAAACATCTATACTTGCAATTACAATGCCAGCCGCGCCTAAGTTCAAAAATACCCAAAATACTGCAAAAAATTGTTTCAGATGATTTCTGACTGCGGCAATAATTCTAAAGGTGGGGCGATTTGCCTCAGTTTTTTGGGTATAAGAGGACATTTGTTAGCAAATACAACTTCTTACCAAAATTTCTATAGTCCTTTAGCCTTTTGAATATCAACCTTAAAGATTGAAGCGAAAAGTTTATTCACCTCAGGCAACATCAACTATGCGAATCAAGAGTATCTACTTTGTGTGCAACTTTAATTTAGATTTTGTTAAGCAGTGAGCAAATTTTAGTTGAGTTCCGTAGGAACGGCATATTGTTATGCCGTTCCTACGGAACTCGCTTCGTATATTTGACGCTTTTTCTATAAATATCACGCTCCTCCGGAGCTGATTTATGAGTTTGAACACAGTTTCCAAAATCCGCTCTAATTTAACCGTGAAACAGGCGATTGATTAACTTTGAGTTATTCGGCATCGAGTATTTTTCTGATCTTACGGCTTAAGTCATCGAAAGTGAACGGCTTTGGAATAAAATTAGTGTTAGTTTCGATAATGCCTTTCCGCATCACCGCGTCATCGGTATAGCCGGAAGTAAAGAGAATTTTCATGTCCGGCATTTTTTCATTTATTTTTTCTGCTAATTCACGCCCGCCCATCTGCGGCATTACCACATCGGTCATCAGCAAATCAGGTTGACAATCTTCGGCATCGAGAATTTTCAATGCTTCAAATCCATCGCGGGCTTCGATTATTGTGTAGCCGCAGGTTTCAAGCATCTTCCTTGTCATATTGCGCACCAGTTCTTCATCTTCAACCAGCAGAATCGTTTCTGTTCCGGCAAGAAATTCAGCCGAAGCGTCGGTTAACTCCACGGCATCGGACTGCCCGGCGACACGCGGCAGATAAACCTTGAAGGTTGTTCCGCCTCCTAATTCACTCTCAAATTCGATGTTACCGCCGGACTGCTTGACGATGCCGTACACAGTTGCCAATCCTAAACCGGTGCCTTTACCTAATTCTTTCGTCGTAAAGTATGGCTCGAAAATTTGCTCTTGAATTTTGTCGTCAATACCCTGTCCCGTATCGCAGACCGAAAGCATTACGTAAGCACCCGGCAGAGTGTCTAGCTTTTGTTTAGCATCCTGCGGTTTGAGAAAGACGTTTGCCGTTTCAATAGTCAATTTACCGCCGTCCGGCATCGCATCGCGCGCGTTGACCGCCAGGTTCACGATAATTTGCGATAATTGTCCCGGATCTACATTTACGAGTCCGGTTTTAGGGTTAAGCGCGATGACCAGTTTGATATCTTCCCCGATAAGCCGCTCAAGCAGCTTAATTGTATCAGTAATTACTTCGTTAAGATTAAGAACGACGGGCTTCATAACCTGCTGACGGCTGAATGCCAGAAGCTGATGCGTCAATTGTGCCGAACGCTCGCCCGCTTTCTTGATCTCTAGGATGTTTTGCCGCAGCGGATTATCGGCTTCGAGTCTTCTCAAGGTTAAATCACTATAACCGTTGATTGCCGTCAGCATATTATTAAAGTCGTGCGCGATGCCGCCCGCCAGTCGTCCGACCGATTCGAGCTTCTGCGATTGACGGAGCTGTTCTTCCAAAACCTTTGTTTCGGTAATATCTAACATTACTCCCTGCCATCCGGTTCTGTTTCCCTGCTCATCTGAAACAAAACGTCCACGATCCTGCAGCCAGCGAATTGTCCCGTCGCGGGTGGTAATGCGGTATTCAAGATCCGTATCCAGACCTTGCCGCATAGCATTTTCGGTAATATGAAGAACACGGTCTTTGTCTTCCGGGTGAATAAGACTAACCCAAAAATCATCCCGGCTCAGCCATTCTTCGATGGTATATCCGAACATAGCGATGTTCGGACTGACATAAATCGGAGCATACGGCGGAACGGGTTCGGCTAGATAAATAACAGCGGGAGATGATTCGACCAGACTGCGGTATTTGTCTTCAGCCTGTTGCAAAGCCGTTTCGGCTTTTTTGCGCTCGGTAATGTCCCGTATGACAGAGGTAAATAAGCGTTTATTGTTTTCGCGGTACTCATTAAAGGAAATCTCGACTTCTTTCTCACTTCCGTCACGGTGAAGCGCCTGAATTTCCAAACCGTTCCAGGGAATGTTCTTTCTGCCGGTTTGCAAATAGCGATTCATTGCGAATCTGTGCGTTGCCCGGTGCCGTTCGGGAACAATGATTGTCAGATTTTCACCTGTTAATTCTTCAGGTTTGTAACCTAAAGTTTTTTCTACCGCCGAATTGACAAATAAAATCGAAGAATTTTCGTCAATTGTAATGATTATATCGTTCGCCGTTTCAGCGACAATCCGGTACCGATCTTCGCTCTCTCTGATTTTTCTGTCTGCCAGTTTCCGCTCGGTAACATCGTTTGCCAGCACGAGCTTGGCTTTTTTTCCGTTAAAGATCAATTGATTGGTAGTTACCTCGACATCAATAATTGTCCCGTCCTTTTTTGTATGCCTAAGAACTCCAGAAGTCCTATTTCCGGGCGTGTCTTTTGCTATGTTTTCACGAAAAAAAGGAATATCTTCCAATGGACGAATATCTATAACAGACATTGATAAAAATTCTTCAGGCGAATAACCGTAGTGAATGACGGCTGCATCATTAACCGATAGAAAAGCGAGCGTTTCCAAATCGAAAACCCACATCGGAAGCGGATTATTGTCAAATAAAAAGCGGTATCGCTCTTCACTTTCCTGAATCTTGAATCTCGATAAAACCTGTTCGGTAACATCCATTCCGTAACTGATAATTCCCGAAATCGAATCATCTGCTTCCCGCAGCGGCATATAGACGAAGTTTAGATAGTGTTGCTCCGGTCCCGAACCGTCCTGCCGCTGCAATTTTACAGGCACCTCCTTGCCGATAAAAGGTTCGCCGGTTTTATAGACCTGATCTTTTATTTCAGCTAGTTCTTGGGTTTCAGGAAGTGCTTCGCTCGCGGGAATGCCTATCAAATTGCGATGACCGACCAACTGATAATAAGCGGGGTTAGCCATTTCAAAAACAAAATCGGGTCCGCGCAATGAAAAAATGTATGACGGCGAATTATCGAAAATATGTTGAAGACGCGCTTTTTCCGAATCCAGTTCGGCTAATAACGCAGCACGTTCTTCCTCTAACCGCTTGCGCTCAGTAATATCTATATCAATGCCGCGCCAACCGGTTGGCTGACCGGTTTCATCGCGAATAACTGTCGTCTGCGATTCTACCCAAACGATGCGTCCGTCTTTGGCAATCCAGCGAAATTGCCTTGTGGAGCCTTCGCCCGAGTGAAAATTCTCGGCTGCTTCACGGGCAACCCATTCTTTGTCTTCAGGATGGACAATAGAAAGCCAGAAGTTAGGTGTGGAAATCCATTCCTCAACTGTGTAGCCAAGCAAAGTTTCCACGTAATCGCTGACGAAATCAATTTTCTGCGTCGCGCTATCCGGCTCGCCCCACGCTTCCCAAACAACGCCCGGCACATTGGCGACAATATTATTGAGCCGTTCGTGCTGCTGTTCGATTTGAGCCGTCAGCAGTGATCTTTCTTTTTCAATAAGTTTGTGATCAGTTATATCCCGCGTTACGGCGAGCAGCGAAGTGATTTCGCCTGCCTGATCCCGCATCGGAACGGCGTGAGTTGCCAGCCAGCGACGCGTGCCTTTTAGTCCGATAATCTCAAATTCGAGAGTTTCAGTGCTGCCGGCTAACACATTTTTCGTTGTTTTAGCAAAGGCTTTGCGATGTTCCGGTACAATAAGTTTGACGGTTTCCAAACCGCGCACCTGCTCTAATGAATCGGCTTCGATCATCGCCAAGCCTGCCGGATTCATATCCAGCAACTCGCCCCTGAAACCGAGAATTTTGACACACTCAGGTTCGGTGTCGAGAATTGTCCGCATCCAAATCTCACTTTCCCGCAATGCGTCTTCGGCGCGTTTGCGCTCGCTGATGTCAATAACATAAGCAATAATATTATTTTCTGAGTCATTCAAAAGAGTGCTACCAACCATAACCGGAACGCGGCTGCCGTCTTTTCGGATATATTCTTTCTCGCGCGGAATCGAAGATCCGAATTTGAGTAATTGTTCTTTAGCGCGCTCATCCTGCCAGAGAATTTCCGGCGGAGTCATCTCGTCCCAACGTAATTTTCCCGCCAGCAGTTCGCTTCGTGAATAGCCGACTATTTTGAGAAAAACATCGTTAGCCTCGACAATAGAGCCGTCCAGTCTGGTAATAGTAATTCCGATGATGCTTGAGTCAAACAGTTTTTTGAATTTTGCCTCGCTCGCCCGCAGTATTTCTTCAGCCTGTTTGCGCTCACTGATGTCCTGCTGAACTCCGACGAAGTTCGTCAAATGTCCTGATTGGTCAAAGACAGGCGAAATGCTCAGGTCATTCCAAAATGGCTCGCCGTTTTTACGGTAGTTGAGAATTTCGCCGCGAAAGGAGGTTTCCTGTTTGAGTGCTTCTCTGATTTCGTCAACGGTTTGCGAATTTGTTTCCGCTCCCTGCAAAAAGCGGCAATTTCGCCCTTTGACTTCCTCAAACTTATATCCTTTTACTTTTTCAAAAGCGGCATTCGTATAAATAATCGGGTTATCCGGTTTTTGCGCATCGGTTATTACAACGCCTTCTCCAATCGAATCAACCGCGCTTTTCATCAGCCGCATTTCGGCTTCAGCTTCTTTTCGCTCGGTGATGTCGCGTCCGACGCAGAACATTAAACCATCTTTTTCCGACCAAAAAGCCGCCCACCTGATATTAACCGGCGAACCGTTTTTGTGAATGTACCGGTTCTCGAAATCTCTCGCTTCACTGCCGGACATAATTTTGAGTGCCGCCTCATTGGATTTAGCAACGTCTTCCGGCGCGACAAATTCAATAAAGTGCTGTCCGATGAGTTCCTCGGGCGAATAGCCCCAGATTTTCAAAGATGCCGGACTGACTGAAACGAATTTGCCTTCCGCGTCAACTGCGCAGATCACGTCGAGCGAGTTTTCAATCATCGCCCGTTCGCGTTTCGCGGAATTTTCCAAAGCCTTTTCGTCACATTTGCGTTCGGTAATGTCCTGCACCGTTCCGATAAAATGCATCGGATTGCCTGATTCATCAAATGTAACTTCGCCCATTTCGCAGACGATTCTTTCCTCACCGTCCGGGCGGATGATGCGATGTTCCAGCTCATATGAAGTCTTTTGGGTCAGCGCTGCTTCGATCGCTGTTTGAACAAAATGTCTGTCATCCGGGTGAACGGTTGCGAGAAAGGCTTCAAATGTGCCTTCAAAATCGGAACTTGAGAGACCGAAAATGCGGTAAATTTCTTCAGACCAGGAAAGGTGATTGTTTTGAATATCCCAATCCCAGCTTCCGATATGAGCGATCCGCTGAGCGTTGGCAAGAAGCACTTCGCTCCGGCGCAGTTCTTCTTTTGCTCGCTTGCGCTCGGTGATGTCGCGAGCGATGATCGAAATGCCGCTTACCTCGCCGTCGTCATTTTTAACCGGTGAAAGCGTTAATTCGAGAATTGTATGATGACCGTCTTTGCCGATTTTTTCGATCTCGAAAACTTCAACCTGCCGGCTGTGTTTGATTTCGTCTATGTTATCCAGAATTTCTCTCAGGTCTTCGGGCATTGTGAGCATCGTCAAAGGCTTGCCGACGGCTTCATCCGCCGAATATCCATACAACAATTCGGCTGATTTGTTCCAACCCGTGATAATTCCGTCAAAACTGATGCTGATAATTGAATCTTTGGCAGACTCGACAATCGAAGCCAAATAATAAAGTGAATCTTCTGCTTGTTTCTGCTTTCGCCTTCTCGCCGCATTTTCCAATTCGCGTTCGATTGCCGGAGCGAGCCGCGCCAGATTATCTTTCATTATATAATCGTCAACACCGCACACCATAGCTTCGACTCCGACGCTTTCCCCGATTGTTCCCGAAATAACGATAAAAGGAATGTCGAGTCCGCTTTGCTGCAATATGGACAACGCTTCTAAACCCGAAAATTGCGGCATTGAATAATCGGAAAGAATAATATCCCAGACACCCTCGGCGAGTGCGGTTTTCATCTCCGCTGCGGTCTGCACAATTTCCGACTGAACGTCGTATTCTTCTTTCAACAAATGATGCAGCAATAACACTGCGTCTTCCTTGGAATCTTCGACAATTAAAGCTTTGAGAGGTTTCATATTATTTTGCATAAAAGGTTTGGAAAGTTGAAACACGACGAATAACTTATCGGCGTAAGCCATATCGAAAATTGCGCCGTTGTCGCGCACGAAATATCCGATTTTGCCGCCTTGCCCATTTTGCGCGAACGCAATTTTCGTTCCCTCGCGTTTTGCAGTCAATTTCCAGGCGTTGCCCGGAAGATTTTGCCGGAGCGATGCGGAATTATTCTTTCATCGCCCTGCACCATTACAACATTTTCGATTTTGAATTTAACCACCATTTCTAATCAAGGTTACTGATAAATAAGCGCGTACGTGCTTCCTTTAAATTGCCGTGCGGCTTTAGTTGACGAATTGATAAATGCAAACCGCTAAAACTGCACGGCAATTCATTAAATTAATTTTGCACGAATTATTTACAGTAACCTAATCAAGTATGGTAAAAATGTCCCATTCCGCCCATAAAGTGAGGCTAATAGTCCCGGCTTATAATTAATAAAGTTTTTTTTATTTTTATAAATCTCTAATATAGGAGTTACGCAGTTGGAAGCGAACAATAAAGCGGATTCGATAAATATCCTCGCACCGCCTCTCGAATAATTCCGGTTTTCGCTTCCATCCAACTCATTTTTTCTCGATAACAATGACTCTCAAGGCGCAAAAACGCCCGAATACACAGCCCGATGTGATTTAACACCGGACGCAACCTTCGGCACTGCGCCCGCTCGATCAGACATTGTTGTTTCAAACCGCGATGATACATTTCAATTCGCCATGCCGCCAAAGCATATTTCTCGCGCTCTGCCTCGCTCATATTAGGAAGGTTCGTCGCCCAGTATTCCGATGTGCCGTCTGTGGCGCGAACCCGAAATACTTTGATTTCTCCAAATCCTTTGAGCCAGCAAATTGTCCCGTTGCCACCGCATAACCCGGCTTCCGAGACGGCTTGCAGTTTGCCCGTGCCGACCCGGACTTGGCGGTTTGACTTGAGCCGCGTCAGAAAATGCCAGCCAAATGCGCGAACCAGTTTAAGGTTCTCAATCGAAGCGTACCAACTATCGAAACACACCAACTCGGGATTAAACCCACGCTCAAAGGCGGCAAGCAGCATTTCCGCGAAATGGTCATTTTTGGTTTTGCCGTCGCGGTCTTTATCAAACACGCGGTAATCAATCGGCACACAGCGATCACCGTCCGTCCACAGCAAAGTTATCAAATTGATACCTTCAACCACTCTGCCCTGCTTGCCCGACCAATGCCGATAGAGCAAAGCGTTAAACGGCGAGTAGGGTTTTTCCAAAGTCGAATCATCGAGAACCAAAATGCCCCGATTCAAGTCAATCTGCGTTTTTGCCTCCGTCCACAGCGCTTCCGGGTCGGGTTCAAGACGCGACAGAAGCCGTGTAAAAGCATCGTGCGACGGAGCGTTTGTGCTCTCAGGCTGGCACGACGAGGCTTCGGTGGCAGTAACTGTGCGTGGCGTGGCGATAATAAAGTTAATGTAATCTTCGTCCCTGACTTTTGGCGGATTCATACTTTATTTTTATCAAATAATTGTTCAACTGCGTAACTCCTATAATAATTTGTAGAATTTAGAAGTAAATTTACTAATTTGATCAATGGCACGGTATTTGATTGATTCCTTATTGCGCTGGCGACGATTATCCAGTTCATTATGATTTTTAGTTACATATTACAAGTAAGCAATCTCTCCTGTTTTATAAACCTACCCCAAATACATAATTTTAAAATTGCAAAAGTGTGTCTTTCACTTTGTTATCAACGGTTTTTCCATTATGGACAAATGATGAATTTATGTTAAAAAACAATGGCGGTCAAGTGCGTATTTTAATGGTTGATGACGAGCCGCTCGTCAGAAAGGTTTTGTGCGAATTACTCGGCGAAACTTATGAATGCTTCGAAGCCGGTTCTGCCGAAGAAGCCTTGAAACTGCTTCAAACCCAAAAATTTAATTTGGTCATCAGCGATATTCAGATGACGGGCATCAGCGGGTTGGAAATGATTCCGCAAGTCCGCGATCTGGCGCCCGATACGATTGTCATAATGATCAGCGGTCTGCAGAATATCGAGAACGCCCTCAAAGCGATACGCGCCGGAGCATTTGACTATATCACCAAACCATTCTCCTTCGAGCTCGTTGAAACAGTCGTCGCACGCGCACTCGAACATCAATCACTGCGCCTGACAAAGAAACTTTACGATAATCAATTAGAGAAACTGGTTGTCGAGCGGACGGCGCAGCTGCACCAGGAAATCAATGAACGCCAGCAAGCCGAAGAAAAAGTCAATCGAATGGCTTTCTACGATTCGCTCACTAATTTGCCGAATCCGACGCTTTTCCGCGACCGTTTGTCTCACGAATTGAGCAAATCAGGCGATAAACAAAAAATATCGGCAATCATCTTTATCGCTCTCGACCGCTTTAAAAATATCGCTGACACGCTCGGACACGCTGTCGGAGACAAGCTTTTGCACGATTTTGCCGAACGCCTTGCAAACTGCATTCGGAAAACCGATACGGCGGCGTATTTCGGGGGCGGTGAGTTCGCTCTGCTGGCAACCGAAGTGGACGGCGCGGAAGACTGCGCCAAGATTACGCAAAAAATCAAAAATTATCTGCTTTCGCCTTTTGAATACGACGAACAGGAGCTTTTTGTTACTGCCAGCTTCGGCATCAGTATCGCACCGAATGACGGCATTGATTGTCAGACGTTGCTGAAAAATGCCAGCACAGCCCTGCACCGTGCGCGCCACAACGGCGGCGACAATTACCAGTTTTACACGACGGATATGCACGAGCGGGCGTTGAAAAATTTGTCGCTCGAGAACAGTCTCCGGCGCGGAATCGAACGCGATGAATTCGTTTTGCATTACCAACCGCAAATCTGCGCGGCAACCGGAAAGATGACCGGAACGGAAGCTCTCGTGCGGTGGCAACATCCGAAATTGGGAATGGTGCCGCCGCTCGAATTTATTCCGATTGCCGAAGCGACCGGTCTGATCGTGCCGCTCGGCGAATGGGTTCTGCGCGCTGCCTGCGAACAAAATGCCGCGTGGCAGCGCGCCGGTTTCGCGCCGTTGCGGGTTGGTGTCAATCTTTCGCTCAGACAGTTTCAGCAGAACAATCTGGTTGAAACTGTGAGCCGCATTTTGACCGAAGCACAGCTCGAACCGCAGTATCTGGAACTGGAAATAACCGAAAGTCTCCTGATCAATAACGCTGAACAGACAATTGAAACATTGCTCTGTTTGAAAAATCTCGGTGTCAAACTTTCGATTGACGATTTCGGTTCCGGTTATTCATCGCTCTCGCATCTCAAGAACTTACCGATTGACAGGCTGAAGATTGACCGCGCGTTCGTGACCGATGTCGCCGACAACGCGAACGATAGGGCGATTGTTAAAACGATCATTACGCTGGCGCGTAACCTTCGCTTAAAGACCGTTGCCGAAGGCGTTGAAACCGAAGCGCAGTCAGCGCTTTTGTCTAAACTCGGATGCGACGAAATGCAGGGTTATCTGTTCAGCAAGCCGCTTCCGGCTGATGCGCTCGAATCTTTTTTGAGCCGCCGGTTTGAGATGTTCAGTCTGCCCGCCGCGCCGCTTTCATCCAAAATATACGCTACCGATTTACCGAAACAGACGCGCTCTTTTCAAATGCGGGGCGGAAAAACGACTTGTCTGAAGCATAACGACATTTTGATAAACTATTTGAACGAACTTTAATTGCGCGAAACTGCCGATTGACATCCGTCCGTAGAAACGGCATAAAAATATACCGTTCCTACGCAGCTAGTATTCAGTCAAGGTTGAGTTGGCGGATGAAGTCAGAACAGCCTTGACTGAACACTAGTATTAGAATCCGCAAATAAATCGCAAGTCAAATTCTCAAAGGGAAACCGTTAAATGTCCATTTAAAGGGCTTCGCCATTGTTTGATTGAAATAGTTTATAAACTTCTCCAATTGTTCTTGTAAATCTGCTTTTGATTTGAAATTGCCCCATTTTATCAACTTCTTCGATAAAATTGAAAAC
>JBGTIH010000144.1:0-5581 GCA_041745765.1 Pyrinomonadaceae bacterium | reverse complement strand
TGTTTCAAATAACTTTGGTTTTGTGTTAATATCCATCATCGAAAAGACCCTCTTTTTTGTTCAAAATAATTGTTGTAAATTACATTGAAACAATTAAGATCGGTCTTTTCAACTTTTTAAGTGACTTTGCAAGAGCCGTAGGCTTCTGCTTCAGTTTCCCGACATGGAATGGAAAAACCTGGTTGATGCCGCTAAACTCAATGACCTCCAGAATCGGCTCGGCTTTTTGACTTCGCTCGCCAGCAAGCTGGCGGAAAGATCCGGTGATACTGAAAAAGCTGCCGAATTCAAACGCCGGCTGGATGAACTGGAAAAATCCCGTCTGGTAAAAGAAGATACACTTTGCCGTCAAAATATGACCGGAGCGGAAAAACGTTGGATTTTGCAAAATCGTTCCGCAGAAGCCGAGCATTGGAATATCATATCCGATATGTCGGCGGAGCATTTAAGATATGTCAAATAAGATCCCGGAACTTCGGGTGTATGTCGAAGATAATATCAGACATCATTCGACTTTTGAGTTATGGATCGAAATAATTGAGGAAGTTCGCGGCAAAAAATAAACTTTCTTTCAATCTATACCCGATTTTATACCCGATTATACCCAATTTTCTGATTTTGCTTGCCCGGATAAAAAGCTGTTGTCTCAGACTCCGATTTCACGCCTTTAATTTCGCGTTTTTAATTGCATTCATTTTTATTCTCCGCCCTGATTTTTATTTCAAACAGCGCGATCATTCCGACATTTTCATCAATAGCACTAAATTGTATGGCACAAAATTGTAAGATGGCAAAAAGCTAAGTATTTCAACAATTAAAATGTATGTTGTAAAGTTATTTTTGAACCATCTTTAAAATTACTTTCTGCTAGACCGGCTTATCTTAATCACCTGATTTTTTTACAAACATTTGTTTGAAATTCAGCGAGATACGGCATCTCCGGATTTTTATTATTTTTATGATTTAAGACTAATGTTATATTGATGATGATATGCAAAACGCCCAAACAATTTTTCAACAAACGATCTTGCGGTTGCCGGATAGCGAAAAACTTAAACTGGCGACGCTCATCCTGCAGAATCTGACAAACGATGAAAGAGAATCTCAACCCGCGCTTGATTTACTTCAAAGCATACAGAATGAAAGAGTTTTCTCTTCGCCTCAGGAAGTTGAAGAACACTTGAAAGCAGAGCGTGAATCTTGGGACAACGATCATTTTTCCTTGACTTAACATTTATCAATTAACGGTTTAATTGATAATCGTTACTTTCTCGCTCCTTTTCCTGACCTTTATTTTTTTCCGGTTTGCGCTCAGGTGCCGGATTTAATTTCGGCTCGAAAAAACCTAGTTCAATCTGATTTAATTTTTCGCCCGTTGATCTTTCAGATGCTGAAGTTTCTTTTGCGTTTCTTTCTGCGCCGAAAGGCTTTTCTCGATATCCAGATCCAGAAAGGGTTCGGTCAGATAGTTCTGCTTGAGAAAACTGTTTTGCAGCTTCCAGAGCAGGTGCAGAAGAAAGTATTTCGCCAGATTTAATTGTTGGATCATAATGTGAAAATCCAGTAGTCTGGTATCGATCTGCTCCCATTTTTGTTCGATCTGTTTCGCCAGCAGATAATTCTGATTGACGAGGTGTTCGTTCCGTTCCCGCAGTAATTGATTTTGTTTCTTCAGCTGCTCGATCTCTTCCGCTTTCAAGATTAAGTTTTTCGGTAAATTCATTTTTGAGTCCTATTAAAAATTCCGTGTCGCGTTTCTGTTCATAATTCAAGCCGTTTTTTTGCAGGTTTTTCCACGAATAGTTTTTGGCTATGGATGAAGACTTAAACGCCATATCATCTTTTTTGAAGCTGAAACCGTTCATTCTGCCGGTTTTCTCGGAGATATTGGGTCGCACGTCGAATCCGGATTGTTGAAGGCTCGTAACGAATTCTTCCGTAGTCGGCTGATCCTTTAAAATTTCGTCAATCGTCAGCTTCGCTTCCACCATTACAGACAATTCGTTCGTGCGTTCCATTTGCTTGAATTCATTGGTCTTTATGCGGCGGTCGCCGGATTTCCTGTATTCGACCTGCTTTAACCCTAATTCTCTTTCCAATTCTTTCGTCGCCTCGATCGTGCGTTCGGCGATCTTCCATTCTTTGACGGTCGTGCCGTCGTCACGGATTCTGCCGGCGATGATGTGGAAATGCTCGTAATCTTTATCGAAGTGTTCGACGACCAGAAACGGAACATTTTTGAAATCGAGTTTTTCGAGCAGCTTTTCGGCGAATTCGATCTTTTTTTCCGTTTTGACTTTTTCGCCCGGCGAGAATGAAACGGAAATATGCGTCGCCTGATTTTTAACGCGAGAATTGAGCTTATTGTAAAGATCAAACTCTTTCTTGATTTCCGCCATCGTGCCGAAGCTTCCCGCCAGAATTTCAGGCTGTTTGGTCGCTTCCTTGTTCTCGCTCAAAACGTAGTTGATTGCGCCGGAGGAACTTCCCGTGCTGCCGACCTTTGCGATTGCCATCTTTATTTACTCTCCATAATCACGGATTTAAGTCCTGCCAAAATTCTGAAATATGTATCGGCGACGCTTACGTCAACCGTGCGGTCTTCTTCGAGCATTTTCAGGAGCAAAGAAAAATTCTTATTGATCTCATTGATTAACCTGATCGCTTCGAGATTGACCTTCGGCGGCGGCGGTTTGATCTTTAGCAGCAGCGCCGTACGGCGAAGAACTTCCGACGGCGAAAGCTGACACCATTCAGCGACTTCCAGAATCATATTCCGCTCTTCGAGCGTAAAGCTCGCGGCAATTCTGAATCGCCGTTTTTCCGCACCGAGCTGCGGTCGTCCGAGTCTTTTTGCATCTTTATTTTTCATAAGTTTGATTACCCTTAAAACAAAAAAGATCAAGCAGCGAAGCGAAAGAAATTTCATTTTGTGTTTCACAAAATCCTGCTTGCCTTACGCCAAAAACCGGTCAATTTTCTGTCAAAAAACTGCTCAGTCATTCGATATTTGTTTCAATCAATTTACTTGCCGATCAATCTTCCGGCTATTCGATACTTGTTTCATTCAAGAAACACCCTTAAACGCTATTTCCTATAGTTCATATATTTTTGTTGAACGAGTTGAACAGTTGAACAGGATTCGATAAGTCTAATCATTTCAACACCAACTTTCTCATTTTCCGTTCAACTCACTGTTCAACTGTTCAACTCGCGTTCAACTGCGTTCAACTCGCGTTCAACTCGCGTTCAACAAAACTTTTTCATAAAAGCTCGATATTTATTGAAAAAGTGTCTTTCGCGTTCAACTGTTCAACTTTTTTTCAAATTTTTCCCAAAACTGCAAAAAAAAGTCAAAAAACTGTTCCTCAGATGAAACACCGAAACAATAAGAAACATCGGGCAGATTTATTCTCCGGTATCAAGCGTCAGCACATAGCATCGCTGGCGACCTTTGAAATCCGGCAGTTTCATCATCAACTGTTTCGAACGTGCCTCGGTATAAGTAATCAAAAAACCGAGATTTTCAAGTTCGGATAAAATCCGTTTCTGGTTATAGCCTTTGCACAGATCCGCAAACTGCCCGGAAGTAAAAACGAATTCCGTTCCACCTGCTTCTGCTTGTCGCTTATAACCGATTCTGTTTTGCGGTTTCGGTTTTAATTCGTCGTCCAAATCCTGGAAATCCGAATTCGCGCGTTTATCTATTGCGGCAATAATCTTCCGGCATCCTTCGGAAACATCAAAGGCGCCGATGCCGCCGCGCCGTTCCACCCATTCATTGAAAAGTCTGATCGTGACGCTTTTCACTTCGCCGGGCTGCCAGCCGGTCAAACCGATCTTTGTCGCCAAAAATCCCCCGGTTCCTACCAACGCAAACTTTTCTGCGACTCTGAAAACCTCGCCGCTCGATTGAGGGTCAACATAATGCTGGAAAAAATTGATTCTGGCTTCTTCAATCTTTCTTATAACGCTGTCGTATTCATTAGCCGCATACTGGATAAATTCACGAATTGCCGCACCGTAATAAGTAACGCTCGCCCTGTTCAAATATGATGAGAATTCTGCGCCGTTGTTAAATTCGTGCAGGTTTTCAAAAATGCCGTGTGCACCGTCGGGAACGGCGGAAATGTCTATAAATCGAGCTTCCTGCCCGCCGAAGGTTTGCTCTTTCGTTTCGCGCGTTAGATCCTGGAAAGACAGTTCGCCGCTCGAGAGAAAAAGAAGCAGCCATTCATCGCGTTTTCGCGCCGTGATGTCTTTCGTCATTCTTGACGTGGCAAAACCGTTGGAAAGCATATAAATGAGTTTTCCGACATCCTCGACACGTTTTATTTCCTTTATTTCATCGAGCGGCAGCAATAAATGATTGTGAAAAGCGGCGACGGCTTCGATGCCGTTCTGCGTTCCGCGCCACGTTTCGTTAAATCCGTTTTCGCCATTGCAGCCCAGAACGCTTCCGGCAACCTTTAACGCGGAACTTTTGCCCGTGCTCGATTCACCTCTGAGATGAAAACCGCCGCCGAGTTGTCCCGACAGAGGCAAAAGAATAGATGCAAAGGCGCAGCTCACCGCAAAAATCAGACGGGAATTGCCAACACAATATCGCGCAACGTTTTCGCGCCATTCTTCAGCCGTCCCCTGAGCTTTAAGCTTTTTTATTTTTGAATGTGTGCCGTGCAGTAGATAACCGGCATTTTCCGCGTCCGAACTGCTGATAATTATATCCGGCATGACAAAAGACTTGCCTTGCCAACCAGTTTTATAAACTAAGATAAAACGCTTTTCAGGTTTTGAGTAGATGAGATAGTCAATTAGCCTCAATTTTTCGCGCGAATTGATTATCAAACCACACGCGACCAGTTCGCCCAAAATTCTCTGCGGTTCGGTAATAAGCTGGCGTAGCGGAATATTTCTCCTTTTAGTGCGTCCGTCGTCATTAGAAAATTCAACGATCTGTGTCCGCTCGCCATCGTCCGAGTCTTTGCCGGTGGCAACGACTTTCAAAGGCGAACAGATAAATGTTTCAACTTCTTTGACTTTGCCGCCGCGCATTTTTTCATAGAAAACGTAAAGCAAACCGTGATCGGTCAGACGGTAATTTTCGAGTCCGTCGCTGGTCTGAATTGTTTCAATTTCCGAATCTTGTTTGCCCGGAAATTTTAACCAGCGGCGAAGCAGAGCGACTGTTTTCGCGTTGGTTAATTCCACAAGTTTCGGAAAGCCGACAACATTTTTTTCCTCTTGAATTCGCTCGTAAGTTGTTTCGACGGCTTTCAGCCTATCGGATATTTCTTCGTCCTTTGCCACTCTGCAAATCGCTTCGATAAACAAATAAGCGTCTTCAAAAGAAAACCCGTTGGTCAGCAAGGCTCCGCTGACGCATAAACTCAGATCGTGTCTTTTTGAGTCAACCCAATATTCCGTAATCAACGATGCCGCCGCCAGTTTTCCGACGGCGACGCGCAATTCTTCATAAGAAACCTGCGTCGGTTCTCCGCTTTTATCCCACGCGACAGGTTCACCGCTTTCGTGGATCGAGCCGGGAAAAACCGTCTGCATTCCCGCAGCACGGATTTCG
>JBGTIH010000143.1:0-3785 GCA_041745765.1 Pyrinomonadaceae bacterium | reverse complement strand
AAATTTTGTAACATAATGTGTCGTGTTCAGAGTCCAAACTTTAGTTTGCCTTTCCGCCGCGCTTCGGTGGCGGAAACACGCTGAAGCGTGGAATTTGAACTAAAACCAAAATCTTACAAAACTTTTGCTGACCTGCTTAATGTCAATTCGAAGAAACGATAATGAGCGATAAAAACGGTGATACTTCAACATTTGAGATGGAAACAAGGGGAAATTTCTATAAAATTCTCCAAGCCATCAGCGTTATGAGGCAGGATTTTAGTCAAAGATTTGATAAAATCGAATGTGAACAAGTTGAACTTAGAAAAGAATTGAGCGAACAGAGGAAAGAACTGAGCGAACATAGAAAAGAATTTATTGAATTTAAAGATTATGTCGAAGTTCAGTTTGAAGCGATTCGGCAAGGACTTGTTAAAAATTATAACCGGTTTGATCTGCTCGAATCGCAGATTGCCGAAAATCGTATGGTTATTTTCAGCACAAAGGCAATAATCGGCGAACTTCCCAAGCGGATTTATCTTTTATCAAGATCAAGTGAGCCGTCGCTTAAATAGAATTTGCAGGAAATTTTTCAGCAATATCGTTTCAAAATCGTTGATGATAAAGGAAAATTTTCTTTATCATCAATGATTTTCATATTTAGAGTTTGATCGCTTCGAACTTGCAGCCTTTTGCTCCAAGTAAATTTAAAATTTTATCGCTGAATTTTAGCCTCAGTAGATTCAAATTTTATTTTTCCACAGATGAACACAGATAAACACAGATTTTTTTTAGATTTTCGGTAATTGCATCAAACCATTTAACACTTTACTTTAGATTATTTCTAATAAAAATCACCCGTGCCTATCTGTGTTTATCTGTGGACAATTTTTCTTTTGTTTTTTTAAAATTTCGATCTACTGAAACTAAAATGAATTTTCAAGAATCCGTCAAATATCTATATTCTCTGGGCAATGAAGTTCTGGCGATGAAACTAGGTTTGGAAAATATCCGAAAATTGCTGTACGCGCTGGGAAATCCGGAAAAAAACTACTTAAAAATCCAGATTGCCGGAACTAACGGCAAAGGTTCGACCGTCGCTTTTCTCGAATCAATCTGTCTTCAGGCGGGAATCGAAGTCGGCGTGACCGTTTCGCCGCATCTGATTTCCGTTACCGAAAGAGTCAGAATCAACGGCGCGGAAATCAGTGAAAAGGAATTTGCACGGCTGGCGACAAAAGTCAGAGAAACATCGGAAAAATTAGTCGAAGTGGGCGAACTCGAAAATGTTCCGACGTATTTTGAACAAGTTACGGCAATTGCTTTATCGGCTTTTGCGGAAAAACAGGTCGAACTGGCGATTTTAGAAACGGGTCTCGGCGGAAGATTTGACGCGACAACCGCCGCACGCGCAGAAATTGTGGCGATTACGCCGATTGATCTCGATCATCAGCGGATTTTGGGAAATACTTTGTCGAAAATCGCGGCGGAAAAAGCGGCGATAATTCGTGCCGATACGCGGGTTTTTGTTGCGCCGCAGAAAAAGGAAGCAGAAAAAGTGATTTACGGAAAATGCAGAGAAATCGGTGTTGATCCGATTTGGGCGATTCCCGAAGTCAAAATTCTTGAAGATTTTGGCGGCGGCTTATTCGCTTTAAATTTCAAAACGGCGACAAATTACAAATCAGTTTTATTTCTGCCTGGAAAACATCAATGGATAAATGCGAATCTGGCGATTTTCATTGCCGAAAACTTAATTAATTTAGGTTATAAAATTTCAAAAGGCGAAATCGAAATCGGCTTGGAAAACGCCGAACATAAAGGAAGGCTCGAATTTTACAAGGGAATTTTATTTGACGGAGCGCACAACGTCAGCGGTGCAAAGGCTTTGCGTGAATATCTAGACGAATTTATTCATCAACCGATCACATTGATTTTTGGCGCGATGAAAGACAAAGATCTAACCGAAATTGCCCGAATTCTTTTTCCGAAAGCCGAAACTTTGATTCTGACAACGCCCGATAATCCGCGCTCGATGGAAACGGAAGAACTATTAAAATTCGTACCGCCGGACTTTAAAAAGGAAAATGTAATTCTTGCAAAAACCATCGAAGAATCCTTAAAACTTGCATCATATTATTCGACCGGCGGGCTGATTTGCGTGACGGGTTCGCTTTATTTGGTTGGCGAGGCGCAAAATATTTTGAATCGAAGTGTCTGAAACAAGGAGAATTTTATGAAGCGAATAGTAATTTTTTTATCTATGTTCACGATTTTTATCGGGATTTCTTCAATTTCGGCATGTGCGCAGGATTTGCGGGTAACATCTTCTGAAGTTAATAGAGGTGAAGGTGGCGGAAAGCTGTTCATTACGGTCAACGGGCAACAAAAAATGATTGCCGAATATGCCTATGATGCCTGGGTTATAAATGACGGGCGGAAGGTCGTCTATTCCAGTCAGGAGGGCGCGGGCGGATTTGAAAATGAAGGTCATTCACTTCATATTTACGAAGTCGGAACGGGCAAAACCCGCAAAATAATGGCGCATTATTATATGGTAATGGGTTTGTCCGAAGTTAAGCTGAAAAACGGAAAAACCGCGCTTTTAGTCAGAATGGAAGACGGCGGATACGGCGCTTCATATTTTTCGGTGATTGATCCCGAACGCGGCGAAGTCTTTTTCCGCGCATTTGCAGAAGTTACTCAAGTTAAAGGTGATAGAATCACACTTTTGTTTTATGACGATTGGGATACGATAGTTCAAAAGAAAGATTATTCCAACGAACATAAAAGTGCGGTTATGAAGACTGAGGCAACGGTTAAATCGGTCAAAACCGAAACTCACGATTTGAAAACTATTCTGAAAAACAAGGTCATTTACAATAAACCGACCAATGAATATCTCGAAGAAGGTTTCAGGAAAGTAAAACTTTATCTGTGGCGGTTTAATGACAATGATCCGAATAAAAGTTTTGTGTTGGGAACGGTTGACAGAGAAGTGATTTCTGCCGCGCCTCTGCGCCCGACGCTTGAAGAATTGTTTAAAAAAGTTACGCAATATGAAGAAGCCGACGGATTCGGTTCGCCGACTTTCGGAATGAAATTTGAAGGCGTTGTTTTGAAAAACGGTGTTGCCACCGTTAAATTTTCCCAACCGAAAAATGAAACAAATTACGGAACTCTGGGTTCGTTCATTTTCGCGGAGGCAATAGAAAAAACGGCGAAGCAATTTCCGACCGTCAAAAAGGTCGAGATTTGCGCGATCGGCGAAACCTTATTCGATGACCAGCAGGAACGAAAATTTCCGAGATGTAAGTAAGCATCAATGGAAAATGAAAAACGTATAACGGAAAATGTAAGAAAATTCTTAAAAATTGTTGGTTCTATAAGTTGCGGGAGTTTTTAGAATTTTCATAATACCTTAATACTTTTTCTGACCTGCTAAAAAAAAACGAAGTCATTCGGCTTTCGCGCTCAAGTTTCCCTTTGCGGGACTTGAGCCTTTTTTTTGTTTAGAGTTTAATTAAAGAAAGGTTTTAAGATATTGAATTTGGAACTTAAGATTTATAAATTATATGCATAAATTAGTTTTAATCAGACACGGACAGAGCGAATGGAATAAGGAAAACCGGTTTACGGGTTGGAAGGATGTTGATTTGAGCGAACAGGGACGCGCCGAAGCATTGCAGGCGGCGAAATTGTTAAAAGCCGAGGGTTTTACGTTTGACGAAGCCTATACATCGGTTTTAAAACGCGCGATTCGGACATTGGATATTATTCTCGACGAGATGGATCTGATGTGGATT
>JBGTIH010000142.1:0-13192 GCA_041745765.1 Pyrinomonadaceae bacterium | reverse complement strand
AGATTCAGCAAAACTTGTTTGATTTGTTCATTGTCAACTTCGGCTTGCGGCAAATTTTCCGATAATTGCAGCTTGATGGAAACCGTTTGCGCGGCGGCTTGATTTTCGATGAGCGCGACGACGGATTCGACAATTTTATTCAGGTCATTTGTCTGAACTGAAAGCGTTGCCGGACGGGCAAAGCGCAGAAATTCACCGACTAATTTATCTAATCTTTCGATTTCTTTTTTAGCTAAAACAGCAAATTCGCGGCGCGGGCTTGATTCGGCAAGTTCGTCTTCGAGAATTTCAACCGCGCCTTTGATTGCGCCGAGCGGATTGCGGACTTCGTGAACGATTCCGGCGGAAAGTTCGCCGAGCGACGACAGTTTTTCGGCTTGCAGAAGTTGTTCAAATGTTTTTTGCAATTCTTCAAAGGCTTTTTGACGTTCTTCGGCGTTGCGTTCGGCGCGTTCCCGCGCTTGTTTCAGGCGGTCGCCGAGTGCGCCCATCACGCCGCCGACGAGATTGAAAATAACGACTTCCGCATATTGATTGATCGAATAATCGAAAAATGAATGCTGCCAATGCAAAAAAATATGCGGAGAATAAACAAGCGTCGTAAAAAGGGAAGCGGCAAGCCCGCCGCGCAAGCCGAAAAGCAAAGCCGCCGCAATAATCGGAATATAATAAAGCCGCTGATAAATCTCGTGCCAGACAACACGATCAACCGGCGTGAGAAAATGCAGAGCCGTAATCAAAATAATGACCAAACCGATGGTTATTTGCGGCAAAAATCGTTTCATCTAAATCATATTAAGTAATCGTTCATAATTAGATAACGGTAAATCGCGTTTTGAGTTCAAACTTTAGTTTGCCGCGCCAGCGAAGCGCGGCGTGAAACACGCTGAAAGGAGTGAACTCAAAACGGTTGCCGATTGACTCACTTACTTTTGCGCGACTACTTATCTAATGAATAATTGATAATTGATAACATAAGAGAACTTCTAAACCATTCACCATTCACCATTAAGAACATTCACCATTCACCATTCATCATTAAAAGCATTAAGTTCGTTGTCCAGACCGAATTTTTGCATTCGATAAATCAAAGCACTGCGCGTGATGCCCAAATATCGCGCAGTTTTTGATTGATTTCTGTCGAAACGATCTAACGCCTGACGGATAATTTCGCATTCGACGGTTTCCAGATTTATCGGTTCTTCGGGAAGCGCAAACCACAAACTCGAATCGAACGGCATTTCATCCTTTATATTTTCCGGAACATCTTCCAAAGTTAAACGGTCGGTTTTTCCCAGAACAACCATTCTCTCAATCGTATTTTCGAGTTCGCGGACATTTCCCAACCAGACGTAGCGGGTAAGAACTTGAAAAACTCCGCGTTCGATTTGCGGCGGTTTGACGGCGTACTTTTTCGCCGCTTTTTTCAGAAAATATTCGGTCAAAAGCGGAATATCTTCGCGCCGTTCGCGCAAAGGCGGAAGCCGAATCGGAACAACTGCCAGACGATAATATAAATCTTCGCGAAACTCATTTTTTTTAATCATTTCGGGCAGGTTTTGATTAGATGCGGCAAGGATTCGGACATCAATTTTACGCGGCGTATTTTCACCCAATCTAACGATTTCTTTTTCTTGCAAAACACGCAAAAGTCTGGTTTGCAGAGCAAGCGGCATCGCTCCGATTTCGTCAAGAAAAAGTGTGCCGCCGGAAGCTTCTTCAAATTTGCCTTTTGATTCGTGTTCCGCTCCGGTGAACGCGCCTTTTTTATAGCCGAAAAGTTCGGCTTCGATGAGATTTTCGGGAATCGCCGCACAATTTACCGCAACAAACGGCTTTTCGTTTCTTTTTCCCGAAAAATGTATGCCTTTGGCAATCAATTCTTTGCCAGTTCCCGATTCACCTTCGATTAAAACCGTAACATCGGTTTGCGCGACGCGTTCAACGGTTTCCAGAACTTTCGTCATTTTTCCGGACGTTCCGACAACATTTTTCAACCGAAAATCTTCGTGAACCAGACGACGCAGGCGACGATTTTCCGCCAGAATCGAACCGTATTTGAGAGCCTTCTCGATGGTTAGCAATATTGTCTGCCGGTCAAACGGCTTCGTGATAAAATCAAACGCGCCTGAACGCATCGCTTCAACCGCCGTTTCAACATCGCCAAATGCCGTGATAATAATTATCGGAGTTTCGCTTCGAACAGCAATGGCACGTTGGATAAATTGCAAACCCGACATCTGCGGCATTCGCCAATCGGTTATCACACAATCAAAATCAGCAGCGGAAAAAAAATCAAGAGCCTTTTCGCCGTTTTCCGCCGAAACAACCGTAAATCCGGCTTCTTGAAGCTGAAATTCAAGCACGCGGCGCAAAGAATCATCGTCGTCGGCAATTAAAATTTTTGTGTATTTTTGATTCAAAACTATATTTTCATCACTGAGCGGTCGAATAATTTCAGATCATTAAAACCGATAGTTATTGCCCGCGAAATACGCAAAATATGACAAAAACGCTAAAATTGAAGCTAAATCTATCAAAACATCTTCTTTTTTTCTAGTGTTTTGTGTATTTCGCGGTTAAAAATCTAAAAGTCTTGAAGCTTGCAGCTTGGGTTATTTAGAGTCTGTTTAAATTTTCGATAACGTCCCTTTCAGGGACAAAACAGACAAATTTTCAACGGACTCTTATATAAATCACTATTAGATCAATTTATTTTTTTATTTCGGGAACTTTTAAAATCTGCTTTCACCTGATTCAGTAAAGTTTTCTTGATTCTGATGGATTTTATCTCGTTTGGCAATGATTCTTTCCGCAATCGGTTTGCCGAATCTGTAAAAGACGGTGGGCGTAACGATTTGGTCAAACAATGTTGCCGTCAAAATCCCACCGATAAGGACCACAGCGAGAGGATGTAGAATCTCTTTACCGGGCGCATCTGCCGCCAGCACGAAGGGAAGCAGCGAAAGTCCGGCGGTCAGCGCAGTCATCATTACCGGAACGAGTCTTTCCAAAGTGCCGCGAATAATCATCTTTTCGGTAAAATCTTCGCCTTCTTCACGCATTAAATAGAGATAATGCGAAATCATCATAATGCCGTTGCGCGAAGTGATGCCGATGAGCGAGATAAAACCGACGAGCGTCGCAATCGAAAATACGCCGCCTGAAAGATGTAAAGCCCAAACTCCGCCGATTAAGGCAAGCGGAATGTTTATCATTACTTGAATCGCACTGCGCCAATCCCCTAATGCTTTGATAAGCAGGAAAAAAATAGCGATAAGCGAAAAAAACGTCATTACAGAAAGCGTCCGCGTCGCTTCCTGCGAAGCCTGAAATTGTCCGCCGTATTCGATAAAATAGCCGGACGGCAGATTAACTTGCGCGGCGATTCGTGCTTGCATATCGCGCACGACCGAACCTAAATCGCGTTCTCCGGTGTTTGCCGAAACAACGATGCGCCGCTGGGTATTTTCCCGCAAAATCTGATTCGGTCCCGGCAAATACTCGATGGTCGAAATTGTCGAAACCGGAATTTGCGTTCCTTGCGGCGTGTTGACCGTTACATTTTTTAGGGCGGCAAGACTGCCGCGTGATTCATCGTCAAAACGAACCACCACATCAAAGCGTCTTGCGCCTTCGATAGCTTGCGTAACGACGCGCCCGTTGAGCGCGGTTTCCAGCGTTTCAGTAATTTCTCCCGGCTGTAAGCCGTATTGCGCGGCGCGCGCCCGGTCAACATTAAAACGAATTTGCGGAATCAGAACTTGTTTTTCGATCTGCACGTCGGTTGCGCCTTCGACCGTTTGCATCACATTACTTATTTCTTCCGCTTTTGAGCGTAAAATAGCCAGATCATCGCCGAAAAGTTTAACGGCGATTTGAGCGCGAACGCCGGTTTGCAGATGATCGAGCCGGTGCGAAATCGGCTGTCCGACATTGACCGAAACGCCCGGTATGACTGCTAATTTTTCCCGTATATGTTCCAAGATTTCTTCACGCAAGCGGTCAGATTCTTTTAGGTCAACATCAAGTTCCGTGTAGTGAACTCCTTCGGCGTGTTCGTCGAGTTCGGCACGTCCCGTCCGTCTGCCCGTTGAAACAACTTCAGGTACTTGCATTATCAATTTTTCGGCGATTGTTCCGATGCGATTTGATTCGCTCAGAGAAGTTCCGGGCTGTGTCAACACATTTATCGTTAGAGTTCCTTCATTAAATTCGGGCAAAAAAGATGTTCCGATAAACGGCAAGGTCGCCATTGTCAGCAAAAACAGGAGAACCGCGCCGACTATTACTTTGAACGGATTCTGCAATGTCCAGCCAAGCAATTTGCTGTCCCATTTTTTCAACCAACGAACAATAAAAGAGTCTTGATCCTGAAGTTTTGATTCTGGAGGCAAATCTTCGGAATTTTTGATTTCAGACGCAGGGTTTGCAGCCCTCTGCTTAAACAATTGCGGTAAAAGATACGAAGCCAAAACCGGCGTAACGGTCAGGCTGACGAACAGCGACGCAATCAAAGAAGTGATGTAAGCCACACCGAGCGGCGCGAGCAATCTGCCTTCAACACCGGAGAGCATAAAAAGCGGCAGGAACACGAGCGTTACGATAATAGTTGCATAAACGATTGATGAGCGGATTTCGAGCGAAGCCAGATAGACAACTTTTAAGGTTGGTTGGGGATTTGCCGCGTGTTCGTTTTCGCTCAGACGGCGAAAAACATTTTCGACATCAACAATCGCATCATCAACCAATTCACCGATTGCTACTGCCAAACCGCCGAGCGTCATCGTGTTAATCGTAATATCAAAAGCGTAAAAAATCAGAAAAGTTACGGCAAACGAAAGCGGAATGGCAGTTAAAGTAATTGCCGTTGTACGAAAATTGAGCAGAAACACAAACAAGACAAGTGTTACAAGAATCGCGCCGTCGCGCAGGGCTTCGATGACATTTGAAATCGAGGCTTCGATAAAATTTGCCTGACGAAACAGATTAGTGTTGATTTCGATGTCCGGCGGCAGGGTGTTTTGTAATTCTTGAGCGGCTTCGTCAACCTTTTTAGTCAACTCGGTCGTGCTTGCGCCGGGTTGTTTTTGAACGGATAAAATCACGGCGGGAAGTCCGTTCGAACCGGCATCGCCGCGTTTGATTCGCGCTCCGAATTCAACCGAAGCGACATCGCCAAGTTTGATTGCCGTATTGTTTCGATAAGCGACAACCGTATCTTTGAGTTCGTCGAGCGTGTAAAATCTGCCTAAATTTCTGACCAGAAATTCTTGCGATTGCTCATCTACAAAGCCGCCTGTCGAATTGACATTTGATTTTTCCAGCGCGGCGGTAACTTCTTCAATGGTGACATTAAACTGCGCGAGTTTTTCGGGTGAAACGAGTGCCTGATATTGCTTAACACCGCCCCCGATGGGAACAACTTGTGAAACTCCGGCAATCGTCAAAAGACGCGGGCGAATCGTCCAATCCGCCAAAGTACGAAGTTCTAAAGGATCGGTTGCGCCGTCTTTGCTCGTTACGGAAATGAGCATAATTTCGCCCATTATCGAGGAAATCGGCGCGAGAAACGGCGAAATATTTGACGGAAGTTGGGTGCGGGCTTCGGTAATTTTTTCGGCGACAAGCTGGCGGTTGCGATAAATATCCGTTCCCCAGCCGAATTCGACATAGACGATTGACAAGCCGATGCCGCTTTGCGAACGCACGCGCTCCACGCCCGGCAAGCCGTTCATTACGGTTTCAATCGGAAACGAAACCTGCGTTTCGACCTCTTCCGGTGCGAGTCCGTGGGCTTCGGTTAAAATCGTAATCGTCGGTTTATTGAGGTCGGGAAAAACATCAATCGGCAAACGCGTCGCCACATAGCCGCCCCACACAAGCAGCAGAGCCGCCAGAGCTACGACAATCAACCGATTTTGCAATGCCCATTTGATTAAAAAATTCATAGATTAACTGAAAACGGAAAACGGAAAATTAAAAGCAAAATAACACTCTTAAATTTTCCGTTTTTCATTTTTCATTTTCCATTATTTCGCCCATTTCGACTGCCATTCTTTCATCATTTTTATCTCAGCTTCCTGCGCTTTGATAATTTGATTTGCCAGCGTTTTGAGTTCTTCTTTCTCGCTTTTCTGCAAGGCTTCTTTCGACATCGTAACCGCGCCTTCGTGATGCGGAATCATCATTTCGATAAACGCCAGATCAAAATCTTTGTCTTTCGATTCGGTAAGTTTTTTCATATCCATATCCATTGATTCCTTCATACCCGGCATTTCCATATTCAAGGCGGGCGGTTTTCCCGCAAACCATTTTTCGCGGAACTCTTTCATCTGATTGATTTCCTTTTCCTGATCGGCGATGATTTGTTCGCCGAATTTTTTCATTTCCGCATTGTTTGTTCGTTCGTTAATCATTTTTCCCATATCAACCGCGCCCTGATGATGGGCGATCATTGTGTCAATAAACTGCAAATCGTAAGGCGCAGAAGCAGCATCGGGCGAAGATTTCATCTCCGAATGATCCATTTTCGAGTGATCCATTTTCGAGTGATCCATTTTTGAATGATCCGTTTTTGAATGATCCGTTTCTGAATTACTGTTACGATTTTCCGATTGACCGCAAGCGGTGCCGAATGCGGCAAATACGGCAAGTATTATAGTTAATGTTATGTTTTTCATTTTATTGTCTCCTGTTTTTAATAATCTCAGGCTTCGGGTTGTGTCGAGCGCAATTGATAAACGCCTTCGGTTACAACTCTTTCGCCTTCCTTTAGACCTGATTTGATTTCGTAAAAGAGCGTGCCTTCCGTGCCGAGTGCGACGGGTCTTTTTTCAAATGTTTCGCCCCCATTGAAAACAAATACAAAACTTTCGCCTTGTTCGATAACAACGGCTTTTTTCGGCACGGCTAAAGTTTCACGTTCGCCGCCGGTATCAATCGTGATTTCGACGAACATCCCGTCGCGCAATCTTTGCAGAGGGTTTTTGACTTCGTAAATCACGGAAAAAGTTCGTGTTTGTTCGTTGACCGTCTGTCCGATGGAAACGATTCTGCCGTCGCCGTCCGGTGTGCCGATAGTATAAATTTCGCCGGAAAGAGCCGAAGCCGTAAAACTCGCCTGCGTTGATTCGCGCACCGTCGGCAAATCCTTCTCAAAAACCTGCGCTTCCAAAAGAACGGTTGAAAGATTGATCAGCGATAAAATCTCGGTTGCCGTTTCAACCTGCTGACCGCTCACGGCTTTTATTTCGTTAATGATTCCGGTAACGGGCGCGACGAGCGGAAATATTTTGTTTGGCTGATTGATGCGCGGAGAGCGGAAGATCGTCTGTCCGGTTTGCGCTTGTTTAATTTGATTTTCCAACAAACTGACTTGCTGTCGGGCGGAAGCGATTTCCTGTTCGGCAATTTTAACGGCGGTTTGCGCTTCTTCAACGCGCTTTTGGGAAACTGCGCCGACTTCCGCTAGGTTTTCCGAGCGTCGCAATTCTCTCTGCGCTTGAGCCATCTGCGTTTGCGCCTGATTTGCTTTGGTGCGTTGGTCGGCTTGTTGTGCTTGAAGTTGCAAAACCGAATTTTTAATATCCAAACGCCGCGCTTCGACTTCACGCTGTTGCGCTTCTATTTCCAGTCTTTGCGATTCCAGTTCTCGCTGGGCGGAAACGTCTAAAACCTGTTCGACATAACCGATTGTTTCGCCGCGCCCGATTGCCGCGCCGAGAGTGATGCCTTCGCGCAAAATCACGCGCCCCGCAACCGATGGAACAACTACCGCTTTCGCATCGGGACGCGCTTTGACAACTCCGTTTGTTTTCAGTCCGCCGGAAATTTTTTCGTTGGCGATCAGTTCGGTTTTGATACCGAAAAGCATTTGCGATTCTTTCGGAACGGTTAAAACTGTTGTTGTTTCCAGAGCGTTGCCAATCGGTGCGGTTGTTGAACTTACAGGTATTTCGGCAATCATCCGCGTTTCGCGCATCGGTAGAAAATAAGCCAAAGCAATCGTTCCGAACGCGAAAATCAAAAGTGCGGCGGCGGCAAACAGAGAGGTTTTTCTAAAATTAAAACGATTATTTTTCGCCGTGTAAAAAATCACGCTGATCGCACCAAGCAGCAGCAAACTTAAAAAAGCCAAGCCAAACCAAAATGCTGAACGCACCGAAGCAGAAATCACCGACACGGGAAAATCAACCGCAAACGAGCGTTTATCGGCGGTTGTTACGTTAAAAATGATTTTGTATTCGCCCGAACTTTGAAAAGCATATTCGATATGATAATTGCCGTTTCCTTCTTCGTGCGGCATCAGATTTTCCGCAATAGTTTTTCCGCTTGCTGTTGTAACGCTTGCCGTAACAAGTGCTTTTTCGAGCGCGGCAGGTTCGTCGCCGCCGAAACCGCCTTCGACTTTTTCAGCAAAACGCACTAAAATCTGAGCCTTTTCACCCGTTCGCAAATCTCCCGGAGAACGCCGCAGGACGATATTAAATTCGCCCGCATCGGTGTTCAAATTACGCTCTGCGCCGACAATCGAAACACTTGCCGTCGGTTGCGGCGCGGCAGTTTTCGCATCTTTTGAATGATCTTCGCCTTCGTGAGCCGAAACGCTCGGCAGTAGGAAGAAGCAGCCGACAATTAAGAACGCCAATAAAGCGATAACAGGCGACATCCATCCGCCGGCTATTGATTGCCGACGTTTTTTTGACTTTGAACTTTGAACTTTGAACTCTGAACTCATTTTTAATGCGTATGCGGCGATCCGTAAAGTGCTTCCATCGTTAAAACGTCAATGCGGACGGCATCGGTAAAGGCTTTCGCCGTCGCATCGTCCGTGCCGTTTGATTTTATATCTTCGCCGAACATAATTTTTGTATCGTGATTTTTCCCGATAAATTGCGCTAAAAACTCTTTAGCGAAACCTTCGGCGCGAACTTCTTTGATTGTCGGCATTCCGTTTTTACTTTCGTAAATGATGATAATTTCCTTACCGTCGGCTTTGACAACGGTAGCCGCACCGATTTGTGTGCGTTTGCCGTCTTTTGTCGCAAAGGCAAGATACGAATGATGATCTTTGTCGGGAACTTTTCCGCCCGTATCTTTTTCAATCGCGGCAATTTTTTCCGCCGGAAGATCTTTATGCTGTTTTGTAAATGATTGCGCGTCCGCAAAAACAGATTTTACCGAAGCCGGAATTTCATCATCAGGTTTATCGGCAACTTCACTGTTTGCCGGGCTTGCAGCGTTATTTGCCGTTTGACCGGCGGGCGTATTTGTCGCTGAATCGGACGAACACCCGCTCGCCAAACCGATGATAAAAGCCAAAACAATAATTATCGGAAATGTAATTTTCTTCATTTTTTATTCTCCTTATTTTTCGATATTTCCGCTTTTTTCGGCAGTTCAACCGTTTCAATTGATTGCAAAAGTTTCTCCCGGCTGACTTGTTGCGGAGTTAAATTTTTATCAGGCAGCACCGATTGCGAAACAGGTGCAAATGCCTTCGGCGGAATCGCCGCGCCGAGAGCGGTTTCGAGTTCACTCAAAGCGTTGTAATAATCGCGCAAAGCCTGATTGTAATCAGAGATGTTTTCAGTCAGACGGCGTTGTTCATTGACGACTTCAAAAACGGAAAACTCGCCGAACCCGTACGCCGCGCGGACAGCTTTCAGATTTTCTTCCGCGCGCGGTAAAATCTGCGTCGCATAAATTACCAGAGTTTCCGCTGCCGCCCGATATTTGCGGTAAGCAATCGCCACATCACGCTTGACGGTTGATTCCAAAAATTCGCGCTGCCGTAATGCCTGTAATTTTTCGCCCGATGCCGAAGCGATTTCGCCTTGATTGCGGTTAAAAACGGGAATATCAATCGAAACGCCGAAAGTCAGTTCATTGCCTGTATCAGCCATAAAACCGCCGCCTAAGCGATTCGGGAAATCAATAATTTCTTTGTTTCGGGAAAAACGAACCGAGCCGCTGATATTCGGAACGGCATTTGATTTTGCCAGACTTATTCGAGCATTTCCCAATTCTTCGCCGATTTTTGCCGCTTGCAAATCAGCGCGTTCACTGAGCGCGATTTCGGTCAGCTCGCTCAAGCCGATATCGAGCCGCGGCGGTCGGTCAGGCTGCGGAGCGAGTTTGATGTCTTCCGAAAGGTCTGCGCCGATTAAATTTTTCAATTCTAAAAAAGCGGTTTCCAGATTGTTTCGCACCTGAATCGTCTGAATTTTCAAACGGTCGGCTTCGACCTTAATCAAATTTAAATCCAGCGGCGCGACATCGCCTTCTTTCAGACGTGCTTCCGTAACGCGCACGATTTCGAGATTGGCAGCAATCAGTTTTTCCAAAACATCGAGTTGGCGGACAGATGAAAGTGCATTTATATAAGCGGTACGAATTTTCATTGCCAAATCTCTTTCAAATGCAAAAACTTCGGCGCGGATTTGCCGGAGTTCAAGTTCGGCAACCGCCGTTCGCTTTTGTCTTTTTCCGCCGAGTTCAAAAATTTGCGAAACGCCGATTGAAAAATCGCTTTCTGCTTCGCCGCCCAAAAATCGTGTCGAACCGTATTCCGTTTCTAGTGTTGGATTCGGGCGAAACCGCGCCTGCTGCAATTTTCCTTCGGCAATGATCAAGTTTTGCCGCGCTGCTTGTAAATCTGCCCGCCGATTCGCACCGAGTTCGAGAAGTTTTTCGATTGTCAAACCTTCGGCTGAAATATATTCGGCGGGAGTCTGTTTAACGGGCATTGGCGTTGTTTCTTGAGAAAAAACAACACTCGCAGCGGCGAGAATTATCACCGCCGCCAAAGCGAAAAAAACTCCAGATTGGTTATTTTTGCGGAACATCGCGTTTTTCATTTACGCTGAAACGGTTTCCTCTTTTATGACGCTCAAATGCAGAACAAAATAAATCAATGCCCCGAACAAAGCTAAAACGATGAGAAAGATAAGACCGATTAAAAAGGTGTGCGCCCAAGACATTCCGCTGGTTTCCGTTGCTGAAGCTGTTTGCGGTTTAACTTCGATGCCCGAAAAAACGGCAGTATCGGTTTCGCCGCTGTAAGTCATTTTGGCTCGAACCGTATAATTTCCATCAGGCAAAGCCGGAAATTTAATGTTGAAAACTCCCGCCGTTTCCGAAGTTTCGACCGTTGCTTGCGTTATCATACCGTTTTCCGATTCGATTTCAACCGCTGTCGAAGCCGTTGTAAAAGCTTCGTTAGTCGCAAATTTCGTAACAAAAAGCTGCGCTTCGGTTGCGGTATCGGGCGCGAAAAACGGATGTTTGAACATCAATTCCAATTCGCCCAATCGCGCCGAATGCGAAATCGTGCCTTTATCGGTAGTTTCTGTTTTCGCTTTTGTTTCGCCGTGATCTTCGTCGCCGTGCGCGAAAATCAAAGATGAAGCCGCGAATGCCGAAAATAGCAAAGCGAAAATAAAAAATGATTGAAATTTTTGCATAAAATATCTTTCGGTAATAAATTCTCTGAAGTTTTCATATCGCAAAGTTCGTGCCGTTATGAAAGAAAACAGAGAATTTACATTGCGCCTCTGTGTTTACCGGCTAAAAATAAAATTTTATAATGGACGTTTTTTTCGTAGGCGCAGAAAATCGTTTGATAACAAACAGTTCTGCTGTTTGAAAACAGACAATTTTCAGCGGAATTAAGTAAGACGGAGCATCAGCAGCAAAATTCTTGCCGCAATTTTTTAACGGAATCGAGAAAGCAAATTCAGTTTTTGTGGGAACTGAATTTGATATTCGCACCTTTATTTTTTTGTTTTAAAAGGCTGACATAACCGTTCTAAGTTTGTTGGAAATACCTCAAAACTTTTGCTCATATAATTTCCCTTTAGAAATTGTGCAATAATTTTTCAGTAAGTATGCATTACTCAGTAAGTTACGCACTGATAAATGATAAATATTCAATGATAAATGGTATAAGCAAAGAGTTTTAGAACATTACCGGCTTTACATATAGTCTGTTATTACTGAAAATCCGAATGAGAAATTTGTGAATCAGATAAATAACTGATGTTATGCAGAGTTAGTTTTTGCTTCTGCTGATTTTAAACTTGATAGTTCTTTGAAAGCCGCCTTGACCGCTACGGCATAAAGTTTTGATTTCAAGGCAAAATGATTTAACTTGTGCGCGAATTTCAATCGCTCGAATTTGATGTATGCCAGAATCGAGCAGAACAAATGATTCAGCTGTGTTCGGGTAGTGCGCGTCGGTGATTTACCGATTGCCGTGTTTTGTTTCAATGATTTATGATATTCTTCGACACTCCACCGTTTTTTGTAGAGTGTTTCAAAGCGGTCAGCCGTCAGTTTCAGATCATTGCTTACCAGATAACGCACACCTTGCTCTTCGGAGTCTTCGTGTCTGAAAACCTGTTTGCACACTAAGACTTCGATTTCCAAGTCTTTGAGATACAAACGAACGGGCGTGTTTTCCGGTAATTCCAACTGATCGATACTGATAAACTGACCTTTGTTTCTTTTCTCAAGCGAGTCGCACACCAGACGATTCGATTTCAGGTCAAAGAGGAAAAACTTTTTCCGCCGATGGATAAAGAGCATATTTTCGGTTGAAGCAAACCAGCTGTCGGCTAAAATATAGCGGAATAAAAGCTGGTTTTTGATGCTTTGTTCGACCATTTGGCGCAATAATTCGTTTTTAGTGATCCGGCTTTGTCGTTTTTCCCGGCGCGTTTTCAAGTCGCAAAAATGGATCTCTTTTTTGACCGCTTCAAACAAAACCGGAAGGCGCAGCGGCATGTCCGGTTCCGGCAGCTGCGAATGATAAAAAGCGGTCAGCAGATTGATGCCTTTGACAACGCGATTCGTTGTATGATCAAAATGCCAGGTAACCAGTTCACTTTCATGTGTATGCGGTTTGTGAACGATCACATTATCGATAAGCAGACAGGCATCATCTGATTGATAGCGGCGAACCAGTGATTTAGCCGACTTCCATAAATCACTGGAAGAAAACTCGTTACTTGAAAGCAAGCGCGTGAACTTATCGTGGCTGACTGCCGAATCAAGCAAATTCGATAACCCGGTCGCGCTGGCTTGTCCAAATGTAACTTGCAAATAATCGGTGTATAAATCAAGTAATTTGTTCATCTGAAAAATAGTATCAAATTTCTGTTTAAATCGAATTTTGCGTAACATCAGT
>JBGTIH010000141.1:0-6663 GCA_041745765.1 Pyrinomonadaceae bacterium | reverse complement strand
TTTTACTGTTCCAGTACGCTAGTAAAAGCTATGCGCTTTTAGCGCAAGAATTTATTAAGTTTTCTTTTCTTAATCAGAAAAGAGCAATAAAGCGAATTTTATTCGCGTTCCGATTCCAAAACCTCTGCACTTGCAGTACAGAGTGGTTTAGTTTTATGACACATCGTGAACGGCACAAATCACATAATATCGGTTGGCTTCGGGCATCTGTTTTGGGCGCGAATGACGGCATCGTTTCAACGGCAAGTCTGATCGTCGGCGTGGCGGCTTCAAATGCTGAATACAGCGCGATTTTAGTTGCCGGAATGGCAGGTTTGGTGGCGGGCGCGATGTCTATGGCGGCGGGCGAATACGTTTCGGTCAGCTCGCAGTCGGACACCGAAAACGCCGATCTCGAACGCGAACGCGCCGAATTAACTGACGATATTGAAAGCGAAAAACTCGAACTGACAAATATTTATGTCAGACGCGGACTTAAACCGGAATTGGCAAGGGAAGTTGCCGAACAATTGATGGAAAAAGACGCGCTCGGCGCACACGCCCGCGACGAACTCGGTATCTCCGAAATTTTTACCGCCAATCCGATTCAGGCGGCTTTTGCTTCTGCCGGAAGTTTTGCGGTCGGCGCGGCTTTGCCGATGTTAGTCGCCTTTTTTGTGCCTGTTTCAATGCTGATTTGGGTTGTTTCGGCAACTGCACTTGTGTTTCTCGCCTTGCTCGGCGCGGTGGCGGCAAAAACAGGTGGCGCAAGTGTTCTGAAAGGCGCATTTCGCGTAACTTTTTGGGGCGCGGTCGCTATGATCGCAACCGCGCTTGTCGGGTCATTGTTTGGAACTCAAGTGTAAAAGATATAAATTAGTTGAATGCTGAAAATAGATATTCACACACACATTTTGCCCAAAGATATTCCGCGCTGGAAGGAAAAATTCGGCTACGGCGGATTTATCACGCTCGAGCATCACAAACCGTGCTGTGCGCGGATGCTCAAGGACGACGGGCATTTTTTTCGCGAGATCGAAGATAATTGCTGGTCGGCAGAGCGCAGAATCGAAGAAAGCGACGCGTTCGGCGTGAATGTGCAGGTGCTTTCAACTGTTCCCGTGATGTTTTCATATTGGGCAACTCCGCAAGATTGTGCGGAAACTTCTAAGTTTTTGAATGACGGAATTGCGGAAATTGTTGAAAAATTTCCCCGAAGATTTATCGGTCTCGGAACGGTTCCGCTGCAAGATACGGATTTGGCGATCAAGGAATTAGAACGATGTAAAAAAATCGGTCTGGTCGGCGTGGAGATCGGCACAAATATCAATCAATTAAATTTAGGTGACGCGCGGTTTTTTGAATTTTTCAAAGCGTGTGAATCTTTGGAAATGGCAGTTTTCGTGCATCCGTGGGAAATGTTGGGCGAGAAAGATATGCAGAAATACTGGCTGCCGTGGCTTGTCGGAATGCCGGCGGAAACTTCGAGAGCGATTTGCAGTTTGATCTTTTCGGGAACATTAGAAAAATGTAAAAATTTGCGCATCTGTTTCGCGCACGGCGGCGGTTCGTTTCCCTATACTCTGGGCAGAATCGAACACGGTTTTCAGGTGCGCCCCGATCTGGTGGCGGTTGATAATGATAAAAATCCGCGTGATTATCTAGGCAAATTCTGGTTCGACTCCTTGGTTCACGATGAATTGATGCTTGAAGTTTTGGTCAAACTCGTCGGCGCGGAAAAGATCGCGCTCGGCACGGATTATCCGTTTCCGCTCGGCGAATTAGAACCCGGAAAATTGATTGAGACTTCAAATTTCGATGAAGAATCAAAAGCCGAAATGCTCTACGGCGCGGCACTCAAATGGCTTAATTTAGAGAAAGATTTATTCTTATAATCAGCGTCGGCGAAGACGAATTCAAGAAATTTTTTACCGGCTTTTTCCGCCGCGCTTCGAAGCGCGTAAGCCCGGCTTTTGCAGGGACTCCAAACATTTTTCAAACGCCTTAAAATTTAATTTACAAACTACTTGGTTTCGCAAAAAAGTAAATTTTGATTCGGGATTTTTTTTCGGAGAACGGATTCTTCGGCATTTTTTATCAAAAATCCGGCGTTGGTTTTATTAGTGATTTTTCAGTAAGATAAAAAGGTATTTTTTAGAAAATCACTATGAAAGCAATTGTAAAAAGCCGAGCCGAAGAAGGACTCTGGCTCGAAGACGTTCCCGAGCCGAAACCCGGGATAAACGATGTTTTGATCCGTGTTTTGAAAACCGGAATTTGCGGAACTGATGTTCACATCTGGAATTGGGACGCGTGGGCGCAACAGACGATCAAGATTCCGACCGTTCTCGGACACGAAATCGTTGGCGAGATTGTGGAAGTCGGCGATAATGTCAACGATTTCTACGTCGGCGATATTGTTTCGGTCGAAGGTCATCTCGTCTGCGGTCGCTGCCGGAATTGTCTTGCCGGAAGGCGTTATAAATGCGCGAACACTTTGGGCGTCGGCGTGCAGACGGACGGCGGTTTTGCCGAATATATCGCCGTTCCGATGACGAATGTCTGGAAACACGATGCGGACGTTGATCTCGATGTCGCGGCGATCTTCGATCCGTTCGGCAATGCGGTTCACACCGCGCTCGCCTTTGAAGTTTTCGGTGAAGACGTGCTGATAACCGGCGCGGGACCGATCGGAATTATGGCTTCGGCGGTCGCCAAACACGCCGGAGCGCGCCACATCGTCATCACCGACATCAACCCGAAACGCCTCGAACTCGCCGAAAAAATGGGCGCGGTAACGCGTGCGATCAATACAAAAGAAACTTCAATCAGCGACACGCAAAAAGAACTCGGGATGACCGAAGGCTTCGATGTCGGCTTTGAAATGTCGGGCGTCGCCTCGGCTTTCCGCGATATGGTCGCCAATATGGCGCACGGCGGTCGCATCGCGCTTCTGGGAATTCCGACCGAAGAATTCGCCATCAACTGGAAAACGGTCGTCTTCAATATGCTCGACATCAAAGGCATCTACGGGCGCGAAATGTACGAAACATGGTATCAAATGTCGGTTCTTTTAGAATCGGGCGTAAACATCGAACCCGTCATCACGCATCGTTTTTCATACAAGGATTTTAAGCAAGGTTTTGAAGTGATGAAAGAAGGAAACAGCGGCAAAGTGATTTTGGATTGGACAGAAATGTAAAATAATACTTTAGCCTCACCTAAAATTATGAGCATTAACATTTTAGTATTAAACACTAATTTTCAAATCAATAGTAAAAATATGGATTCAGCTTTTGCTGTAATAAAAAGACTGTCATCTGAAATGAAAACTATTGCCTTTGTTAATAAAGAAACCGTAATAAACTCTTCAGATATTTACACTGCGCTTTCAGAATGGCGTTGGCATCCTATTATTGATGATGAAAATAACATAATTGACCTTGAATTCGTTGGAGACAAACTTGGAGATGAACAAATTTTATTTAACAAAATTTCTTCATTTGTTGAGGAGAAGTCCTTTATTCTTGTAGCCAGTGATGAAGGGAAAGTTTGGCGTTGGATATTCGATGGTGAAAATTGTCATTATGAAATTGGTAAAATCGTTTTCTGAAATATCATTTAATTAGTTTAATAAAATGATTTGAAATAAAGTAAGAAGGCAATTCAGGCAAAGTGATTTTGGATTGGAGCGAGATTTAGGGAATTTGCGATTACTGATAAATTTAACGGTTTGAGATTTGTTAGACGTTGTTCAATTTGGTTGTGAGTTTTATCGAACGATTTTCAGCCTGTTTCAACAGGCTTTCCGCGTTTCGCGGCAATTAGCCGCGTCCGTTCACGGCGCGGTTAGCTGATGATAAAAATGAAAAAGGGCGTTTTAACGTCCTTTCAAACGGCTTTAGCCATAAAACAAAACGATGTCCGAATCGGTTTATTCAGAGATAAATTTTCATATTACTTGGCACACAAAAACAAATCTGCCTTTGATTACACCTGCCATTGAAACGAAACTTTACCGTTTTCTAAAACATAAAATCATCGAAACCCCGGAAGTTTATTTTCACGCTATCGGGGGCATCGAAGACCACATTCATATTGCCGTCAGCGTTCCGCCGAATTTACTGATGAGCGAATGGATTGGAAAATTAAAAGGCGGCAGTTCGTATGACATAAATCACGCCTCGAATCAAAAACTACTGCAATGGCAACGCGGTTACGGCATCGTCAGTTTTGGCACGAAAGATTTACAATGGGTGATAAATTACGTTTTGAATCAAAAGGAACATCACAAAAAAGGCACAACGCACGAGCGGCTTGAAAAGATTACGAATGACGATGACGAAAGCTAAAGCGGAAGATATAATATGTTCCTGTCGTTTTAAGATTATTCGTTGAAGTCCAATATCCGGCATATGATTTTCAGCCCGATTTATCGGGCTTTGGCGCGAAGCGGCAATTAGCCGCGCTATTTATGGCGCGGACGAATAGCTGTCAAATATTACAAAAGGGCGTTTTAACGTCCTTGAAAAAGGCTTTAGCCGTCATACTATCAATGCTAAAGCAAAAGAAAAGGACGTTAAAACGCCCTATAGTCAAATTTTCAACATCTGACCACGCGCTAAAGCGGCGTGGCTAAGTGCCGCGAAACGCGGAAAGCCCGAAGCGGGCTGAAATCAAAAGCATTTAACGTGAAAGAAAATCGGGAAAAGTAATTTTGGATTGGAGCGAGATTTAATCGAAAATTAAACTTATATGAATAGCTCAGCACTTGAACGAAAGCAAAAATCGGAAGAAATTCTACAAAAAGAAAATGTTCCTTTTATTGCTCACTTACCTATAATCGAGGATGAAGAAACGGCTCAAATTGATGAAATCTCTCACCGAGCAATGGCTTTGAATATTGTTGCAGTTAAAGGTGAAGGACTTGAACAAGCAAGAGTTTTGAAAATTATTGAACAGTATAATCTTTCAAATGCTTTTTCCCCAAAAGAGCAAGAATTTATTCAGAATGAAAATCCGTCTCAACAACAATTAGTTAATTTTACTTGGCGATATGAAAGCTATTGGGTTTTGTTATGGGCGTTAAGTTACATCGAAGAACTTTCTCGTCCTGATCAAATCTGCGATGTGCCGCGAGCCGTGCAAATAATGGTTGATAGAACTGCACAAGAATTTATAAAAAATGCCAAGTTACGAAGCTCGAGCGAAATTTTAGATGCGGCAGATTTGATTTATCGTTATGATTGGGCTTGTGTTGACGCTAGAATTAACGGCACACTTGCGCCAGCAAAATTAGACGCGAGCGTTGTTTACGAAAGACATTATGCCTTAAATTGGTTGATCGGCTATCCTGAAAATGCAGGTTGGGATGATGTTTCAACTGACACTTAATAAATTCATTTAGAACAAATAAATAATAATTAAACTTTTATGTACGGCAAAATTAAAAATCAATTAGAAAACACAATTAATGAAATCAGAGAAGCGGGGCTTTATAAGAACGAGCGCGTGATCGAAAGCCCGCAGGACGCACGAATTGAAGTTGCGAATCAAGAAGTGTTGAATATGTGCGCCAATAATTATTTGGGCTTGTCCGATGACAACCGAATAGTCGAGGCGGCGCATAAGGCTCTTGATGATTGGGGTTACGGGCTGTCGAGCGTGCGGTTTATTTGCGGGACGCAAACAATTCATAAGGAACTCGAAGCGAAAATCAGCGAGTTCTTAGCCATGGAAGACACGATTCTTTACACGTCTTGTTTCGACGCGAACGGCGGGCTTTTTGAAACGATTTTATCGGAAGAAGACGCGATTATTTCCGACGAACTCAATCACGCAAGCATTATTGACGGCGTTCGCCTTTGCAAAGCGCAGAGGTTTCGCTATAAAAACGGCGATATGGACGACCTCGAAGCGAAGTTGAAAGAAGCGGGCGCGGCGCGAAACCGTTTGATTGCAACGGACGGTGTTTTTTCGATGGACGGGTTTATTGCGAAACTCGACGAAATCTGTGATTTGGCGGAAAAGTATGATGCGATGGTGATGGTTGACGATTCGCACGCCGTCGGTTTTGTCGGGAAAACGGGGCGCGGAACGCACGAATTTCATAACGTGATGGACAGAATTGACATCATCACGGGAACGCTCGGCAAAGCTTTGGGCGGCGCGTCGGGCGGTTATACTTCAGCAAAAAAGGAAATCGTCGAACTATTACGCCAGCGTTCGCGTCCGTATCTTTTTTCAAATTCGGTCGCGCCGTCAATCGTCGGCGCGTCAATTGTGGCGCTCGATATGTTGAACGAATCAACTGATTTAAGAGATAAGTTAGCCGAAAAAACGCGATTTTTCCGAGAAGAATTATCAAAAATCGGACTCGAAATCTTACCCGGTGAACATCCGATTGTTCCCGTGATGTTCGGCGACGCGCATCGTGCCGTAAAAATGGCTGAATCTCTTTTAAACAAAAGCGTTTATGTTATCCCGTTTTCGTTTCCGGTCGTTCCGAAGGGAAAAGCAAGAATCAGAACGCAGGTTTCGGCGGCGCATTCTTTGGAAGATTTGCAATTTGCAGTTGAGAAATTCGCCGAGGCGAAAGCGGAACTCGGGATTTAAAGAATAATTGCCCGCGAAATACGCGAAAAAACGCGAAAGTTTTTTAATACTTTTCGCGTTTTTTCGCGG
>JBGTIH010000140.1:0-6083 GCA_041745765.1 Pyrinomonadaceae bacterium | reverse complement strand
GCTGGAAACAAATCTTTGATATGATTCCATTGACTATCGGTTAAACAGGTTGGATATTTTTTGTTCACAACTTATTTTACCCAAACTGACAAGCTGGTAGTCAAATCACCTTTTATTTCGAGTTTTCAAACAGCTTCTTAGATTATTAACATGCTGGGACGCAGGGACCCTGTTGGCAGGTACCCCTACAACAACGTTGTCCCTGACCACAAAGACCCGAAGCATTACCCTCGCAAATTGAAGCCGAACAAGTTTGAGCAACGGCTCTTTGGGGAAAACTGAGCATTGCAACCAGGGGTAACGCTACCATCGAAGTCATTCCGATTTTTTTAATAACTTCGCGGCGGGATAAGCCGTTAGTTTCTATATGGATATCTTTTTCCAAAAGATTTTCTTCTGTTAACTGGTCTAAAGCTATCCAAACCACATCTTCATCCGTCTGGGAATTAAGCTGCTGTCCAAGCCAGTTACTAATATCGGTAATAGTTCTTTTACCGTCACAAGCCTGCCATACTAAAGCTGAGGTTTTATTCAAACAAAAAGCTTTGTCTTTTTTCAGGTCATAAATTAAGACTTCTCCATCAACTTCCTGAACCACTATATCATCTTTGCGACTTATGGGGATTTTAAAGCAATAGCATTTTGCAGTTTTTTGTAATGCCACAACAAAAAGTTATGAGTAAGCTTAGACAACTTGGGGGATGTCAGATTTTTACAAAGCTTTTTCTCAAAAAAACTTTGTAAAATGTTAAAAGACCTGAAGGCTTTTTCTCACCCGCATAGTTTAAGCCATAAGAGTGTTTTGGTCAATGATTTTTATCAGGACTTTTCATAAAATCAATTCATACAACATTTTTTATATTTCCGTCCGCTTCCGCACGCGCAAGGTTCGTTTTTTCCGACTTTTGGAGTTTCGCGCACAAAAGTTCCTTCGTAACCGCTGTTCCATAATATTTCTTCTTCAAATTTAAAATCATCGTCAATTTCCGCTTCGTCAAATTCGCGCATAAATTCTTGCGGCTTTTTGAAGCAATACCAGCTTGCGAGATCGGAAATCATATCGTCAACCAAATCGTAATGCTTGTTTGATCCGTCTAAAAAACTGTTTGTTTCTTCTGCAATCAGTTTTTGATATTCCTGCCAATCGCCCATCAGCATTAAGTCCACATTATTTTCAGCGTAGCTTTTTTCGACCTCGGGCAACAGTTCGACAGCCTTCAAATCTAGACATTTCCAAACGAGCGAACCGCGAAAAAAATCATCTTCCTTGGCGGGAAGATCGAAAAGCGTTTTAAAATACGCGATTGTTTCTTCGCGCGTTTTCAATCCGGCGCGAAGCAGACAAGCCCACGAATCCAATGCCGCCGTGCGGACAAATTCATAGACATTTTCGTCTTCGATCAATTGATTAATCAGCGAAACATCGCCGCCGCTTACCGAAGCCAAAACTCTGTGCAAATCAGTGGTAGTAAAATCATCGAAAGCCGCATCAACCGTTTCCGCATCTGCCGAAAAAATCCGGTGAACAAACGGATACGCTTCAGTTTCACGAAACTGCGCCAGCATAAAAAGCGCGTAAAACGGCAGAAAATAATTATCTTCGTTTATTAATTTGTCCAAAACCTCTTCCGCATTGCTAATTGCCTCCAATAAAAAAGGCGTTGATTCGGCGCGGTTAGCTATCAGAGATTGCAGTTCTTCCTTCGGAAAAGTGCCGTCGTAAAATGAAATTTTCTCGATAATCTCTTCTATTTTTTCGCTCATATAAACTTAAACAATCTCTCCGATCAAATCGTAATTATGCGCTTCGGAAATTTTGACGTTGTAAATTTCACCGATTTTCGGGTCTAAATCTTCGGGCATATCGTTGATTAAAATATAACCGTCAATTTCCTGTGCCTGCCCCTCGAGCCGTCCTTGAAAAAGCAGATCGGATTCTTGCGATAAACCTTCAAAAAGTACTTTAAAGGTTTTGCCGATTTTCGCCTTATTTTTGCGTTTGCTAATTTTTGCTTGTTCCTTCATTAAGCTGGCGCGTCGTCGTTTGGCGATTTTCGCGTCAACTTTATTCGGCAAATCAAAGGCGGGAGTTCCCTCTTCGTCGGAATATGTAAAAACGCCGACATTGTCGAATTCGCAGTTTTTAATGAAAGTCATCAATTCTTCAAAATCCGTTTCGGTTTCGCCGGGAAAGCCCGTGATAAATGTCGTTCTGATAGTAATTCCGGGAACTTTTTCTCTGACACGGCGAATTAATTTTTCCAAAGATTCACGAGTTCCGCCGCGTTTCATCAACTTTAAAACATTGCGCGAACCGTGTTGAAGCGGCATATCGAGATATTTGACGGCTTTCGGAGTTTCCGCGATAGCACGTAAAAATTCGTCGGAAATATGCGTCGGATAGGCGTACATTACGCGAATCCATTTTAATTCTTCGATCTCGCCGAGTGCGCGAATCAGCTTTGCCAATGCGTCCCGTTCGCCCAAATCTTCACCGAACCGCGAAGAATCCTGCGCGATCAGAACGATTTCTTTGACGCCTTGTTTCGCAAGGTCTTCGGCTTCCTTTAAAATCGAACCGAATCTGCGTGAACGAAACGAACCGCGCATGCCGGGAATCGAACAAAATGCGCACGGTCGGTCGCAGCCTTCGGCGATCTTGATAAACGCCGTGTAGGAATCGGTTGCGCGATAGCGCGGCGTGTCGAAATCATAAAGATAAGTCGCCGTTTTATTGCCGATTTGCATCAGCGGAAGTTCTCTGAAATTGACTTTTTCGTCTGCCGCTTCCAAAATTCTGCCGAGTTCGTTCGTGCCGATAAACGCGTCAACTTCCGGGAGTTCCTTCATCAGATCGTCGCGATAACGCTCGACCAGACAGCCAGCGACGATTACTCTCTGCGCTTTTCCGCTTGCCTTAGCATTGGTTGCTTCGAGAATCGCTTCGATAGATTCCTGCTTCGCCGATTCGATAAAACCGCACGTATTGACGACCAGCGTTTCCGCTTCATCCGCGTTATTCGTGATTTCGTAACCCGCTTCTTTTAATTGCCCCATCATCACTTCCGAATCCACAAGATTCTTCGGACATCCGAGACTGACAAATCCTACTTTTTTCATTTTATTTTGACAACAATTTATTATTTCTTTTTACAAAGAAAATTAATCCTACAATCCAAGCAATTAACCCAAAAATTAAAAATTTAATGATTCCAAACTTCAAATTAAAAATCGTTCGTGCTATTTCCGCATCTTTCAGATAAATCTTTTCGCTTGCTCCGTAATATGCGAAAATTTCATACATATTTTGCAGCGTCCAATATGAATACAAGGCAATTCCGAAACAAACCAAACCAATTAGTAAAAGTAGAAGCGATACTAACAAAAATTTGTTCATTTAATTTCTTTCCGAGTTTTCTTCCAAATTTTTCAACCAATCTTCGATTTCTTTTGCTTCATCATTCGATAAATTCTTTTCACCGAAACGAACTCGATTATATTTTTCCGTAATCTTTACGGCTTCGGGCATTTTTAAGGCAAAGGCGAATTCCAAAGGCGTTTGATGCGGTTCGCGCGTAAAACCTTTGCCGGCTAAAACCTTCTGCATTCTTTCATAAAATTCAATAATGCCAGCTTCGTTTTTTCGTTTGAACCATTCGCGCCAATTTTTCAAAAATTCGAGTTTTCTAATTTTTCGGTAAAGCCAAATTATCAGACAAATTCCTAAAACCGCCGCGAGAAGATAGCCGATGCCGTAAGCGACGGCGATTGCGCTTGCCTGCAAACCTTTGTCGCCGCGAACTTCCTTCCACCATTCGGAGATTTGTTTTTCGGCAACTTTTATCCAGGAAGAAGTTTCGGCTTGGAAACCAACAAAACCGTTTTTGACCGAACGAAAAAGCGAACGCTGTTCCTGATTGTCGTAAGAAACGAAATACTGCACCCACATTGTTTCTAAAGCTTCAACATATTTGTTAAAACTTCCCAAAACTCCGGTGTTTTGAGTTTCGTTAAATTGTCCGGCAAAAGGTGTCGGATCGAATTCGATCCAAGCGTCCGTTTCCGGAAAATAAACTTCAACCCACGAATGCGCGTCTCTCTGGCGAACTATATACGCGCCCGCCGTTTCATTAAATTCGCCTTGCTGAAAACCGTTGACCACCCGCGCGGCGATTCCTTGCGTGCGGAGCATCACAGTCATCGCGGTCGCAAAATATTCGCAATGACCTTCCCGAACATTAAACAAAAAATCGGCAAGCGGTTCGTCGCCCGTCGCTTTCATTTCCAGAGTGTAGCCGAACTCGGTTTGCAGATGATTTTCGATCACCTGTGCTTTATCGTAACGCGTTCGATAATTTCCCGAAATCTGCGAAGCAAACTGCGCGATTCGCTTATCATAACGCAACGGAAGCTGAAGATAACGCTCTTGAATTTCTGCGGGATACAATTCGTTATCAGTTTTTAACTCGCTAACTACTGGAATTCTGCGGTCAGAAAAAATGGTGTAGCTTATGCGCTCATAATCGGTTCGCGGAAAACTTATATTGCCGTTCGAATCTCTGTAAATATTCTGAAATTTCGCCTGTCGGGCGGCAAACGATCTGGATAAACCGAATAAAACATCTGAATCTATCGGTTCGAGATAAATTGTCTGAATCGCAATGTCATCTTCATCGCCTGCTTCTTTATCAAACCGCAGAAAGTCTCCGGCGATTTTGATAAACGGCTGCCGCATATTATCGGATTTACTCCAAACTTTGTTGTCAAATCTATCGAGCGCAACTCCGCGCCAACGCAAAGATTGTTTATTGGCAACCTTTGCGTCATCCAAGACGACGCGCATCACAATTTCGTCGCTTTCTTTGAGCCGTCCGATTGCGCCGAGTTCGACCGAATCGGAAAACCCCGTAAATCCCGAAAGACCTTTTGAATTATTCCCGAATCCCGCGCCGCCTGTGCGCGGAAGCGCAAAAAATAAAGGCGTGGCAACTGCGATTATTAAAATCAGCAACGCGACCGCTGTTAGCGGCAGACGCTTAAACGGCGTATTACGGATGTTTAACAAATTCGGATTCGTGTTTTGTTTTTTTATATCAAGATCCGCTGCGATTGAATTTGATGTTTTTCTGATCTCGAACGCAATTATCGCGCAGATACTTACAAGCAAATACAAAATCAAACTTCCTAAATAAAGCGGACTGATGCTCATCCCGGCGGCAAGCAAAACTTCAAAAAACGCCATTAAATATAGGAAAAGCCAATCGCGGTCGGATTTTTTTTGAAAGAGTTTTATCGCCGCCAGTAGCAAAATCATCCGCGCTAACATTCCGGCGAGTAGCGATTCATTGGCTCCGATGCTTCCGAATAATTTATATTTCCAGGCAATATAAAAACACGGAACAATGACAAAAAGCGAAATAGTCCCGATTCTTTCGGAAATCTGCCATCGCGTATCTTCAAAAAACCAGGCAGCGATTAAAACCAGTACAAATGATGCGGAAATAATAACTCCCAAATTTCCCGTACTATAAAGAGCCAGAAAACCGCACAAAACAACGGCGTAAGAAATTGCTCTGAAAAACGTCTCAAAATTGTTGAGTTTAGAAATCATTTACCTTTTTTTACACGAATTCGGAAAAACTTTGATGCAAAAAATCAAAAGCCCGTTCAGTATTATATACTGAACGGGCTTTGAAATATAGATCCGGCAACTTCCTACTTTCCCACACCTGAAAGATGCAGTATCATGGGCTCCAATAGGCTTAACTTCCGTGTTCGGGATGGGAACGGGTGTGACCCTATCGATAAAATCACCGGAAAACTTGTTAGATATCAAAAAATGATAACTGAAGTCGATAAATAATTTTGTAAAACAAATTGCTTGAAAAGTAAAATTTGCTTACCAACAAATTTTATGGTCAAGCCTTGGGACAATTAGTACTGGTCAACTAAATACATTGCTGCACTTACATCTCCAGCCTATCAACGTGGTGGTCTTCCACGAGTCTCACTGGCAGAAATAATCTCTGGTCTGGCTTCACGCTTAGATGCATTCAGCGTTTATCCATGCTCGACATAGCTAC
>JBGTIH010000139.1:0-22764 GCA_041745765.1 Pyrinomonadaceae bacterium | reverse complement strand
ATTAACTGTAATCTTAAATTATTACGGATAAATCTTTTCTGCTGAATAGTTTATAGTTAATAATTTATAGTTTATAGTTTTTTTGAAACAGATGATAAAACTGCTTGATTTGGAAAAACTCAAAGAGAATTTTTATCTGCAATACGGCGCACTTTTCGGCACGGTTTTTCTGCTTTGGGGCAAGCCTGTCCCTTACAGCAACGAATATAATTATCTTCTGCGCCTTGTGAAAACCTACCGACCGGATTTTTTGCTTAATGATCTGACATTTTCGACTCCGGCAAATGAACATTGGCTGTTTAATCATCTTTTCGGTTTATTGACGTTCGTTTTTTCGCTCGAATTTATCGGTTGGGCGGGCAGATTTGCGTGTTGGGCGGTTTTAATTTATGCCTTGATGCGGCTCGGGCGGCATTGGAAAATTCCGCTCTGGATGATTTCGCTTTCGATTTTTCTGTGGCTTTGGGTCGGGCAATCAATCGTGGCGGACGAATGGATGCTCGGCGGATTCGAGGCGAAATGCGTCGCTTATATTTGCTTTCTGTTTGCACTTGACGGATTTTGCCGCGAAAAGGAAATTTTGCCGGCGATTCTGCTCGGATTGACATTCAGTTTTCATCCGGCGGTCGGGCTTTGGGGAATTCCGGCAACGCTTTTCGCGCTGGCAATCAGTCGTTGGAATTTTTGGAAACTCGTTAAAATTACTTTTATCAGCGGCATCTTTTCGCTTTTCGGCTTGATTCCGATGCTTATTTCTCAAGTTGCGGAAAACATAAATTCCGCCGAAAATTGGAAATTTGTCGTTCTCATCATCTATCCGTTTCATCTCGATGCGTTTGTTTTTGCCAAAAGCAGTATCATTTTGGTTTTTGCTTTAATGGCGTTTTGTCTGCTTTTTTATTGGCAAAACCGCAATGCAGACAACGATAAAACGCAGAGATTTTTCACGGCGTTTCTAACGGTTTTATTTGTTTTTTTCTGCGCCGGAATTTTTCTCAGAATTCTCGGACAATTCGAACTACTGCGCCTGATGCCGATGCGTCTTTTTCCGCTTTTCGCGCCGTTGTTTTTTCTGTTTGCGCTGGCGAAAAGTTATGAGAAAAAGGTTTTCGCGCCGCCCGCAAATCTTTTGATGATCGTCGGTTTGTTTTGTCTGCTCGGTTGGCTAAGTCCTTTCTCGACAGGGTTTTCGGGTTTTCGGGACACGGTGCGCGAATGGCGCACGAGAAATGACGATGCGGCGGTGACCTTTGTCTGGCTGAAAAATAATACGCCGAACGGAACTGTTGTTATTGCTCCGCCGTGGCGCAGGGATTTTTGGTATTACTCGGAACGCGCCCAAATTATTAATTACGGTTATGCGCCGTATGAAAATTTGAACGAATGGCAGACACGGCTCGATTTATTGATCGGAAAACGTCCGTTGGAAAAGGGAATGCGCGAGATTGAAGAAATAGCGGAATTTTACAATAATTTACCTCCGGAAAAAATCTCGGAAATTTCCCGAAAATACAACGCGCAATATCTGGTCAGCGAAGCCGAATACTCTTTTCCGCTTGCGTTCCGAAGCGGAAATTTCAAGGTTTATCAATTAAATCCGGCAGAATAATTTTCCCGGCGTTTTGGCAAATCGGCGAAAGCGCATTAAACTATTAAAAGAAAAAAAGGACAGATGAGGAAAAACGAAATGGTTGAAGAACTCGACCCGAAAATTACGGACAAACCGCCCGCCAGATGTGCCGAATGCGACCGCGTAATGGATCATTACAATATTTATTTAAGCCCGACGAATATCGAAAAAGTCGTCTGCTGGCAATGTATGAACCGCGACGAAAAAGGCTTTTTTGCCAAACGCGATTTCAACCGCCGTTCACGGCGCGGCGTTATTCCGAGATAATTCAATTTTAGATTTTAGATTTTAGATTTTGGATTGAAATACGAATTTGCGAATTTGTTTTCCAATCCAAAATCCAAAATCCAAAATCCAAAATCCCAATATGGCACTTAGAAAAATCACCGAATACCCGGAAGAGGTTTTAGGAAAGGTCGGAAAACCCGTTACGGTTTTTGACGAAGAACTCGAACGCTTGTGCGCCGATATGTTCGAAACGATGTATGAAGCGGAAGGCGTAGGACTCGCTGCGCCGCAGATCGGTCTGAATCTGCGTCTTTTCGTGATGGATTGCGAAGGCATCAAACTAATCGCCGCAAATCCCGAAATCATCGAAACGAGCGGCGAACAAAGCGGGCAGGAAGGCTGCCTTTCGGTCGGCAAAGTTCCGGCAGTCGTCGTGCGCCCCGATGTCGTCAAACTAAAAGCGCAGAATGAAAAAGGCGAATGGTTCGAACGCGAAGCGACGGGCTACGCCGCCCGCGCTTTTCTGCACGAAACCGATCACTGCGACGGCAAACTTTTTATCGATCACCTGCCGAAAATGCGGCGCGAAATGATTATTAAAAGATTTAGGAAGGATAAGAAATTAGGTTAAAATTTCAGCTTTAAGGTGATAAAAAAAATCGTTTTAATCACTGAAACTGAATTCTCATCTAGCCGATCAAGTTTCAGTTGTTTATTGATTTATATGCGAAAAATGGTTATAAATAATTCGGTATAAGAAATCTGAAATTCAGTTTAATATAAAGTTATATGCTTCCTGGTGAAATAATATGAAGAACTTATTTTGGCTATCACTTTTAATTTCCGTAGCCTTTATAAATATTTCATTTGCTTGCTCCCGTTTTGAGTTCGGCGTTCCGATTCAAGCCGATTTTACGCGAGCCGATGCCGTCTTTATCGGTAAAGCCGTAAAGGTTGAAGATTTAACGGGAAAAGATGATTATCCTGATAATTGGCTTAGAGTTCAGTTTAAAGTTCAGCAGAATTTCAAGGGTGCTGAAAATCCGACATTTACAATTATAACAAATGATTGGAGAGCAGCTTGCGGTTTGAAAATTAAAAGGGGCGGGATTTGGACTATCTACGCGAACTATGACGATGAAGATAAAGTCTTCAGAAGCAACATCGGCAGTAAATATAATCCGCTTGAAGACAAAGAAGATGTTGAAATATTGAAAATAGCCTCCGAAAGAAAAACCGATACTACAATTTCAGGACGGCTTATTTCTTACGGCGCTTACGAATACAATTATGAAGCAGTTGAAATAACGGTTGAAGGAAACGGAAGCCAGCAAACTACCACGACGAAAAGCGATGGAACTTTTAGTATCTCTTCTTTGGCGGCTGGCAATTATAAAGTCAAAATGAAGTTTCCTTTTCGCGCATCGCTAGAATATCGTATTTCAGACAAAAATCCTATATATACAGATGGAATACCCACTTATTTTGAGTATGAAATCAGATTACGTCAGGGAGATTATGATTACAGTTTCTTTGAAATATTCAGATATAGCAAATAACCGTCAAAAACAACGGCGCATATAACAAATCAATGGACGTGAGGGCGAAACAGCGACTTTCTTATCACGTTGTCTTTTTACTTTTGGCTTTCGTGTAGCCGTTTGCCGCCGCGTTATTGCCAAGGATATGCCGCCCGCGCTTTTATGCACGAAACCGACCATTGCGACGGCAAACTTTTTATCGATCACCTACCGAAAATGCGGCGCGAAATGGTTGTAAAAAGATTTAAGAAAGAGAAAAAGTATTTTTCCAGCTAAAGGAGATGTAATGAAGAAACTATTGTGTCTGATGTTTTTTTATTTTTTACTAAATTCATATAATTTTGCACAAAATTCTGAACTAACTGAATCACAAAAACTGAATCAACAAGTTTCTGATTTATATCAACAAGGTAAGTTTGTGGAAGCTATTCCAATTGCCGAAAAGATCGTTCAAATTGAAAGAAAACAAAACAAAGTGGACTTGCAGAATTTGATAACTGCACTTTCTAACTTGGTTACCTTAAAGAAACTACATAGGGAATCAGTAAGAGAAAAAACAAGATTTTTGGATAAGGACAAAAAAGAAATTCCGGAAATTAGAATACAAGACCTGAAGAAAACAACAAGTTCAAGATCAAAACTTACCGATTCTATTTCTGAATTATTTCAAGAGATTATTCAGATTTATGAAAAAGATTTGAAAATAGAGAATATTAAATTAGCCGAGATAAAAGCTGAATATGCTTCATATTTGACATCTAAAGGGATGTTCGTCGGATCAGGCTATCTGGAGGCTAAAAAAATTGAAGAACTCTATAGCGATTCCTTAAAGTTAAAAAAGAAATTTTTAGGCGAGAATGATAATTTAACACTTTCAACAGTTCTTCAATTGGCTAATTTTTATCAGAACGAGGCTGATTTTGAAAAATCTATACCGCTTTATCAAAATTATATCTCTCAGATTGAGAATAAATATGGTAATGATTCCCAGTATTTATTGAGTGCTTTGCGAATTTACTTAGCAATTCTAGGCGCGATTGATCTTAAAGATGAAGCCTTAACTATTCAAATGCAAATATCTAACATTACAAAACAACCGGAAAAAATGCCTGAATATAATCTTGACCTAACTTTACGGAACATGGTAAATAAATCAAACGAACTTCTTATGGATACAGGCACAATTACAAGTTATTTGAAGAAAGAAAAATTTTTAATGGTGGAGGTTTTAATAGATGAAAAAGGCAATGTGATTGAAACAAACCCCACCGATACTAAAGATATAGATATTCACAAAAAAAAAGTTAAAGAATTTGCTAAAAAAGAAGTATTGAAATGGAAGTTCTATCCTTTTCATTTTAACGGAACAGCTAAAAAAGTTAAGGGAATTGTTTGGTTTCCATATTTTGTCAAAGCGTAAACAAAGATACTGAGGAAAGATTTTTTCTAAACTTGGGATAAATTAAAATAGCGGAGTTTTAGTTTATACCTCAATAAAATATGGGTGATTTTAGACAAATTGAGATAAATGGATTGCCAAAGAATTCTGCAGCGAAGTCCAAGTTTTCTTTTTGACTAAGTTTGTTTAAGATTTTTATCAATTAATCTTGCCTATTTTTCTTTCGTGTTTCGAGGTTTTGTAAAATACTTGTTCATATTTCTTCGGCTTTTAGCTCAAAATTCTGGTTGAAAGCCGTAACTCACTTTCCAATCGATGACGATGGCAAACTTGTAATATTTTTGTCTCAAACGGCATAATTGTTGCTCAAAAATTGGACATAAGATAAAGTAAAACGTGGATTAAACTAATTGCATCTTAACGGATGTAATTTAGTTTTTATAGGGATATTATGGATTTTACAACAAAAGAAATTTTTAAAAGATACGCGAAACTGGCGATCGGGCAGACGATTTCGCCTGTTTTTCTGAATATTTTAGTCACATCGGTTTGCGATATGCGCTGCACGCATTGCTTTTTTACGGACGAGCTTAATGATCGTCCGCGTAAGAAATTGCAGATGAAAACCGAAGAGATCGAAAAAATCTCGGAAACTTTGGGCGGCAATCTCGGCGTTTTGGTTTTAGCCGGCGGCGAACCTTTTACGCGCAAGGATTTGCCCGAAATCTGCAACGCTTTTTATCGCAATAATAAACTGGATTCGGTTTATTTAATGAGTAATGGACAGATTCATCCGCGTATTTTTCCTGACGTAACGCGAATTTTGGAAGAAAATCCGAATTTGAATGTCACGGTTGCGCTCGGCATTGACGGAATGAAGGGTCCGCACGAAAAGATTCGTCAGAAAGAAGGCAGTTGGGACAAGGCGATTCACACGGCGCGCACTTTGAAGGAAATGAAAAAAGAATATCCGAATCTGGATGTTCAAACCTGTACGTGCGTGATGGCTTCCAATGAAGAAACGATTTTCGATTGGTACGATTTTCTGAAATATGATCTCAAACCCGATAAAATCAATATCAATTATATTCGTCCGCCGTCGAACGATCCGAAGGAATTAGACTTCGACCACGAAAAGTACGCGCAGCTTTCACATATGATTTTAGAAGACGTGAAAAACGCGGCGGTCAAAAATAATTACGGCGGTTCGTCCGGCTTTTTCAAAGCGGCGGTTGATATTTATATGCACGATCTGATCGCTAAAACCAAGGAAACTGGCGAAGCGCAATTGACTTGCTACGCCGGTTCTGCCGGTGCCGTGATTTATGATGAAGGCACGATTTCTTCGTGTGAAAACTTGTCAGATACGGGAAACCTGCGCACTTACGATTGGGATTTCCAAAAAGCCTGGAATTCTGATGCGATGAAAGCGCGGCGCAAAAAGGCGGCGAACGGTTGTTTCTGTACGCACGAATCGAATTGCTATTATCCGAGTCTGCCGTTTAATCCGAAGCATCTGATTCAGATTAAAAAGCTCGAAAAACAGATGAAAAAAGCGAGCGAGAAAATGGGACGGCAAGTTCCGCAATCGGAAGGCGCGGTCGTCAAAGCGTAAAATATAATGAATTCTGTTTCTTTAGAGAAAATTCTGGAAATGCCGAATGTCGCAATCCTGGCGGAGCGGATAAATTCCGCTCTTGCCGAAGAAAAAAAGAAGCGCGAGCATTTTTACGAAATTATCGAAGAAAATAAGAAAATGGAATTTATCAATGGCGAAATATTTTTTCATTCGCCGGTAAAAAAAACAACATAATTCCGCGACCGGACTTTTGGTGATGTTGCTTAAATCGTTTGTTATTAAAAATGATTTAGGTTTTGTCGGATTTGAAAAGATTTTAATTTCTTTAACAAGAAAAGATTATGAACCCGATATTTGTTTTTTCGGAAATTCAAAAGCAAAGGATTTTCAAAACAGACAAATGCAGTTTCCCGCGCCGGATTTTGTTGTCGAAGTTTTATCGGAATCAACTGAAAAACACGACCGCGAAACAAAATTTCAAGATTATGCGGCGCACGGTGTTCAGGAATATTGGATCGTTGACCCCGAAACAGAATTTGTCGAACAATATATTTTACGCGGCGAAGAATATGAACTTTTATTAAAATCAAGCAATGGAAGTATTCAAAGCATTGCGGTCGAAAATTTCGTAATTCCAATAAGAGCGATTTTCGATGAAAACGAAAATTTAACATTTTTAACTCAACTTATTAATTCATAGACCAAATGCAACAAAACAATCCGAAAATTCTCATCATTTCATCCGATACGGGCGGCGGACATCGCTCCGCCGCGCAGACTATTGCCGAAGGTGTGCAGAAATTCTGGAAAGGCGAATCGGCGGTCGTTCGGATCGTTAAAGCTGTTGAAGATTCGCATCATATCACCGAAAAACTCGTTGGTGTTTACAATTGGGTTTTGAAAAACAAACAGCATTGGATGAAATATCTCTATTGGGTCATCAATAGATTTCGTCCCGAAACAAGCCCGTTTTTTCTTAATCGGTGTATTATTTTTTGCAAGGAACTGTTTGAAAAATGGTGTCCGCATATCGTCGTCAGCGTTCATCCGCTGACGCAGCATATTTTTGCCAGAATCTTAAAAGAATTAAATCTAGCCGATCAAATTCCGCTCGTAACTGTTGTTACCGATCCGTGTTACGGTTTTTGGAAAGGCTGGGCGTGCGAAGAAGTTTCGCTTTATTTAGTCGCCAATGAAGACGCGAAACGCCAGCTGGTTGATTACGGAATCGCGCCCCAAAAAATAAAAATTTCGGGAATGCCGATCAATCCGAAATTTTGTCCGGTTGACGAAAAACAGGCGCAAAATGCCCGTAAAGCCTTCGGATTGGATGAGGAAAAATTCACCGTTTTTGTCAATGCCGGTTGGGTCGGCGGCGGAAATATTCCGAAAATCTTTAAAGAATTAATTAACGGCGAATTAGATATTCAGGCGATTTTTCTTGCCGGGAAAAACGATGAATTACGAAAGGAAGCCGAAGAATTAGCGAAAACTGCGAAATTTCCGGTTAAAGTTATCGGTTATTCCGATGAAATCGAGAAAATGATGCAGTCGGCAAACGTGATGATTTCAAAACTCGGCGGTCTGACGACCTTTGAAGCTCTGGCTTGCAATCTGCCGATCATTGCCGACACAACGACTCCGCCGATGCCGCAGGAAGCCGGAACGGTTAATTTGATTGCAAAGCGCGGCGCGGGGATTTTATTGGAAAAAGCATCGGATATTGTGCCGACAATTCAAAGTCTGATCAGCGATTCGGCGAAATATGCTCAGTTAAAAGCGGCAACGATGACTATGACAATTCCAAATTCGACAGAAAATATTATCAGGGAAATTTCTGCGCTTCTTCCGGCAAAAATCGAATCTCCGCCGCCAACCGCCGCGGCAGCCGCGCAAGGATAGATTTTCAAAAATTTAATTTTTTTTTCTCGCAACTTGTGTCTTTTGCACATTTTCATTAACCTTTCCTAGTATTATTTTTTATCAATCATTTATAAATCGGAGAATTTTGTTTTGAGTCTTTTATTGGAAGGAAAACGCGCATTTATTTCAGGCGGAACACGCGGAATCGGCGCGGCACTTTGTGAAGTTTTCGCGCGCGAAGGCGCGGATGTGGCTTTTAATTATCATTCGAGTGATGACCTGGCGGAAGAAGTAAAAAAGAAAATCGAAGCGCACGGTCGCCGAGCCTTATCTTATAAGGTTTCCGTAACAGATCGCCTGGGAATGAAGCGTTTGGCACGGGAAATCAAGGAATCCTGGGGCGCGATCAATGTGTTGGTCAATAACGCCGCCGTTAATAAACCCGATAATTTTGCGACGACGACCGACAAATCATGGGATTGGGTCGTGGATACGAACGTCAACAGTCTTTTTGCCGTAACCAAACCTTTTTACAAACAAATGATTCGGGAAAAACAGGGCAATATTCTGAATATTACTTCGGTCGGGGCAATTCGGAGTTTGCCGACTTCGGTTCATTACGCGACTTCAAAAGCGGCGATGATCGGCTTTACCAAATGTCTTTCGCGCGAAGCCGCTAATTTCGGCATCACGGTCAATGCCATCGCCGCCGGAATTTTCGATACCGATCTCGGACACACGCTGCCGCAGAGACTTCTGCAAATGCACGATTTCTGGGTTTCAAAAGGCAGGGTCGGGCAACCGGCGGAACTTGCCGAATTTGCCGCTTTTCTAACCAGCGACCGCAACAGTTTTATGCAGGGCGAAGTGATCGTCGTTGACGGCGGTGCGGTAACCTAAAAAAAATATTAAATAAAAAAGACTGCAAATAGATTATTTTTCGCAGTCTTTTTTATTGCAAAACGCTAAGAAGTCTTCTATTAAAACTCTCCAAACTGCTTTCTTTACACAAAATAGCCGTAAGGGTTATTTATATTTCAGCCTAATTTTTTCTGCATTTTAGTTGCAAGTGAAATTGAATTTCAATTCTATCTTATTGAAAATAAACAACTTAGTTGACTTCTTAGAATATTATTGATATTATTTTCAAAGTAAATTTTTAGTTTATAGAAAAAAAGGATAAGAAAATGGCAAGAGCAGAATTAGTCGAAAATTTAAATAAAGCATTGAGTTTGGAATTGGCGGGCGTAATTCAATATTCGCAGCATAGTTATCTGGTTACGGGAACAGATCGTGAAATCTTTAAAGGATTTTTTCGTGATCAGGCGGAAGAAGCCCAAGCTCACGCCGAAGTGCTTGGCGATAAAATAGTTGCGCTCGGCGGAATTCCGACGGTCGAACCCGCGATGATCCGTCAATCGGTTGACGTGCAGGAAATGTTAAAACAGGGTTTGGAACTCGAACGCGAGGCGATGGCGGCTTATATGGCGGCTTGGTCGGCTTGCGATGACAATGATCTGCCGCAAAAATTCTGGCTCGAAGGGCAGATTTCCGATGAGCAGATGCATATCGAAGAACTCGAAAAACTGACTTCGGAAAGAACCGCTAAAGCCGGCAACGAACGCATTATTTTGCGCGAAGTCAGCTAAATAGGATTTCAGATTTCAAGTTTCAAATGTAAGATAGTATCGGGTTACAGAAATTTCAAACTGGAAACGAAAAAACAAATTTTAGGAACAAAAAGACGGCAAGTATCTTTTTATAAAGATGCTTGCCGTTAATTTATTCGGATTGGAGGAGAGACGAATTTATGCAAATTTGGGGAATTCCAAAACCTTTGTGCTTTGAAAATCTTCCGCTGAATCTGATTTTTTATTTAATTTATAACGCGCCGAGGCGATTATGCGGTGCAGATCGTCGAGCATTTCGGCATCAACCGTCAAAGTTTTTTGCCCGCACCAGCCTAAATCTTCCGTCCATGTCGAAAGTTTTATAATTGCCTGATTATCTTGTAAAGATACTTCGATCTTTTTTTCGTCGGAAACTATCGGTAAATACTTCGTTGCTAAGTTGCTTTGCATATAAATTTGTTTTTGGAAAGAAATTGAAATTCGATTTCAATAAGGATTATTGCTTAAAAATAAAATTATGTCAAGGATAAATTGAAAAAAAGTTTGAGAAGGAGAAAAATGTTTTCAATTTTGCAAAACCGAAAATATCGGTGTTTGCAAGAAATAAAAAATCCGTGCAGAATTGTGACAGAGAACATTTAACTAACTTTTTTAAAATATAAATAATTTAATGCTGAATTTTGCAATTGAAACGGCGCGTGAAGCCGGACAAATTCTGCTCGAAAAGTTCGGGCGAAAGATCGAGATATCGAAAAAAGCCGACATCAATCTCGTAACGGAAGCCGATCTTGCGTCGGAGAAATTTATTATCGAAAAAATTCGTTCCTATTATCCGAAACATTCGATTCTGGCGGAAGAATCGGGCGCATCAAATATCGCCGTTATTGAAGGCGAAAGCCGCTGGAAATGGATTGTTGATCCTTTGGACGGCACGACGAATTTCGCGCACGGTTATCCGTGTTTCTGCGTAACTCTGGCACTTGAACACAACGGCGAAATCGTTATCGGAGTTACATTCGATCCGACGCGTGACGAGATGTTTGCGGCGGAAAAAGGCAAAGGCGCGACGCTTAACAACAGGAAAATCAATGTTTCAGAAACCGAAAAACTGAGCGAATCGCTGCTTGTTACGGGTTTTCCATATACGTTTAAGGAACGCGAGGATTTTGCCGCCCATTTAACCGAATTTCTCTTAAAATCACGCGGAATCCGGCGCGACGGTTCGGCAGCGATTGATATGGCGTATGTTGCCTGCGGACGTTTTGACGGATTTTGGGAAGAAGGCTTGAGTCCGTGGGACGTAGCGGCGGGCGTTTTATTGATCGAAGAAGCGGGCGGGCGCGTTACATATTACGACGATTCGAAATTCAGTATTTACGCACCCCCGATCTGCGGCAGCAACGGTTTGATTCACGCTGAAATGCTGGAAATTTTGAAGTGATTTCACGCAAAATCTTGTAAGAAATATAACCGCTGAAAACACGAAAAACGCAAAAAAATAAACATAAATATCGGTGCGCTGATAGCGGTTTTTATCCGAGCCGCGTGTTTTGCTCCTTTCACGTTGCCAAGCGTTGTGCTAACCTTTTCAGGTATTGAAAAATATCCGAATTTAAACTTTTTAAAATAAAATCTTATGTCTTGGTTTCGACGAAAAGACCCGAAAATCGAAGAACAAGCGAACGACGAAGAACGAAAGGTGAAAACCGAAGGTATTTTCGTAAAATGCCCGGAATGTTCCGAACCGCTTTATAAAGCGCAGCTTATCGAATCGCTTCAAGTTTGCAGCAATTGTGATTATCATTTTCGTTTCGCCGCACGTCAGCGGCTCGACACTTTGTTTGATGAAGGCGTTTACGAAAAGCTCGACGAAGAAGTAACTTCCGCTGATCCGCTTGATTTTGTTGATTCAAAACCGTATAAAGAGCGCATCAAACAAGCGAAAAAATCTTCCGGACTGCCCGAAGCGATCGTTTCCGGCACGGGCAAAGTCGGCGATCATCTTGTTTATGCAGGCGCGATGGATATGTCTTTCATCGGCGGCTCGATGGGTTCGGCGGTCGGCGAGAAAATCACGCGGCTGATCGAACGCGCGCTTGAAAAACGCGGCGCAGTCGTGATTTTTGCGGCTTCCGGCGGTGCGCGAATGCAGGAAGGAACGCTTTCACTGATGCAGATGGCAAAAATTTCCGCCGCGCTGGCAAGACTTCACGACGCGAATTTACCATTTATTTCCGTGCTGACCGATCCGACGACCGGCGGCGTAACGGCGAGTTTCGCAATGCTCGGCGATGTTAATATCGGCGAGCCGAAGGCTTTGATCGGTTTTGCGGGTCCGAGAGTTATAGAACAAACAATCCGCCAAAAACTGCCGAAAGGCTTTCAGCGTTCGGAATTCTTGCTCGAACACGGAATGCTCGATATGGTCGTTGACCGCCGGGAAATGCGGCAAATGATTATTCGGCTTTTAGATTTTATGATGAACAAAGAAATAACCGGATAAAGAAAAAATCAGTTCATTAGTGAAAATTTTTTTGACTACACATTTGCTTGAAGAAAGAGTTTTTACTAAACTAATAAAGTTTTGCCCTTGTAGCTCAACGGTTAGAGCAGCAGACTCAAAGGTAAAAAAACTAAGTGGGAAAATGTAGCTTTATGCTTATATTCCATAAGGTTTTTGAAAAAATGGGTTGCTAATTTGTTAAAAAAAGCATTTTAGTAGAATCTGTTAAATTCGGGGAAGCCTAAGTTTTTTTGTTTTGTAAAAATATGGTAATCCCGAGCAAAGCCGATGAATTTTATCGGAATGTGTAGAGGCTTGACAGCAGACTCGTAAAGAGAAGAGAAAGTCCAGACCACAAACTCGAAAGAGGCGTTGAAAAGCGTAGCTGGTAAGCATAATCTGTTGGTTGTAGGTTCGAATCCTACCGAGGGCATATTTTTACTTTGTTTTAAATCTTTTGTTTAATTGTAAATAAGTGCTTTTATTAAGGTTACAGTATTCACAAAGTTTCACACTGTTCACACTGCTTACATTATTCACACAGAGAATGGAGAGAAAGTAGAGAGTAAATTTTTATTTTGTAATTTACAACTTGTATTTCAGCAATAAACTTAGATTAAAAAAGCGAGGCACACAAAAAGGGAAATCCGATTGATACGGCAGATGCGCGGGCGGCGGCGGTCGCGCTTTTGTTTGATGTTCCGCTTGTAACTCCTAACCTAAGACATTTTGAAAATGTCGAAAATCTGCAAATTATCTCTGAACCCGAAAACTCTTAATCTTTTAGATTGAACAGATACGCACGGGCTTCGAGCAGGGCTTTTTCGACTTGTTCGGGGGAAGTTCCGCCAGTGGCGTTTTTTGAATCGAGAGTTTTTTCGATTGACAGAACTTCAAAAACATCTTCCCTGACTTCCGGCGCGAATCTTTGCATTTCCTGAAGAGAAAGTTCTTCGAGTTCAAAACCGAGATCAATAGCGTGCAGAACGATCTGCCCGACGATCTCGTGGGCGCGGCGAAACGACACATTTTTCCCCACAAGATAATCGGCAAGTTCGGTGGAGTTTAAATAACCTCTGGTCGAGGCTTCGTGCATTTTTTCCGCATCAATACTTAAATTCCGCAGAACGATTGACGAAATTTCCAGACAATCTCTGACGGTTTTAAATGCGTCAAAAACCGCTTCTTTGTCTTCCTGCAAATCCTTATTGTAAGCGAGCGGCAATCCTTTGATCATCGTCAGAAGGCTCATCAGATCGCCGAAAACTCTGGCTGATTTGCCGCGCACGAGTTCCATCGAATCGGGATTTTTCTTTTGCGGCATAATCGAAGAACCTGTCGAAACCGCATCGGAAAGCGTGAAAAATCCGAATTCGGTCGAGCAATAGAGAATTATATCTTCGGCAAGCCGCGAAAGATGCGCCATCGTCAGCGATGCGGCGCAGGCGAATTCGGCGCAGAAATCGCGGTCGCTGACCGCATCGAGGCTGTTGCGCGAAACTTCCGCAAAACCCAAATCAGCGGCGACCGATTCGCGGTCAATCGGATACGAAGTTCCGGCGAGTGCCGCCGAACCGAGCGGCAGAATATTATTGCGCTTACGAACATCCGCAAAACGCCGCGCATCGCGCCGCAGCATCTCGAAATACGCCAGACACCAGTGCGCGAAAAGCACCGGTTGAGCGCGTTGGAGATGCGTATAACCCGGCAAAACCGCCGTTTTATTTTTTTCCGCCAGATTAAAAAGCGAGGCTTGCGTCCGGCGCAGAGATATGAATATTTCATCAATCGCATCGCGCATCCAGATTCTCAGAGCGGTTGCTGTCTGATCGTTTCGGCTGCGTCCGGTGTGAATTTTTTTGCCGCTTTCGCCGATCATTTCAATGAGTTTTTCTTCGATAAACGAATGCACGTCTTCGGCGGCTTCATTCTCGAAAAAATCAACGGTTTGTTTGGATATATTTAAAATTTCCAGCAAACCGAATTGAATATCCATTGATTCGTCTTCGCCGATAATTCCGGCTTTCTCCAATCCGCGGCAGTGCGCCAGACTTCCGCGAATGTCTGCCGCGAAAAGCTCTCTGTCAAAGCTGAAAGAGCGGTTGAATTCAAAGAATTTTTCATCAACCTTTGCCGTAAATCTTCCGCCCCATAAATTTTTTGAATCGTTCATATTTAATAAGTTTTCGTGAAATGCCGGAAAAATCAAGTTCAAATATAAAAAGACTTGTCAAAAGACCAAAGCCCAAAAGCCAAAGACCTGTTAAATTACAACACATTAAATTATTCAAATCTTTTCGGCAGTAAAATTTCCATCGCGTCATCAAATGTAACGATGCCGACGATTTCTTGCAAATCGTCTAAAACGGGCAATGCCAGCAGATTGTATTCGGCGATTTTCAGAGCAACTTCTTCTGACGCATCGGTCGGTTTGGCAAATTGAAATTTTGTCCGCATCACATTTTTCAGAGAAAAGGTCGGATCGGCTAAAATTAAACTTCGTAATGTTACAACGCCTTCTAACTTCCACGAATTTTCTTCGCTGACGACATAGAGATAATAAATCATATTCGGCGTGTCAGCCATTTCACGGAGGTTTTCAATCGTTTCACCAACAGTTAAAGTTTGAGGGAAAGTAAGAAATTCCGTCGTCATCAAACCGCCCGCCGTATCGTGCGCGTAAGACATTAAATCGGCAACGTCCACCTTTTCGTCGTCTTCCATTAGATTGAAAAGTTCGCGGGCTTTTTCTTCGTCCATTTCACCGAGAACGTCAACCGCGTCATCGGGCGACATTTCTTCCAGAAGATCGGCGGCGCGTTCATTGTCCATTTCTTCAAGAATTCGCGCTTGATTTTCGGTGGACATTTCTTCAAGCGTGTCGGCGGCGATTTCGTCATCGAGAGATTCGACGATTTCCGTGCGGTGAACCGGCGAAAGCGTCGCGGCAAGTTGGGCGATTTCGACCGGGTGAAGCCGCGAAAGTTTATCTTTTGAGGATTTCAGGCGAACGGCAACACTCGCCCGGTCGGTCGCCAGATAACCGACATCCGCCCAATCTATAACTTCGACAATGCGGCTGCTGCCGTAAAATCCCGCCGGCATCAAACGCCGCAAAAATCCTTGCAGACTGACATCCGCGCCGCTCACGCGCCATTGATCGGCAACCGTAATAATTTGCACATCATTGACGCGGACGACGCGTTTTCCGTCAACATCAATCAATTGATTGTCCAAAACGTCTTTTGCCAGCAAAACTTCGCCTTCGCGCCGCGCAAACGGACTGAGGTCAAGCACGCCGGAATTCATCTTCGCGCCGCTTTCTTCAAGCGTCGAAATCTTTGTTCGCGGCATAAAGAAATTTCTCCGGCGATAGCGCGCAACAAGTCCGATGATCGGCGGATAATCTTCCTCGCCGTAGCGCACAACAACATCTTTAATGACGGCAATTTTTTCGCCTTCATAATCGAAGATCGGACGACCTAAAATTTGCGACAAGTAAAGCATATTCTAAAGATAAACGATGTTTGCCAAAGATTGAAGCCGGGAAAAAACAGCATGAGAAAATAATTTGCTCAACATTGTTTAATTGTGTTAAAATAGTTTTGAAGTTTAATAATTATTAAATTTCATTAACAAAATAATTGCTCCGAATCTTGAGCAAAAAAAACATCCCCAAAGTTTCCGTTGTTTAGAAACCGCAAACTAATTTCCAAAATTTAAGTTTTATGATTCTGAAAATAAGAAATATTTCGCTAATCGTCTTTATTTTTACTTTATTAGTTGTTTCCACCTTTGCTCAAACACGCCGCACTTTTGATAATTTTGATACGAGTCAAGGCATTCGGATTGTGACACCGACGGTTGTGGCAAAACCTACGCCGGAAGAAAAGCCGACCAAAAACAATAATAAAAAGTTAGTTAAGAAAACTTCGCAAACTGCACCGACAATGAATGTCGGAGACGGTTACGGTGTAAAAAACTCGCCGGCTTATGCCCAAATTATATTGTCTTCCAATAAATCTTTAAACGGATTTACGACCGGCAATACAAAGGTTGATTCTTACATTGTTGAGTCGAGCAAGCGGTATAATATTGATCCGCTTTTGATTTACGCGCAGATGCACCAGGAATCGGCGTTCAAATTAAAAGCTACGTCGCACAAAGGAGCGAGCGGTTTGATGCAATTGATGCCGGCGACGGCGCGCCGATTCGGCGTTACTTCAATTTACGACCCGAAACAGAATATAGATGCCGGCGTAAAATATATGCGCTGGCTGCTTGATACATTCAAAGGCGATGTTATACTTGCGCTTGCCGGCTACAATGCGGGCGAAGGCGCGGTGATGAGATTCGGCTGGAATGTTCCGCCGTATCGTGAAACACGCGAATATGTCAGAAGAATCTCGGCGCGTTATAACGCTATCGCAAATCCGTCAAATTTGGCGCAAACAGTTCGCTCGGTGACGAGCAGCGAAGTTGCCGAAATCGAAAAGAAAGAATCTAATTCGCTGACGATTTACGAACCGAATATTTTGACGGTTCGGATGCCGGACGGAAGTAAGCGGCTGGTTTCCCAGTAATTTTTTTGCGATTTACTTCTGATAACAAGTTTTCTCCTCTTAGTCTGAAAAGACTTCGCGGTTGGCATTTTCCAACCGCATTTTTTTGTGCGAAAATAATTTTTTGCGGTATGATTTAACAGCGAATTTCAGAGATAGATTTTCACATAAGTTTATTCTGGAAAAATAATTTGAAATTTGAAATTTGGGATTTGAAATTGCGGAATTATGTATTGCACAAAATGCGGCGCACAAAATTCGGATGAAGCGGTTTATTGCCAGAAATGCGGCACACTTCTCGAATCAGAAGAAGAAACACGCGTTGCCGTTTCGCCGAAAAATATAAAAACAGTCGATAAAAACACAGCAACCGGAGATGATGACGAGGCGCACCTTTTTTCGCTTCATCCAACGCTGATGTTTGTCAAAATCGGCTATGCTCTGGCGGTGTTGGGTGCGTTTGTGCTGGTTGTTTTACTTAGTTTTCTATCAAATCTGGCAGGATTAAATATACATTGGGCGTTTTTCGTTTTACCGGGACTTCTGTTACTTTTAATTCCGGCGTTTTATCACATTAAACAAAAAATGCTGCGTTACACTCTGACCGATTCAAAAATCGAAATTGATCACGGTCTGATTTCTAAAACGACGCGAAATGTGCCGCTTCGGATAATTCAAGACGTAACCGTTTCCGCAACCGTTACGCAGAGAATGCTCGGTTTCGGCAATATCGAAATCGAAAACGCCAACGAAAATGACGGTAAAATTATTTTGAAAAACATCAATTCACCGAAAAAATACGCGGAAATTTTGCTCAAGCAAATGAGAAGACTTAACAAGTAAATACAAATGGAAAACGGATAACGGATAATGGGAAATGGATAACGGATAATGGAAAATGGATAATGTAAGAAAACTCGAAACCCGTTATCATTTATCATTCACCATTCACCATTCACCATTCACCATTAAAAACACCTTTTATGAAAACAATATTCGTAACCGGCGGAGCAGGATTTATCGGCTCGGCTTTTATCAGGCTCATTTTAGATGAAACCTCGGACATCAACATTATTAATTTCGACGCGCTGACGTATGCGGGAAACCTCGAAAACTTAAACGATTTAGACAATTCGCGTCATAAATTTATCAAAGGCGACATCACAAAAAAAGAAGAAGTTTTGGCGGCTTTGCCCGTTGATGCGGACGCGATTTTTAATTTTGCCGCCGAATCGCACGTTGACCGCTCGATCAATTCCGCGAGCGAATTCGTTTTGACAAATGTTCTCGGAACGCAGGTTTTACTCGATGCTTCGCGGGCTAAAAATGTACGCCGTTTTGTTCAAGTAAGTACCGATGAAGTGATGGGAACTCTGCCCGAACGCGACGACGCTTTTTTTACCGAAAATTCACCGTTAGAGCCGAATTCGCCGTATGCGGCATCAAAAGCGGCGGCGGAACATTTCGTTCGCGCGGCGGTTGAAACATTTTCGATTGATGCCGTAATTACGCGCTGCGGTAACAATTACGGGCAGCGGCAATTTCCCGAAAAACTGATTCCTTTGATGATCTCGAACGCAATGCACGACGAACCGCTTCCGGTTTACGGCGACGGAAAAAACGTGCGTGATTGGATTTTTGTCGAAGATCACTGCCGCGCGATTTGGTCGGTTTACGAAAAAGGAAAATCGGGCGAAGCATATAATATCGGCGCACGAAACGAGCGGCAGAATCTCGAAGTCGTCACATCAATTCTCGACGCGCTCGGCAAACCGCATTCATTGATTAAATACGTAACCGATCGCCTCGGACACGACCGCCGCTATGCAATTGACGCGGAAAAAGTCGAAACCGAACTCGGCTGGAAACCTTTGACGAGTTGGGAAGACGGATTGCAAAAAACGATTCGCTGGTACGAAGAAAATCAAGATTGGGTCGGTCATATCCGCAACGGCGCGTATCGGGAATATTATAAGGAGATGTACGGCGGAAGGCTTTAATGATGTTTGGAGTCCACGCTTTAACGTGCTTTCCGAAGCGAAGCGCAACGGAAAAAGCCGCCTAAAAGTGGGGCTCCAAACTTAAAAGATATGAAAGTTCTAATCACGGGCGCAAACGGAATGGTAGCGAAGTCTGCGATTGAATATTGCAGATCAATCGGCGACGAAGTTTTGGCTTTGACGCGGCAGGAACTCGATATTTCCGTCAAAGCGGCGGTTTTTGATTTGTTTGAACGCGAACAGCCCGAAGCGGTTTTAAATTGCGCCGCCTTTACGGATGTTGACGGCGCGGAAACTAATCAGGAAATTTGTTACCAAGCAAATACTTTCGGCGTGGAAAATCTTGCGCTTGCTTCAAAAAAAATTGATTCGGCATTTGTGACGATTTCGACAGATTATGTTTTCGATGGCGCGAAAGAAGGTTTTTACACTCAGCGCGACACGCCGAATCCGTTAAAAAGCGTTTATTCAAAATCGAAACTCGAAGGCGAGATTTTAGCGAGAAATGCATATGCGCGTTCAATAATCGTGCGTTCGGGCTGGATTTACGGGAGTGGCGGAACAAATTTTCTGAGCGTGATGCACAAACTTCTTGCCGACGGGAAAAAGATAAAATCGATTTACGATTCTTTTGGAACGCCGACCTTTGCAAACGATCTGGCAAAACGTCTGCGCGAACTTGCGACGCTCGATTTGCCTTGTGTTTTTCACGTGACAAATTCCGGTGAAGGCACGAGCTATGAAGGATTTGCGCGGAAAGTCTGTGAAATCAAAGGTTTCGATTTGAATTTGTTGGAAAGCGTTTCGAGCGACACGTTAAAACGTCCCGCGCCGCGTCCGCAATCTTCAAAATTAAAGTGTCTTTTCAGTGAAAAACTCGGACTTTCACCGCTCCCAACGTGGGAAAATGCTCTCGAAAAGTTTTTAAAGTAAAAATGTGAAAATGTTTAAAAGTGAAAAAGTTAGTCAACTTAAATTAACTAACTTTTTCACTTTTAAACGTTTAAACCTTTTCACTTTCAATCTTTCGTGTCATGAATTGAAAGATCATCAATGTCTTTCATCAAAGGCGTTGAATCATCGTCGTGATTGGCATAATATTTATAAGTATTACCGTAATAACCGTATTCAACCGAATTTGATTTGATTCCGTTTAGGACAACTCCGTAGATTCGCGCACCGATAGTTCCGAGTCTTTGTTTGAAACGGCGCATCAGATGAATCGAACTCTTGCCCGCTAACGCGACCAGAACAACGCCGTCAACCAATGTCGAGAGAATTGCCGCGTCGGTGAAAGATATTGCCGGAGGCGAGTCAATAACAATATGTTTGAAATTGCCTTTTAAGAATTGCAGCAGATTTTTCATCTCGTTTGAACTGAGCAGTTCAGCCGGATTCGGCGGAATCGGTCCGCTGGTGATGATTTTTAAGTTCGGCAAACCCGGATAGGATTTCAGTAAATTTTCCGGATTTCTCTCGCCCGAAAGATAGTTTGTCAAACCGTTGGCATTTTCCAGTTCGAAATGTGTGTGCAAACGCGGACGGCGCAAATCGCAGTCAATAATAACGACTTCCGCGCCGGATTGCGCTAATGTAATTGCTGTGTTTATTGCTGTTGTCGTCTTTCCTTCGGAAGGTTGCGAAGATGTTATAAGAATAGTTTTCGGCGGATTTCCGGCAGAAGAAAAGAGCAAAGAAGTCCGCAGATGACGATAGGCTTCCGCCATCGCCGAGCGGTTGTCTTCCAACGAGATTAGAGCCATCGAAGGCGCTCCGTTCCCGTTTTTAGCGGACAAAAGTTTGCGTTTTTCAAACACATTTTGATACGGAATCAGAGCGAGCGTCGGCAATCTGAGATGTCTGCCGATGTCGTCGGAAGATTTAACCGAATCATCGAGATAATCAAGCAAAAATGCCAGACCGATACCTGCCGCCAGCGAAATTAAAAAGGCAACGATGATATTACGGTTTCTCTGCGGTCCGATCGGCGACATCGGAACATTTGCTTCGGTCGAAATTTTGATATTATCCGGTCGGCGGCTGCTGATCATCAATTCCTGTTCTTTTTGGCGTTGAATGTAGCTATCAAGCAGTCCGCGGTTTGTATCAATTTCACGGATTAAAGAAGTTAAACGGGTTGTGACAATGCCTTGCCGATTGGCTTTGGCGACCTCTGTGTCATATGCTTGCTGAAGTTGTGATTCGCGTTTTCTGGCGGAATCAAGCTGAGCCGCCAATCCGGTCAGAACTTCTCTGGAAACGTCTTGCTTGATTTTATTTTCGTCGCGTTGGATTTTAACCGGATCTTCTTTCTCTGCTCTTGCCAGTAGTTCTTCACGCTTTCTGATTTCTTCCGTCACGGCTACCACTTCTCTATATTCTTCGGTATATCGTGTTAAAAGCTGACTTTTCTTGACGTTTAGTTCCCTGATTTGATTGTTTAATTCCTGGATACGTTTTTCGGAATCGGCTTTTTTCTCGGCAATTTGCTTACGCATATCTTGAACCGCTTGATTTTCGCCGAGAACCGAAAAAATCTCGCCGCTGGCATTGGCGCGAACTGCTGCCGAATAAGCCGCTTCCATTTTCCGGCGGTCATCTTTTGCCGCCAGCAGTTGACTGCTGGCGGTTTGCAGAATTCCGGCATTTAATTCCTGCCCTTTTTCACCGAATAAAGGAAGTCCGCCGGAGCTTTGTTCTCGTAATAATTCTTGTTGTTGAGATTCAATCGCTGTTTTTAAATCGGCAATTGATTTGGTAAGGTCTTCATATGTCTTTTGTGTTCCCTGTGTTTCGCGCCTTATATCTTGTTCGATAAAAACCTGAGCGGTTGTGTTGGCAACTCTTGCCGCTAATTCCGGTTTCGTGCTTTGAACTCGGATATTAACAAGATTTGTTCGTTCAACCTGAACAACATCAAGCCCGCCAACTAGTATTGCGGTATATTGGTCAGTGCGTCGTTTTTCTTCGGGCGTAAGCGCAATCTGGTCGGTATTGATCGAATCGGCAGATGTTTCAGTTAAAATCGGGAGCGAAGATTCTTTTTCGGCGGTTTCTTTTTCACTCGAAAACATCGAACGAATCGTTGCTAAAAATCCGCGATTCTGATTACCCAAAAGATTCGGTTCGCGCTGCAGACCGAGACGGATAACCACATCGCGCATCAAATCGGGACTTTTGAGCAGTAATAATTGCGTATTATAATAATTGGCATCATTTCCGAAATTGATATTGATTGATTCTCTCGATTGTCCGGCGGCGGGTTTGCGCGGTTCGATAAGCATTGATGCGGTTGCCGAATAAATCGACTGCTGCTGATACATATAAAAAGCAACAGCAGCGGTAACGAGAATCGTCATCGCAATTATAATCGGCAATCGTTTATATACTATATTAAAGTATTCACGAATTGAGCGACCTTCCTCAAAAGTGGATTCATCGTAAAAAGGTGAATAATCTTTTGATAAATCTTGTTTTGAAATTTGTAAATCTTTTGTTGTCGGTAAGGGGAGCAACCGTTCATCTTTTTCCATACTTCTTCTAATATCCTAAAATCTTTATTTTATTATAATTACGCCAAATCATCCGTGTGACAAACTTTATTTATAACATATTCGATCTGAATTTCTAAACTGTCAGTATGTCATCTCTCGATTTTGTTTAACAAAATACGTTCAAAATATAACCTTTTTGTAATTGATTAGGTCAAAAAGGAATTTTAGCGGATTAGACATTTGATAACAATGTGAAAGTAGAGTTACCGGAAACAATTGAAGAATGCCATAGTTTAATCAAGAATCTGTTGTTGGTTATCGAAAAGATGCAAAC
>JBGTIH010000138.1:0-2310 GCA_041745765.1 Pyrinomonadaceae bacterium | reverse complement strand
GTGTGCGGAATAAGCTGCGGCAAACCGCCGCCGAAATGCGAAGGCTGAAAGATGTATTGAAAAATGCGTTTTAGATCTTTCCAGGCGATTTCGTTGGCATAAACGCCCATCGCGCCGTGGCGGAAATTCAGCGGACGAATATCGTCGAGTCCGAAAACGTGATCAACGTGGCAATGCGTAATCAAAACCCCATCCAGATATTTGATTTTTGCTCTTAAAGCCTGCTGGCGAAAATCTATCGAGGTATCAACCAGAATTTTTTTATCGGCGTGTTCAATCAAGACGGAAACGCGCAGCCGTTTGTCCCGAAAATCGCCGGAACGACAAGTTTCGCAAACGCATCCGATTGACGGAACGCCCGTCGAAGTTCCTGTGCCGAGAAAGGTTAGTTTCATAAAATTAAGTTTGCAGGAAGTTTACAGAGTTTTCAGAAGTTGCAGAAAGTTTTAAATTTACTCTGAAAACTATCTGCAAACTTTCCGTAAACTATCTGCAAACTTTACTGTAAACTATTTCTTCCCGAGAATATCGCTTGCCGAAAATTTCTGGGCGGCTTGTTTTTTTAATTGTTCTTCGGCGGCTTTGGTCAGCGAGACGAACTGCATTCGCAGATCGGATAAAAGTCCGTCAAATAATTGTTTTTCCTGCGGGAGCAGATTGTCTTTGGTTTTGTCGCGGAGCATTGCCAGAACGTCAATCCAGTATTTTCCGGTGTCGAGATCAACCGTGCGCTGTCCGGTTACGGGATGCGGCAGCGCGCCGAGCGCGGCGGCGGCTTGCGAAGCGAGCGTTGAAAGAAAATTGACGAAACTTGCCGGATCTTCCGCTCCGGGAAAATCTTCGTCGTCATAACCTAAATCCGAACCGAATTCTTCGACCGCTTCTGCACGGGCTTGCTTTTCAGCAGAAACTTCATCAAAAGTTTCGACCGTTTTCGCGTCCGGTTCGTAAATCGGCGTTTCTTCCGCTTTCGGTTTTTCCGCTTCGATCACCACGCCTTCGCGCAAACTTCCGTCAGTATTAAACTTTCGTTTATCGGTAACTTTCAAAACAGGTTGTTCTTCGTTGTTTAAATCGTCTTTTCCAATCATTGCCTTTTTTTCGTAAATTTCTAAATTTTTTATACTCTTGATATTAGCATTTTGACAAAAGAAAGTTCAAAATCACATAAGTTAATGGTGATTGGTGAATGATGAATGATGAATGATGATTTTTAATTCACCATTCACCATTCATCATTCACAATTAGGAAACTTTATGTCAGAAAAATTTGATGAACTTGTAAATGTTATGGCGCGGCTTCGTGCGCCGGGCGGTTGTCCGTGGGACAGAGAGCAGACTTATGCTTCTCTGGCGCAGTATCTTTTGGAAGAATGTTACGAAACATTCGACGCGATTCAGGAAGCGGACGAAACCGGCGATACGACGAATCTGCGCGAGGAACTCGGCGATGTTCTGCTGCAAGTCGTTTTTCATTCGACGATTGCGGCGGAAAAAGGCGATTTTACGATTGATGAAGTTACCGCAGGCGTAACGGAAAAACTTATTTTGCGCCATCCGCACGTTTTCGGCGAAAAGGAATTGAAAACCGCCGCCGATGTTTTGCAGAATTGGGACGAACTCAAGAAAAACCAACGCGCCGCGTCCGGCAAGATCGAAAAAGAAAAAGATTCGATCTTAGACGATGTTCCCGTGCATTTTCCGGCACTTCTCGAAGGTCAGAAACTGACGAAAAAAGCCGCGAAGGTCGGGTTTGATTGGGAAAATACCGAACAGGTGTTCGATAAAATTGATGAAGAAACAACCGAATTAAAAGAAGCGATTGCCGAAGAAAACCGTGAAAAAATCAGCGAAGAACTCGGCGATGTTTTGTTTGCCGTGTTGAATTTGGCAAGAAAATTAGACGTTGATGCCGAAACCGCTCTGAAAAAAACGAATCGGAAATTTCGCCAAAGATTTAAATTCATCGAATCTGAATTAAAAAAAGATGCGAGAACTCCGGAAGAAGCAAGTTTAATGGAAATGGATGAGCTTTGGAACAAAGCAAAATCGCTCCACTCATTACACGGAGAAAATTATGGAAAATAAAATAAACTAATGCTGAAAATAGATATTCGTACAACTATTTTGCCAAAAAGACACTCCAAATAAGCAAAAAAAATCAATAGATTTTACTGTTCCAGTACGCTAGTAAAAGCTATGCGCTTTTAGCGCAAGAATTTATTAAGTTTTCTTTTCTTAATCAGAAAAGAGCAATAAAGCGAATTTTATTCGCGTTCCGATTCCAAAACCTCTGCACTTGCAGTACAG
>JBGTIH010000137.1:0-42904 GCA_041745765.1 Pyrinomonadaceae bacterium | reverse complement strand
CCGATTTCGGACTCGATAATTCTCGCTTTTCTGATGATTTTCAACCAGTTTGGTATAATCTTCTTCAGACAATATTTTGACAAATTTATTTGGCACATTCATATTGTTATTATATTACAATATTTCTGCTTCACTGCTTAACTTGGTTTAAAACTTCCGAATATTATCCGGCGAGATACAAAAATCGAGTCTTATGTCAAATTCATTTATATCGGAAATTTCCATCACAGGCGCGAAATATGAAAGTCCGATTTTCAAAACGTCTTTTCGGCAGTCACTCAAAAATCTATCGTAAAAACCTTTTCCGTACCCGACGCGAAAACCTCTTTGATCAAACGCCAGAAGCGGAACCAGAACAACATCAATCTTTTTAATATCCACAATTTCCGCATTCCTCGGTTCTAAAATTTCCCATTTGTTTTTTATCAGGCGTGTGCCGTGTTTATACTTCAAAACCTCAAGCGACATAGTTTCAAAATCAACCCGCGAAACAACTGTTGTAATTTCCGGAAAATCCATCCACAAACGTTTGATTATCGGATTGGTTTTAATTTCCCGGTGCTTTTCCATTGATAAAAAAATGTGTAGAAAACAAAATTTTTCCAGGCTAAAGTTTTCGAAAAAAAGATTTGCTATCTTTAAGCTTTTCCCGTCTCTTTCGCGCTCGCCAAGACTTCTCTGTCTGGCAAGATAAATTCTGCGGATTTCGTTTTTTGTCATTCTGAATTATTTTCTAAAAGTGTTCTGTTGAAAATTTTTAATCTATCAGTTTAGAAAAAATTTTCAAATGTTTTTAAACTTTTATGTCTACCATCTTCTTAGACAGTTTCTCACTAAACTAACGCATTGCAAACAGATTTGATTAGGAAATATTCCCTGAATCAAGGTTGGTAGATTGTTTGTTTTAATCGAATATTTCTCTCGTCAAATTTTATAATATTTTTTTTGATTACAATTATTTTATTCGTCTTAAATTTTTGATTAGTGCTCAGCCGATTCAGTTTTGAATTAAAAAATTTCCGAAGACTCGGATAATATCTAAAAATTTGAATAAATTAAGATTACAGATATAAATATTACAAATATAATCAAAGAAAAAAAATTTTTAATCTACTGAAAACAAAATACTTATGCGGCATTATTTCTTTCTCTCAAAATAACGGCGCGAAAGTTGCTTTTAATTACCGAAGTAAGAAAATGTTTTGATGAAAATTTGGGCGGAATTATAATAATAAAGTTGGTAAAGAAATTTAAATTCTACAAACCAAGATAATCCCGAATAGATTCAGAACGTAAAATTTAGACAAAATTATTAGGAGTTAGATTATTATGGCAAAAATGCTTAAATCATTTTTTATGATGTTTGCCCTCTTTTTGTGCTTGAGTGTTACGGCATTCGCACAGGAAGTTACGGGTGATATTGAAGGAACGGTAAGAGACCCGAACGGTGCAGTTGTTCCGGGAGTTGTGATTACCGTTAGAAGCCTTGGAAGAACAGATGGATCGCGTCCGGATGCGACCGCCGGTTTTTCCCGCACTATTACAACAGACAGCAACGGTTTTTACCGAATGCAGCAAATTCCGCCCGGGTTTTATACGGTTACGACCGGTTCAACCGCAGGGTTCGGAGAGTCAGCAACAAACAATGTTCAGGTAGGTGTCGGCAGAGCTACACAAATTAATATAACTCTGGCACCGATGGGATCGGAAAACATCGTTAATGTAACAGATGACGGTGCAGTTACAATTGATTCAACCAGTAATAAAGTTATCGCTAATATCAATGCACAAACAATTGAGTTACTGCCGAAAGGTGTTAACTTTACTTCGTTGCTGCAAACGCTTCCTTCAGTTCGAAGTGAACCGTTGTCGGGTGGTTTCCAGATTGACGGTGCATCGGGTTCGGAAAACACATTTATCATTGATGGACAGGAAGTAAGCAATTTCCGTACGGGAACCTTAAACATCAATAACAATGTGCCTTTCCAAGTCGTTCAGGAACTTCAAGTTAAGAGCGGCGGTTTCGAAGCTGAGTTTGGCGGAGCAACCGGCGGTGTAATTACCGCTACAACCAGATCAGGCGGTAATGATTTTCACGGTGAAATCGGAACTTCGTTTCGTCCGGCAAGACTGCAAGCAGGTCCGCGCAGTTTTCAGCGTCTTGTTACTTTGACGGGTCTTAACATTATTGAAGAGATTCAACCGCGACGCGACGAAGGAACAGACTTTTTCCCGTTTGCTACCTTGAGCGGTCCGATTATCAAAGATCGTATGTGGTTCTTCGGTGCGTATGTGCCGCAGTTCATTAACATTGATCGTAAATTGGACTACATCAGCCCTGATCCGCGTGGACGGGTTGTGAGAGAAACAGAAAACTATACTGCCCGTATTAAACAGGAATATGCGTTTGGAAGAATTGACATTCAACCTATCAGCACGATCCGCCTGACGGGTTCGTATCTTTGGAATCCGCGCGAACAAATCGGAACTCCCGATGGATTTGGAAACACGACAGGGAATGTCCCGCAACTTACATTTCCAAACGGTACAGTTCGTCGCGGCGGCGAATATCTGAATCAGACCGGTGGTCGTCAAACGGCAAACAACACAAACGGTTCGATTATCTGGACACCGACCGGCAAATTTGTATTTACTGCCCGCGGCGGTTACAGTTTCTTAAATGAAAAAATCGGTAACTACGGCGTTCCGGCTGTTGCAGGTATCACTCGATACGTTGCTCAAAATTTCGGAACTCCTGTTCCTGCCGGTTTTGGAATTCCCGGGTTCGGACAAAATTTCCCCGGTTTTTCACAACTTGAGTTTGATGCCACGATCCGTCGCACATTCGATGCAGATGCCAGCTATCGTTTTAACTTCGGTGGTCGTCATCAAATTAAAGGCGGATTTCAATTTAACGGTATCAGTAATCAGGTTCAAAGTACGCTTGTTGATACTCTCGTAATTCGTTTTGGAACTACGATTGCACAAAACACCGGACTTGAAGTTCCTGTCAATCCTGCTGCCATTGGCGCCGGTTGGTTACAACGATTCGGAATTTTCGGTGCTGCCGGCAGCGACAATAAAGCCTTTTATATTCAAGATACGTGGCAACCGTTCAATCGCTTAACCATCAATGTCGGTGTAAGAACCGAAAAAGAAGATTCACCGAGTTTCGCACCCGGCGCACCCGGCATCGTCTTTGACTATGGAGATAAAATTTCTCCCCGGGTCGGCTTTGCTTTCGATTTATTCGGTGACGGCAGAACCAAAATATTTGCCAGTTACGGAAAGTTCTTTGACCGCTTTAAATACGAATTGCCGCGTGGTTCATTCGGCGGTAACTTCTTCCGTCAGGATCATTTTGACATCCTTCCGGGACAAACTATAAACAGTTTCAACCGCCAGACCATTCTCGGTTCAAATCCTGATCCGATCGGCGGCAACTGTCCGCTTCCCGCCAGCACCGGTCTTAGCCGCTGCCAGCGTGATTTCCGTATTCCTTCTAACTTGCCGGGCAACGATCTCGAACTCGGTGCGGTTGATCCGGATATCAAAGCCTTCCAACAAAGTGAATACACGGTTGGTTTTGAAAGAGATTTGGGCAGAGGCTATCTTTTCACCAGCCGCTATACTCATAAGCAAGTTGATGTAGCTGTTGAAGATATCGGTTTTCTTACCGCATCCGGCGGTGAGGCTTACATCATCGGTAATCCGGGGCGCGGCTTGGCACTTCAGCAATCCGTGGCAAATGGATTCACTCCGTTAGAAGCTGTCCGCGATTATGATGCGTTAGAACTTCGCGTTGTAAAACGCTTTGCGACAAGCGCATATTTAGATGCAAGCTACACATTAAGCCGTTTGTATGGTAACTATGCCGGTCTTGCGAGTTCTGATGAAGACGGACGTACATCACCGAATGTTAATCGTAACTTCGATTTGCCGTTCATTGGATACAGTGCGCTTGGTCAGCCGGATAACGGAAGACTTCCGACCGACCGTCCGCATAGTTTCAAAATCTCAGGTGCATATACATACAACTGGGGCGGCAACAATTCGACTGATTTTTCAGGATTCTCGATTATTCAAAGCGGAACTCCGCGCACAACCCGTTTCACCTTTTTGGGTGTAGGCGGTCAAATTTTGAATGGTCGCGGTGATTTAGGAAGAACTGAAACCTTTACGCAGACAGATTTGGCTGCCAGTCATAAATATCGCTTTGGTCGTGATAATCGTTTGACCTTGGCAATTGATTTTGACGTTCTGAATGCGTTTAATGAAGCTAATGTAATTACGCAGTTTGATACAATATCAAGCCGCGGAATTACTCCCGCCAATATTGGTGCTACCGGAACTGGAACTGCACAATCCATAAATGCTATTCGGCTTTACCAAAGTCAGAATACAAGTGGATTAATCACTCCGCTTCTTACCGGTGCAAACCAAGATTTACGGTTTGGACAGCCGTCTGCTTATCAAAGTGGACGTTCGGTTCGATTTGGATTCCGTTTGTTATTCTAATTTTTGCCTGATTTAACAGCAAAATTTGAAAGCCCATCCTAAACTTTGGATGGGCTTTTTTTTTGAAATTAAATCAATATCTTAATTTAAAAGTCGGAAGTCTTTACGGCGACCTACTGAATTTAATTTAAGATCAGAAATGACAAAAGAGCGAAATTGAAAAAATTTGATAACTAATGTAATCTCAAAATCACGATTACTATTCAAGAATAAAGAGAATTTAATGAGTGAAAACACAGAAGTTTTGAGTGCGGATTTAAGCGAAATCCGTAAAATTCTGGCGGGCGAAGTCAAACTGCGAAGCGGTGTCATCAAGCCTCTGGAAACGGCGATGAGGGCTTTGAAAGACCCGCACAAAAACGCCGTAGTTTTGGCGGAATCGGTCGCTGCTTTGGAAAATCCGCCGTCCGATCTGGAATTGCCGGAAAATTATCAATCGTCGGTTGCGCAGCTTAAAACAATTGCCGATGAAAATCTGGCGGAATTGGAATTTACGTTTGCCAGAGATTTGCGCGAAGCGTTTGCGGAAAAAGGCATCACGCTCGGCGGCAGTTCGGCATCCGAGCTGATTGCGGAATTGTTTGTCATTAAAGTAGATATGCGCCGCAAACAGGTTGATATGACTTTTTCGCGCCAACCCGTTACCGACCGGAAAATCAAGCTCAATGTCGAACAGGTCGTCGCCGTTTACGAACGGGCGCGAAAGACGATTTGCGAGCGCAATGTTGATTTAAAAGCACTGCTCGGCGAACTTTTCGAAGCCTACCACCGCGTTTTGAAATTGTCGGATAAACCAATGGGAACGCGCACGATAATCGTTGATTGCTATCGTGAATTGATTATGGTTCGCCAGCCCGCCGCATTTCGCAAAACGCCTTCAAAACAGAAATTTCTCGATTATCCGAAAACGCATTTCGCGTTTGATATGATGCAGCTGCGCCGCTCGCAGCAGATGGTTTTTGAAGGACATCGCTTAAATCTGGGAACGGCGACCATTGATATCGGAACCGATTCGGCGCGGGCGATGTTTCTCGCCACGGACGCCACCGAAGGACAGTTTATTCAGCATTTATATTTCACGAAAGACAAATAATTCCAAATTTCAGATTTCAAATTTCAAATTAAATCCGGAATCTGAAATCTGAAATTTGAAATCTTTGAGGAGAATTGACAGATGACTTTAACGCAAGTCGAAGCACAGCATATTATCCGCAAACTCGGCGAATCGGGCATTCCGCCGACGCGGAATTTAGAGGCTTATACGGTCGGGATCGATTCGGTTTTAGGAACGCTCAAAGATGAATATTTAGACGGTTATTTGCGCGACGGCGGTTCGAGTTTTAAGCTCGTCGTCGGCGAATACGGCAGCGGTAAATCGCATTTTCTCTATCGCCTGCGCGATCTGGCGTGGGAACTCGGCTATGTCGTCAGCCGTACCGAACTCAGCCCGAAGGAATGTCCTTACGACAATCAGCTCAAAGTTTATCAAGCGGTTGCCGGAAATCTGATTTATCATTCGCCGGCGGGCGACAGTTCCGATACGAACGGTCTGGAAGCGTTTCTCGAAAATCATTTTTATCAAACCTTAAAAACTCTCGGCGTGGAAAATGCCAAAACGAGTGTCGGAATCGATGTTCGCGTTACATTGTGGCTCGATACGGTTTTGCGTTTTAATATCGAAAGTCCTTCGTTTCGCCACGCGATTTATTATTATTTCAAAGCCGTAGCGGAAGAAAATGAAGAAAACAAACGACTTATCGCGGCTTGGCTGCGCGGCGAAAATGTTTTGTTAAAAGACGTTCGCCAATTCAGTATCACGGAAAAACTGGACAGAACCGTGGCGTTTAAAATGATGCGTTCGCTGGCGCAGGCGGTTCACGAACTCGGTTATGCGGGGTTGGTTTTGCTGTTTGACGAAGGCGATAGAATGGTCAGCATCGGTTCGTCGCGCACGGAAAAAGTCGCCTGCGACAACCTGCGCGAAGTGATTGACCGCTGTGCCGGAGAAAGTCTGCCGTCGGCACTGTTCGTCTATGCCGTGCCGCCTTATTTTGTTACGAATATCGCGCCGAATTACGAAGCCTTGAGCCAGCGCATCAGTTCGAAAGTCAAATTTTCGCGCCAGAATCCGTTCAGCGTTCAAATCAGCCTCGATCATCTCGATTTTCCGGGCGAAGAACTGCTGCGTCTGATCGGCGAAAAACTTTTGGGCGTTTATGAAACGGCGTACCAAATGAATTTGAATCACGAATTGCAGCGCGAAAACATCGCCAAACTCGCCGCCAGTTGCGCGTCTTTATTATCAACGAGTCATCGCCGTCATTTTGTAAAATCTCTGGTTACAATGCTGACCGAACAGCGCGTAACGGGCGAGCATATCTACGAAGAAGACAACTTAAACGGCGTTCTGCGCGACGTAACCGAACAACTCGGACGCACGGAAACAGGCGAATACTAGATTCCAAATTTCGGATTTCGGATTTCAGATTAAATCTGAAATCCGAAATTTGGAATCTGAAATCTGAAATTTGGAATGTGGAATCTGAAATTATGATCGGAGCAATCGTAAATCATCCGCTTTTCGGGCGCGGGCAGGTGTTGGAATTACGCAATGCCGGACGCGACTCGGTCGTGCGTTTTGATAACGGCATTCGGGCAACCGTGCCGAGCGGGATGCTGTCTGTTTTGCAAGCCGCCGAACCACCGGAACCGCCGAAGCCTTTTTTTGTTCCGCGCCAAGAAAAGGTTTTCACGCCCGAAGAAGCGGCGCGGATTGAAGCCCGCCGAACGATTGAAGCCTTGCGGTACGGACTTGTTCCGGCGAAAAGAATCCGCGAATTGAGCGTCGGGCTTGATGAAGAAAAATCGAGTCTGCAAAATGCTTTTGCGAATACGAAGGAAAAAGGCGGCGATGTCCGCGTGGTCGTCGGCGAATACGGCGCGGGCAAAAGTCATTTTTTCGAATTAGCCGCGCAGGAAGCTCTGGCAAATAATTTTCTGGTCGCCACGACGAGTCTCGATTTGCGCGAAGTTCCGCCGAATCGTCCGCAGAGAATTTATCTCTCTCTAATGCGTTCCCTGCGTTTGCCGGATTCGGAAGAAACCGGACTCGTACCGTTTCTGGACAAAATTCTCGCTCTGCCGAATTATTCCGAAATTCAAGACAGCGTTAAGCAAACATTTTTCGCTTCGGCACTTTATAATTATTCGCTGATGCGCGATAACCCTAATGAAGCCTTAGAGTTATTGATAAATTGGATGTCGGGCGAAAAGGTTTTTATTGCCGATGTCCGGCGAAATGTCGCATTTAAAAGCAAAGAATTCGAGATAAAAGGACTTTCACAACTAACGACCGCCGCCGATCAATATTGTTATTTGCTCAACGGTTGGGGCTGGCTGGCAACGCAGGCAGGTTATAACGGACTCGCCGTATTTATTGATGAATCCGAACATTACAGCCTTTTAACGCAGCGCGGAAAGGAAAAAGCCGATAATTTTTTCAAGGCTCTGATTTATACCGCGCTCGGAACGCGCGGCAAAATCAGCGAAAACGATTTGGTTCACCAGTATTATTCGCACCCGTTCCGGCTCAAAGACGACAGTCATTTATTACTCCTGTTTGCGCTGACACCGACCGCCAATACCTTTGATTACAAGCGTTTTCTGGACGAAGAACAGATTTTGAATTTGAAAAAATACCTGCCGCAAAACGCTCTCGATGAATTGCTGACGCGCCTTTATGTTTTGCACCGCCAATCTTACAAATACGAAACCCACGCCGATTTTATTGATATTTCACAAGGTTTATTGGAATGTCTGGATAATAATCTGATAAATCTGCGCCAGGTAATCCGCCTTTCCGTCGAAATTTTCGATCTTTGTTACGCGCATAAAGATTATAATGCCGATCATGCCGTCGCCGAATTGCGCCGCGCCTTGTTGTGATTTCAGATTTCAGATTTCAAATTTCAAATTAAATCCTGAATCTGAAATCTGAAACCCGGTATGTTCAAAATAGCTTTACTATTTTTCTTCAAAAATCTAAAATAGTAAAATGATTTATCCCAGAAAAATCTTCAAGAGTTTACAGGCGCATTTGGACACCAAACAAGTAACTGTTTTAACGGGAATGCGCCGGACTGGAAAAACAACTCTCTTAAAAGAGTTGCTAGAGGTTTCGGAAATTGCTCAAAAGGTTTATTTTGATCTTGAAAGAATTGACAATCGAATACTTTTTTCAGAGGAAAATTATGAAAATATAATTATGGCTTTAACCCAGCAAGGCATCAATTTTGATGAAAAAGTTTTGCTGGCAATTGACGAAATTCAGTTAGTTCCCAATTTACCTAGTGTCGTTAAATATCTTTATGACAATTATGATATTAAATTTTTGTTGACGGGTTCGAGTTCGTATTATTTGAAAAACCGCTTTAGCGAATCGCTTTCCGGCAGAAAGCGGATTTTTGAAATTTATCCGCTGGATTTCGGCGAATTATTAACATTCAAAAACATCGCTTTCGAACCGGATTCAGAATTTACAAAAACAAAGTTTATCAAATCCGAATATGAGCGATTAAAGCAGTTTTACGAAGAATACATCAATTTCGGCGGATTTCCCGAAGTAAGCAGGTGAGAATAAATTTTGTAACATAATGTGTCGTGTTCAGAGTCCAAACTTTAGTTTGCCTTTCCGCCGCGCTTCGGTGGCGGAAACACGCTGAAGCGTGGAATTTGAACTAAAACCAAAATCTTACAAAACTTTTGCTGACCTGCTTATCTCGTTGAAAACTGGGTTTTTATGGTGACGAACGGACTTCTGACGATCAATAATATTGTCGGAATCTCGCTCTATTTTTATTTTGTGAAAAAGAATAAAAAAGACGATTAGCCACGAACAAACACGAAAGATCACGAAAAGTTTTTAATTAATTTTTCGTGGCTTTTTGTGTTTGTTCGTGGCTAAAATTTCAATTCCCGCCCGTCATCATCAAGCCGATTTCTTCATTTGTCGTAACTTTCGGATCAACTTCGCCGATGATTTTGCCGTCGCGAATTACCAAAAGCCGGTCGGCAAGCGCGGTTACTTCTTCGAGTTCCGCGGAAACGAGCAGAACTGCCGTTCCCGCATCTCTCAAACCGATAAGTTTTCGATGAATAAATTCGATTGCGCCGATGTCAACGCCGCGCGTCGGTTGGGAAACGAGTAGAAGTTTCGGAGCGAGTTCAAATTCCCTGCCGATGACGAGTTTTTGCTGATTGCCGCCGGAGAGCGATTTTGCCGAAAGCTGCGGATTCGGTGGGCGAATATCGAAATTTTCGATGATCTCTTTGGTGCGTTTTTCGATCACGGCGGAATTCAGCAAACCGCCGCCGCTCACGACCGGAGCGCGGTAATGAACGCCTAAGATAGAATTTTCTTCCAAGTCCGAATTCAGCAGAAGCCCGCGTTTATGGCGGTCTTCGGGAATATGCGCGATGCCCATTTCGGTTCGTTTTCTCACCGAATATTTGGAAATTTCTTTTCCCAGAAGATTTATCGAACCGCTTTCAACCGCGATCAAACCCGCAATCGCTTCAATTAATTCGGTCTGCCCGTTGCCTTCGATTCCGGCAATGCCGACGATTTCACCGGCGCGGACATCGAAGGAAACTTTATCCAAAGCCTCGCCATGTTTCCCGACGACGGAAAGATTTTCGATTTTTAAAACCGCGTCCTTTGGATCAGCGTCGGTTTTCTCGACTCTCAAAAGCACTTCGCGCCCGACGATCATTCGCGCCAAATCCTTCGCGCTTGTTTCGGCGGTTTTCACATTTCCGACCGTTTTGCCGTCGCGCATCACGGTTACATCGTCGGAAATCGCCAAAACTTCTTCGAGTTTATGCGTGATGATGACAATCGTTTTGCCAGACGCGCGCATCTGGCGCAAAATATTGAAAAAATCTTCGGTTTCCTGCGGCGTTAAAACGGCGGTCGGTTCGTCCAAAATCAGAAATTCGGCTTTGCGGTAGAGCGCCTTTAAAAGCTCGACCTTTTGCTGTGCGCCGACCGATAAATCTTCGATGTAAGCCTTCGGATTAACCCCTAAGCGCAGTTCATTGGAAAGCGCGAGAATATCGGCGTTTGCCTTTTCCAAATCGAGATTTACCGGAGTTCCCGTTTCCGCGCCCAAAACGATATTTTCGGCAACAGTCATCGTATCAACGAGCATAAAATGCTGATGAACCATCCCGATCCCGAGCGCGATCGCATCGTGCGGATTATTAATTTTGACGGATTTTCCGTCAAAGAGAATTTCGCCCGAATCCGCCGTGTAAAAACCGTAGGCGATTCGCATAATCGTTGATTTTCCCGCGCCGTTTTCGCCGACAATCGCGTGAATCGTGCCTTTTTCGATTTTGATCGAAACGTTGTCGTTTGCCACGACATTGCCGAATGTTTTTGTTATGTTTTTAAGTTCAAGCATTATTTGGTTTGTTTCCAAGTTTTTCCAAAATCAGTAGTATAGAGTTCTTTCGGCTCGTTTCTATTAGGTATCGGATCAAGAATCATAATTCCGTTTCCATCTTCCGCCATAGTTATCTTTTCAATTAGTCCGTAATTAACTCCCTTCCAATCCAAAATATCTTTTTCCGCATTCCAAATATCCCAGGTTTTTCCGGCATCGGAAGTTACGGCGGCTTTCCATCCCATAAAAACTACTGCAACTTTATCATTAATTATTTGAATACTTTCTTTTGGAATATCAAGCGGATCATCATGACGAAAAGTCATTATTTCTTGCCAATTTTCAGATTTTGAATGTCGAGATGAAAATATATAATATGCTCCCGGCACAAAACCGTATTTTTCGAGTTTTCTTTCTACTTTCACTTCAAAATCATCTTGCCATCCATTTTGAAAAGTTTTATCAACTTCTCCAATACAAGAAAAAGATATTAAACCAGCCATCAAAATTATAATTGTCGGCAAAATTCGTTTTAAAAACATAAAAACTCCTTTTATAGTTTCTCTACTTTTTCTCTCAACCAAACCTCAATTTTATCAACTTTCCAAATATCCGCTTCGATATTCAGCGAAAGTTCGATGATTTCGACTAATTCATATTCTAAATAATAGTTGTTTAACGAAAGAAAAATTTCTGTTAAATATGTCGCAGTTCGTTTATTGCCCCCGAGCCACGGATGATTTTTGATAAGTCCGAAACAAAGAGTTGCGGCTTGACGAAAAATATCGGCATTTTCATAAATTGCGGCGTGTTGCGGACGCGCCAATGCTGATTTGATTAAATCCGGGCTATCAATTCCGAATCTAATTTCACCTAATGATGTCATTAATTCAAAGTGATGTGTGACTGCTTCTAAATATGTGAGATAAACTACTTTTTCAGTCGCCAAGCCTTTTTAACTCCTCATAGAACTTTCGATTTTTTTCTAAGATGTGATTTGATACAGCTTTCAATTTATCCGATAACGGCGGTAATATATCGCCATAAACTTCTCCATTTTTAACAGTTAGAGCAATTCTTGAACCTTTTCGTAAATTTAATTCTTCAATAACATTTTCAGGAATTTCGATCAACCAAGAGGCGATATTGTTTTCATCTTTAACTTCATTTGTAGTTTCGGTCTGCTCGATTTCTAATACTTCCGGCATATTTTTCAACCTCCTAACAAGCAATTATATCATTGATTTACTTTGCCATCGCATCAGTAACTTTTATCTCGCCGCCGATGATTTTGCTTTTGGCTTCCTCGACTTTTTCAATGACATCTTGCGGAATCAGATTTTTGTTGAATTCATCGAGCGAATAAGCCACGCCGTCTTTATCAAGACCGAATGTGTGAAATCCGCCGTTAAAACGGTTTTCGCGGACTTCCTGTACGACATCGAAAACGGCGTTGTCAACGCGCTTAACCATTGAAGTCAGAACAAATCCGGGTTTCATGCCGTTTTGGTTGGAATCTACGCCGATGACGAATTTATTGGCTTCGCCCGTTTCGGGATTTTTGCCGAATTGTTCGACCGCATCGAACGCGCCGAGACCGGAATTTCCGGCAGCTGTAAAAATCACGTCCGCGCCTTTTTGGATTTGTGAGAGCGCGAGTTCTTTGCCTTTTCCTGGATCGTTCCACGCGTGATCGGTTACGCCGACGAAATTTACTACCACATTTATATCGGGATTTACGGATTTCGCGCCTTCTTCGTAGCCTTTGGCAAAACGGTGAATTAGCGGAATATCCATTCCGCCGACAAAGCCCAGAACATTCGATTTCGTTTTATGTGCGGCGATCATTCCGACGAGATACGAACCTTCGTGTTCGCGGAAAACCAGAGACGCGACATTTTTCAGCGGCGTTCCTTCTTTATCCAGAATCACGCCGTCAACAATCGCAAATTTGATATCCGGATAATCTTCGGCAACCTTTTGCATAATTGGACCTTGCGCGAAACCGACACCGATGATCAGATCGAAATTCCGCTCGGCAAACGCCCGCATCGCCGGCTCGATCGAAGTCGGATTTCCCGGTTCGACATCGTAGAGACAGATTTTTAACTCGCGTTCCGCCCGCTTAACGCCTTCCCAAGCCGCCGCGTTAAACGAACGGTCGTTCTTGCCGCCGATGTCAAAAACAATGCCGACTTTCGTCGTGCAATCGGTTCGCGCTTCGATTGAATCGCCGCACGAAGAAACGAGTAAAACCGCTGAAATCAAAAGCGAAACTATTAAAAAACGTATTTGCATAAATTTTAGAGATCAAATATTTTAAGATTTTTTTCTAACCGCGAAACACACTAAAAACGCGAAAAAATGAAAATATTTTTTTGTTTTTTTTTAGCGTCTTTCGCGTATTTAGCGGTTTATAAGAATTTAAGAAATAACTTCCTTCACGAGTTCAAATTTCCGCACATTTTTCTCGAGTCCGATCTTATAAGACATCTGAAGTTTTGCCAGAATTTTCGCAGCTTGCGCTTCTGTGCGGCAGAAAAGCGTTCCCAAAGGCTCGTGTTCTTTAACTTTGTCGCCGATCTTTTTATCGCACGAATAACCGACCGCGTGATCTATTTCGCTGTCAACCTTTAAACGTCCGCCGCCGATCAGTGAAATCGCTTTGCCGATTTCGGATGCGTCAATGTCCGTGATAAAACCGCCTTCAGGCGATTTTACCTTTACTTCGAGAAGATTTTTATCAAGGAGCATCTCCGGTTTATCGCAAACCTTCGGATCGCCGCCCTGCGCTTTGATGTTTTTCTTTAAACATTCCAAAGCCTTTCCGCTTTCCAGAATTTCTTTGATCTTGACTTTCGCCCGGCGGTTTGAGCTTTCGATTTTTGTTAAAACAAGAATTCTTGCCGTAAGTTCAACCGATAAATCGAGCGTTTGTTTCGATTGTTTGTCGGTTTCGTTCTGCAGTAGTTTGATACATTCAAAAACTTCCAGCGCATTTCCGACATATTTGCCGAGCGGCTGATTCATATCCGTAATTAATGCTTGAGTTTTCACACCGAAAGATTTTCCGGTTTTCACGAGCGCACGGGCTAATCTCCGTGCATCGCGTTCTTCTTTCATAAACGCGCCCGTTCCGGTTTTTACGTCCAAAACAAGCGTGCCTAAACCTTCCGCCATTTTTTTCGACATAATCGAAGCGACAATCAACGGAATAGATTCAATGGTCGCGGTCGCATCGCGCAAGGCATAGAGTTTTTTGTCCGCCGGAACGATTTTATCGGTCTGTCCAGCCATCGCAAAACCGCAATTTTTGACGAGTTTTTTAAATTCTTCCCTTGAAAGATTGACGTTATAACCCGGAATTGATTCGAGTTTATCGAGCGTTCCGCCCGTGTGTCCCAAGCCCCGACCGGAAATCATCGGCACATAAACGCCGCACGCCGCCGCCAGCGGTGCGATCAAAAGCGAAGTTTTATCGCCGACCCCGCCCGTCGAATGTTTATCGGCAACGGGCGCGTCCAGTTCGGAAAAATCCATTTTCTCGCCCGACGCAAGCATCGCTTCGGTCAGCGAGTTTTGCTCAATTAAATTCAGACCGTTCAAAAACATCGCCATCACGAGCGCGGTGATTTGATAATCTTCCCACGAATCATCGCACACGCCTTTGATAAATTCCTTGATTTCTTCAGGCGAAAATCTGCCGCCGTCGCGTTTTTTTCGGATCAATTCTTGTGGATTCATTACCGATTACTTTATCAGATTTTCGCTTGTAAGATAAATTAACTTTAAATTTTTCAAAATAATATTGCCCTAAACGGTTTCAATCAGGCATAATAGTCACATTATGAAATCAGCATTATCTATAGTCGCATTCACCGTAACTTTTGGCTTTTCAGTTTTATTAATCGGTTTATTGTTCGGTTTTCCGCAATCAAATTTCGATTATACGAAAAGTACTAAAACAAATTGTTACGATCAAACACGTTACAAAATCGAACGATTAATCAATCAGGATATTAGAAACGGCGAAAGAAGAGATTCAATGATCCGCCGATTTGAAAGAAAATCTTCTGAAAAAATGACTATTTCTGAATACTCTGTGTTTGTTAAGAGATATGTTGACAAATCGGAAAGATTGAATGATTCCGGTTTGCCCGCCGAATTTCAAGAATCGTGGCGCGAACATATGAAAGCGTGGCGCGATTATTCGAATTTTCTGAATAAACAAAAATACGGTTCGTTCAGTAATGTCGAATTTAATGACTATGACATCGAATTTAATAATGAAATAAACCGCACCTGGTACAATACTTTGCGAATTGGCGAAAGCCACGGCGCAAGTTTCAATTTATAATTTTTGACTTGGGATTTAAGAAAAAACTTAATGGAAATGTCAGGATATACAAAATAAAATTTTCTTGATATCCTTGTCTATCCTGACATCCCTGTTAATTTTTTTCAGCGTTTAAATAGCAAAACGCAAGCCTCTGCTTTGATCGCTTTTCCTTCGCCAACCGCATCCAATTTTTCGCCGGTTTTCGCTTTGACGCTGACAGATTCAAACTCAATTTCCAAAACCCGCGCCAGATTTTCGCGCATTTTATCAATAAACTGGCGAAGTTTCGGTTTTTCCAGACTGATTATCGAATCAACATTTCCGACACAGAAACCTTTTTCTTTCATCAAACGCACGGCTTCGGCGAGAAAGACAAAACTGTCTGCGTTTTTCCAACGCTCGTCTTTGTCCGAAAAATGCGAACCGATGTCGCCGAGCGCGAGTGCGCCGAGAATCGCATCCGTTACGGCGTGCGCCAGCGCATCCGCATCCGAATGCCCGACCGCGCCTTTTTCCGCAGGAATCTCCACGCCGCCCAAGATCAGAGGGCGATTCGCTTCAAGCCTGTGAATATCGTTTCCAAAACCGATTCTAAACATATAAATTAAGAGTTTCTGAAAACTATTTCAAAAAAATCTCCGCTATGCGAAAATCTTCCTGCGTCGTAATCTTGATATTTCTTGCGCTTCCTTCGACAAAGGCGATTTCAACTCCGATTTTTTCGACCAGAAAACATTCATCTGTCGCATTTTCGCTCAAATCCGCATTTTCAAAAGCCTTTTTTAATATTTCAAATCGAAAGCACTGCGGAGTCAGAGCGCGTCTTAAATTCTCCCGATTAATCGTTTTAGAAATTTTTCCGCCGTTGATTTCCTTGATAGTGTCAGTAACTTTTCCGACCAGACACGCCGCGCCTGTTTCTTTTGCTTTGTCAACAGTTTGCGAAATTTCTTCGCACGAAACAAGCGGACGTGCGCCATCGTGAACCGCAATAATTTCTGATTTTTCTATTGTATTCAATCCTTTGAAAACCGATTCGGCGCGTGTTTTTCCGCCGGAGATTATTTTTTCGAGTTTTTTGATTATAAATTTTTCAGCGATCTCTGAAAAACTTTCAATTTGGTCGAACGATAAAACTAAAACAATTTCATCAATCGAAGCGCAATTCTCAAATTTTTCCAAAGTATGAATTAAAAGAGGTTTGCCGCAGATTTCGAGAAATTGCTTCGGAACATCGCCCCCAAATCTCTGTCCGCTTCCGGCGGCGACAATAATTGCTACGTTCATAATGGTGAATGGTGAATGGTGAATGATGAATGGTGAATTTAAGAATTTTCTTCATTCATCATTCACCATTCACCATTCACCATTCAGATTAATCGATTTCTTCGATGATCGTGTTTTGTCGGAGTTCGCGGGTGGCGGTGCGGAAATTTGCCGAGCGCGAATCGTGTATATTGGCGTGAGATTCTTCGTGTTCGTTAGCATCTTCCCAGAGCCGCCCGAAGATCATTTTTCCGGCGGTCGTCTGCAAAACGCTCGTAACGGCGATGTCGGCGGTTTTTCCGATAAGTTTTCGCGCATTATCAACGACGACCATCGTCCCGTCGTCCAAATATGCAACGCCCTGATTATATTCCTTTCCTTCTTTCAGAATAAACACGCGCATCGCTTCGCCGGGAAGTACGACCGGCTTTAAGGCATTTGCCAACTCATTGATATTTAAAACACTTACACCGCGAAGCTGGGAAACTTTATTCAAATTAAAATCATTGGTAACGATCACGGCATCGAGCAATTTGCCGAGTTCGATGAGTTTCAGATCAACTTCTTTGACCGCCGGAAAATCGGTTTCGATTATTTGAATATCGAGCTGATTATTATTGCGCAGACGCTGGAGCATATCGAGCCCGCGCCGCCCGCGCTGGCGTTTGCTCGAATCGGGCGAATCGGCGACTTGCTGGAGTTCGGTCAGGATAAATTGCGGAATAATCAAACTCCCGCCCAAAAAACCGGTTTCCGCCACATCGGCAATGCGTCCGTCAATAATCACAGAAGTGTCGAGAACCTTATTATCTTTCTTGACCGCGTTTTTATCACTAAAAATTCCGCCGAGTGCCGACAGATCAATAAATTCGCCCTTCGCCGCGCCGACCATCAAGCCGATATACGCCATAAAAAATGCGAGCGCGACCGTAATAAAAGTTTTCACCTCACCCGGAACGGTTTGCGTTTCTTGCGAACTTATCAGCATTCCGATCAAATACGCGCCGATAATTCCGAGAATCGAACCGATTGCCGCGCCGATCAAGGTTTTCAGAGATGCACGGCGCACGCGCATTTCAAAGGCGATAATAAATAAGCCGATAATTGCCCCGAATCCGGCGGACAAAAAACGGCTTGCTTTGCTCCACATCTCGCCGTCTCTTTCCAAAAACAACAACGGATCGAGCAAAAATCCGACCGATGCCAGAAAAAGCACAAAACTAATTCTAATTATGAGAATATCAAGTTTCATTACGACAAGATTTTAGCACGAATTTAATTTAACTAATAGCGTTTAACAGGATTTCTTAGGCAACGGTCAAAACTTGCCCGTTTAGTCCGACCGCTTCTGACGAAAGCAGATAAATAATCGCTCGCGCCACATCATCTTCGGCAATCCCGCTTTTCGGTCGAAAAAGTTCCGAATCAAGAATGTCAGTTTTCGCGTTTTCTTTTTTACTTATTTCTACACAATTTATCCGAAATTTCGGCGCAAATTCTTTTGCCAGAGATTTTGTCAAACCGATTAAACCGGCTTGAACCGCTGAAAACGCCACGCTGTCTTCAACAGAATAAGCGACATTGACAATCGCCGGTTTCGGTCGCACTTTCATTAACGGAATCGCTGCCTGAGAAACAAAGAAAGCCGATTTTAGATTTGATTCGACCGTATTTGTCCAAATATCATCATCAACTCCTAAAAACGATGAGTTACTCTGAAATTTCAAAGTATTAACAAGTAAATCAAGCCGACCGAACATTTTTTCAACTTCACCGACAAGAAATCTTGCGCCTTCAATTTTTTTTATATCGGTTTCAACGGCATTTGCCAGAGTTCCGAGCGATTTTAATTCCTGCAAAGCATTGGTGTTTTCCACCGAATTTTCGGAAAAACCGACGATCACATAACTGCCTAAAAGCGCGAGTTGTAGCGCGACGGCGCGACCGACCGGATTTGTGCCGTCTGTTACAAGCGCGACTTTTTCGGAAAATGCGTGAACTGATTGAACTGCCATATTTTGAGCATACAAAAGTGCGCGGGAAAATCCAAAAATGTTTTTATTTTTCAGATAATTTTAAGCAAAATTTTTACTTTGATCTCTCATTTCATAGAGATTTATCATTTTTTATTCAGAATACCAAAAAGTTGCTTTTTCAATGAATTACTGACTGTTAATCAGTTTTTGATGATTTGATTTACACATTGTTAAATTTCTTTAAAAATAATTAAAACTTTTTGACACTTTTATATTTTATACGTGATACTCTTAATTCGTACATTAGCAACCAGCTAAAGATGTAGCTAAAGATGTTAAAAACTTAAAACTTCTCTGTTCAATCGCTCTCGACAAAAACAGACATAATCTTTCTCCCTGACAAAATCTTTCCCAAGGGATCAAAATATGATAAAAATAAATAAAATCTTAAAACAAGCGACGGGTTTAATGGCGGTATGCTTATTACTCGGCGTTATCACCTCACACGCGGCAAATTTAACTGTAACTACAACGGCTAATGCCGGTGCGGGCAGTTTGCGGCAGGCACTTCTGGACGCAAACGTCAATGCCGAAGCAAATACAGTCACTTTCAATATCCTAACAACCGATCCGGGATATAATGCGGTGGACAATCGGTTCACGATCAATTTGTTAAGTTCGCTGCCGAACATTCCGCTGGCACCTCTGACCATCAACAATTTTCAATCTCAAGCGATGACCATCAAGGGCAACAACAGCTTCCGCATCTTCACGCTGGTCAACAGCGCGGTCGTCGTTATGAATAATCTGACTATCAGTCATGGTCTGAGCAACGACGGGTTCGGCGGCGGAATTTTTATGGGCAACAGCAGTACGCTCACGCTTAACGGCAGCAATGTCAAAGACAATAACGCTTCCGGCAACGGCGGCGGAATTTATATGCGCGACAGCGCGACGCTCTCGCTCGTCAGGTCTACCGTCAGCGGCAATACTGCCGGAAACGGCGGCGGAATTTATATAAATGACAGCGGCACGCTGAACATAGATTCCAGCACGATCAGCGGCAACAGTGTCGGAAGCGGCGGAAAAGGCGGTGGAGTTTTTAACGGCACGAGCGGAACAATAAATGCTGTCAACAGCACGTTTGACGGCAATTCTGCGGGCGGCAGCGGCGGCGGCATTTACAATACAGCCACCATCACTCTTACCAACAACACTATCACAAGCAACAGTGCCGCAATCAGCGGCGGCGGTATCTACAACAATTTTACCGCTACTTTAGTAAATAATCTTGTCGCGCTGAACACCTCGCCGGACGGCAGCGATCTGCTCGGACGCGGAAGTCTCGGCAACGCTTTTAGCGGAAGCTACAATCTGGTCGGCAACGCCGACGGCAGCGAAGGATTAGGCGCGACTAATCAACTCGGCACGACGTTAAATCCGATTAACCCGCGCATCGGAAAATTAAAAGATAACGGCGGCGCAACCTTTACGCGGGCTTTGCATACGCGCAGTCCGGCGATTGATAAAGGCAACAGTCCCGGCATAATCACCGACCAGCGCGGCGCAGTTCGCCCGTATGACAATCTGCTGATTCCCAACGCGGCGGGCGGAAACGGTGCTGACATCGGCGCGTTTGAACGAACATTTTCACCGACACCGTTTGATTTTGAAGGCGACGGCAAAGCGGATTTATCAATTTTTCGTCCCGGAACGGGCGAGTGGTGGTATCAACAAAGCAGTAATAATCAAGGCAAAACCTTTCAGTTCGGCAATTCGACGGATATAATTGTCCCTGCCGATTATACCGGCGACGGCAAAGCGGATATTGCAGTTTTCAGACCTTCAACGGGCGAATGGTTTGTCATGCGCAGCGATGACAACAGTTTTTACGCCTTCCCGTTCGGCTTGAACGGAGATATTCCCGTGCCGGCGGATTTTGACGGCGACGGAGAAGCAGACGCAGCGGTTTTCCGTCCTTCAAATTCGACCTGGTATATTCGCAAATCTTCCGGCGGCACGACGATTACGCAATTCGGCGCAAACGGCGATGTTCCGGTGGTTGGCGATTATGACGGCGACGGTTTTGCCGATGTCGGCATTTATCGTCCCTCGGTCGGCGAATGGTGGATAAACAGAAGTTCAAATAATTCAACAATTACCATTCAATTCGGCAACAGTTCGGATAAGCCTGTTCAGGGCGATTATACCGGCGACGGAAAAACCGATATCGCCATCTGGCGACCTTCGAGCGGCGAATGGTATATTCTCAGAAGCGAAGATTTCAGTTACTATTCATTCCCGTTCGGCACTTCAAGTGATGTTCCCGTGCCGGCGGATTATGACGGCGACGGCAAATTTGACGCGGCGATTTTCCGTCCGTCAACTTCGACCTGGTATATCGAAAGGTCAACAGCCGGAACACTGATTCAAGCATTCGGCGCAAGCGGCGACATGGCTGTTCCCAACGCCTTTATCCCGTAATTTCGATTACAAACCAAAAAAAGAGTGCGAAGCTTTTGAAAAGCTTCGCACTCTTTTGTCGTGTACATTTATTTTCTACTCTTAATACATATTTTAAATTTTCTAACATTGAAACGGGTTTTCTATTTAGACATTTTTTTGCGAAAATTCATCTATGGCAAAAACACCTTCAACAATTTACGTCTGTCAAGAATGCGGCAGGCAGGAAAGAAAATGGCACGGAATGTGCGCTGATTGCGGAAAATTCAATACATTCGTCGAAGAAACCTTCCGCCCGACAGCGCAGAAAACTTCAAAAACCGGTGCTATCATTTCGAGTTTCCGCCAAACTCAGCCGATTTCCTACAACGAGATTGAATCGCAGGACGATGCGCGAATTTCGAGCGGAATCGAGGAATTCGACCGCGTTTTAGGCGGCGGAATCGTCGCCGGATCTTTAGTTTTAATCGGCGGTTCTCCGGGAATCGGAAAATCAACCATTATCATTCAAATCGCCGACAAACTCAGCCGCGAAGATAAAAAAGTTCTCTACGTTTCCGGCGAAGAAAGCGAACGCCAGATCAAGATGCGCGGCGAACGTCTTGGCTTAAATGCCGAAAATCTTTTTCTTCTTCCCGAAACGAATCTCGAAGCAATTTTGAATGAAATTGATCGCCTCAAGCCCGATTATATTATTGTTGATTCGATTCAGACGGTTTTTTCGGAAAAGCTCGAATCCGCACCGGGTTCGGTTTCGCAAGTACGCGAAGTTGCCGGACAATTTATGATTTTCGCCAAACAAACCGCCACGCCCGTTTTTCTGATCGGACACGTCACGAAAGAAGGTTCGATTGCCGGACCCAAAGCACTCGAACATATTGTTGACACGGTTTTGTATTTTGAAGGCGACCGCCATCACAATCACCGAATAATTAGAGCAACAAAAAACCGCTTCGGCGCGGCAAACGAGATCGGCGTTTTCGAGATGACTAACGCGGGTTTGATTCCGGTCGGAAATCCTTCGGAAGTTTTTTTGCAGGAACGCCCCGAAGGCGCAAGCGGTTCGGTCGTTACGGTTTGTATGGAAGGCACGCGCCCGATGCTCGTCGAAGTTCAGGCATTAGTTACCGGAACAAAATTCGGTTCGGGCAGACGAATGGCGCAGGGTTTTGATTACAATCGGACTTCCCTGCTTATCGCCGTTATGGAGAAAAAACTGGGTTTTCAACTCGCGAATGACGATGTTTATGTCAACATCGCGGGCGGTCTGGAAATTGACGAACCTGCCGCCGATTTAGGCATCATTGCGGCAATCGCTTCGAGTTTCAGAAATCTGCAAATCCCGCCTGAAACGGCTGTCTTCGGCGAAGTCGGCTTAACCGGCGAAGTGCGCGGCGTTCAACAGGCGCAAAGCCGCGCCAGAGAAGCGCAAACGCTCGGTTTTAAGAAATTGATCTTGCCCGCTTCCAATAAAAAAGGCTTGGAAAAATTATTGGGAATCCGCGTTGTCGGCGTGCGAAATCTGGAAGAAGCCTTAGACGAGTTATTTTAGTCGCTCTGCGGATATAAAGAGCAAAAGGCAAAAGAGAGCAATCCGAAAATTACTCTCTTTTTTTGCGAAACTTGATTTTATGAACAAAGTTTAATTTATCATCAGCGAGGAATAATTTTCGCGTAAATTTTGAATTCTCCGACCGATGTCGCGGTAATCAACATCTAAAGCATAAACTTGTTCATAATGTTGAAAGGCTTTATCTTTGTCGCCGCTGGCTTCGTAGGAAACAGCGAGTTCGTAATGCAGAGCCTGAATTTCATCGTCATTTAAGTTTGCGGTTTCCAGCGCGCGCTTGAACCAGGTTTGCGCCAGATTCGGCATTTCTTTCATCATAAAACAATGTCCGAGAAGATTGGCGCATTGAAAATAACGCCGCGTTCCGTCATTGATTTCCACCAAATTTATGGCTTCTTGAAACTCTCTGATAGAATCTTCCATCAAGCCCATTTCTTTATAGGCGATTGCTGTTTGATAATGAGTTGAATAATCTCCTTCTTCGTTTTCTGCGGCTTCTTCCAGACCGAGTTCGGTTCTAAATTGCTCAAAAACATTGACTACCGGACTGATTATTTCATCAGTTTGCAAGTGCTGTTTTTCCCCATTTGAAGGCGTTGGCGTTTGAGATTCGATTTGCTCAGAACCCGTAAGTTTTCGGCGTAATTCTTCTATTTGCGGATTTTGTCCGAATTCTTCAATTAAAGCATCCAAACATTTCAGAGCTAAATCGTTATAGCCTTGCGTTATATAAAACTCGACACTTTCAATCTCATTTTGCAGTTTTAATTCATCGGAAAGATTTAAGTCAGAATCCGTTGAATGGCTGTTCGTTACCGGATTTAACGAATGAAAATCTTCAATTAAAGATTGATCTTCGACAATACCCGATGTCCCATCTGCACTAAAAAAATCAAATTCACGAATCGTTTCATTCGCACCGTTTTGACTGAAAGCACCTGCCAGCGGTAAATCCGCATCACCGACAGTAAAGTTCAAATCGCCGTTGTATTGTTCAAAATTTTCGACAAATTCTGCGCCTGCGACATTTATTTCTTCGTCGCTGTTTAAGGCGACAAAACTCTCAAATTCCGGAATTGCCGTTTCTTTTAGTTCCTTGATAACCTCGATTTCCGCTGCGCCGTAAAGGGTTTTCAATTCCTGCAGACGTTCGGCATATTCCGGTTGCAGAGGCGATATGATAACGAGTTGTCCGAGCGCGTATCTTTCATCTTCGACCGATTCATTCAAACGTGCGGTTTCCGCTAATCTTTCCAGCGATTTTCGGATTTCGACATCGTTGCGATGCCAAGTATAATAGCGCACAAGCAATCGCAAGCCTTCGAGATATTCAGGGTTTCGCGCCAAAACTTCATTTATCCAACCTAAATATTGATCTGCTAGTCCTGCTCCGAGAATTTGTTCAAACGAAACTGCAAGCACTCTGACAGATGATTCCAGATCGTTTTCATTCATATAAACTTTAACGACATCCAAAAACTTCGGATAATTCGCCGGTTCTTGCTGAACTAATTTTATAACCGTCTGTTCGGCTTTGACCGCATCTTTCATATCCAGATAGCAATCTATCAAAAGACACAAAAGGTCGCGATTATACGGCGATTCTTCAAGAACTCGCTCCAGGGTGTCTGCCGCTTCGTCGGAACAGCCCAATCTGATTTTGGCGGACACATATCCTTTTAAGATTTTTAAATCATTTGATTGAATCAAGAGTCCTTTTGAAAAAGTCAGAACAGCGGAATCGAATTTTTCTTGCGAGTTAAAGCGCAAACCCGCTTCAGCATACGCATCAACGGCTTCGGACATTTGATTTTCCTGAACACACGCTTCGGCAATGCTCAGATAAACTTCGGTATTTTGCGGATCAAGTGCGGCGATTTGCTTCCAGATGCCGAGAGCTTCGATTTTTTTTCCCTTTCGATTAAAATTTTCGGCAAGCCGTGCGTATTGTTCACGCGCTTCGGCAAACGAGCCGCGCATTTTATAAAGTTCGGCTAGTTTTGCCGTAACTTCTAAAGATTCCGGCTCCAATTTTGAAATTTTGCTGTAAATGGCAATCGCTTTGTTGGCAAATCCCTGCCCGTAATAATATTCCGCAACTAACCGGAAACATTCGACAGCTTCCGTGATTTCCGAGTTTTTTACATACAAATCCCCCATGATATTCAGCGTACTGAAATCCTTCGGGTTTTCTTCGACCACTCTTTTATATTCGTTTATTGCCGCCCGCAGTTTTCCTTGCGAAAGGAAGCGTTCGGCACTTCTCATTGCCTTTATTTTATCAAAGCTCATTGTGAATTAAATGACCATTAGAATTTGAATTGTTTCTAACTATTTGTTTGTATGAATTTAACTATCGAGGGGAATCTTAGTGCAGACAGACAAATCTGCCAATCCTTCAAGATTAAAATTATCACATCCATCCAAAATATGTCAACAAGTTTTAACATTTTTTGTCATCCTTAATCACAAATATAGTTAAAAACCCCGTCTTTGATTTTTGGATTAATTTTTTCTAGTCTTAACAATATAGTTTCAATTACTTTTCAAAAACTTATGCAATCAATTATTTTAGCCGGCGGAAAAGGGACACGACTCAGACCGCTGACCGTATATACACCGAAACCTATTGTTCCTTTCGCCAATCGCCCGTTTTTACTCTACCAAATCGAAATTTTGAAACGTGCTGGAATTGCCGATATTACGCTTTCACTAAATTACCAGCCCGATAAAATCGAGCATCTGCTCGGCTACGGCTTAGAACACGGCGTTAATCTGCGCTACATAACCGAACCTGCGCCGATGGGAACGGGCGGCGCGTACAAATATGCTTCTGAAGGCATAAATGAAACAACTGTTGTATTTAACGGCGATATTTTGACCGATATTGACATTAAAAAAGTCATTGAGTTTCATAAAAAAAATAAAGCAACGGCGACGATTGTTTTAACTCCGGTCGAAAACCCTTCGGCTTACGGATTGGTCGAAACAGATGCGGACGGAAAAGTTCTGCGTTTTTTGGAAAAACCGAAAGGCGCAGAACTCGAAAATCTGACAACAAACAACATTAACGCCGGCATTTACATTCTCGAACCCGAAGTTTTGGATTTAATCCCGGAAGGCGAAAATTATTCGTTTGAATATAATGTTTTCCCCGATTTGCTGAAAAATGAAAAACCTTTCTTCGCATATATTCTGGACAAAAATTACTGGCGCGACATCGGCACACCCGAAAGCTATCTCAACGCTCATCACGATTTTTTGAGTGGAAAAATCAAAGGTTTTGCGATTGAAACAGCGGAAAATTCCGAAATTTCGCATACCTCGAACATTGATAAGTTTTCTGTGATCGGGAAAGATTGCGTCATCAAACCAAACGCACGGATTACAAATTCGGTGATCGGCGAAGGCGTACACATTGAAGAAAAAGCGATTATCGAAAATTCGGTAATCTGGGCGCACACGCGCATCAATTCGGCGGCGGAAATTCGCGGCGCGATCATCGGTCGCGGCTGTCATATCGGCAGAAACGCCATCGTCAATACAGGCGCGGTTTTAGGCGATAAAACTTCTTTGACCGATTACACTAAAACATAAAAAAAATGCCTGAACTGCCGGAAGTTGAACTCGTCGCCAGATCGCTGGATAAACTTGTTTCAAAACGAAAAATAATGACCGCCGAACTTTTGCGCGAACGCCTCGCGCCGGAGAATCCGCCCGATGAATTTGCCGCGACGTTAAGAAATTCAATCATAAACTTTGTCAAAAGACGCGGCAAACATATTTTATTTGATCTGAATAACGGCAAGACATTGCTTGTTCATCTGAGAATGAGCGGGCGTTTTATGCTTTTGCCGGTTGAAACTCAGTTGCCGAAATTTACGCACGCGATTTTTTATTTTGAAGACGAAACGCGTCTGATTTTTTCCGATCAAAGGCATTTCGGTTTTATGAAAATCGTCGAAACTTCTCGATTAAACGAAGCAAAGGAAATCAAAAAACTCGCGCCCGAACCTTTTTCCGAAGAATTTTCCCCCGCATATCTCCGGCAAATTTTGAAAACATCCGCAAAAAGTCTCAAGGAATTTCTGCTCGATCAAACAAAAGTTACGGGACTCGGCAACATCTACGCGGCTGAAGCAATGTTTCTGGCAAAACTTCATCCGCAGATTCAGGCAAACGAAGTTTCCGCCGCGAAAGCGAAGATTCTTCATAAATTCATCATCGAAGTCTTGCGGGAATCAATCGCGCACGGTTCGACCTTAAACGTTAATCCCGAAAATATTGACGGCAGTTATTACGGCGGCGGCTATGAAAATCACTGGCGCGTTTATGACCGCGAAAACGAACCGTGCGTTAACTGCGGCACGAAAATCTCGCGCCTGAAACAAGCGGGACGTTCGAGCTATTTCTGCCCAAAATGTCAGAGAGCAAAATAAAAACATTCGATAAATGAAAATTTTGTAGTAAATTAATTGTAAAAAAAATCTGAAACTGAAAAAATTATGTGGACTTGTCAAAATTGCGAAAATCAGAACGAAGATAATTACAAATTTTGTTGGAGCTGCGGTCAGCCCGCACAAAGCGGAACCGTCAAAAACAAGGCGATGGACACGGCGTTTTCCTTTAATCGGCAATCCGCCGATGAGCCGGAAAAAAATATTCCGCAGGTAAAAGCGTTTGAAAAAGAGAACGAATCGCCGACCGAAGCCGAAAAAGCCGAAAAACCGCAATCGCCGGAGAAGTTTGAAGAATCCGAACCCGAAATAATAATCATCGAACCGACAGAACCGACAACAGAAAGCAGAACCGAGCCGAAAACGTCGGATTCAAATGAATCGAAAACGATTCATATAAAAGTTCCCGAACCCGAATTGTTTGAAACATTTTTGCCGGAATCCGAACGCCGGAATGTTTCGACCGATGCGGAAACCGATTGGGAAACTGTAATTTTTAGAACCGCCGTGCGACTCGTCGGGCTTTATTTCATTTTTCTGGTTTTGACCTCGATTCCCGAACTCGCGGCTGGTTTTTACGCCTTACTGCTCGGTCAAAATCCCGAAGTTGCAGCTTTGTCAGATTTTTTCTCGACCTCGTTGTTTTATTTCACCTTAAGAATTTTATTTTATCTCGTCGTCGGCGTTTATCTGATCGCCAACGGAGGAATTTTGCTCTGGTTTTTTCCACGTAGATAATTTTTAACCGCAAAATGCGCGAAAGCCGCGAAAAAATTTTTAGCGTGTTTAGCGTATTTCGCAGTTAAAATAAATCTTCCCCCGCAAGAATGATTTACGCTTGACAGTTTTCCGAAAAGAACGCATCATTTATCTTTATAAATCGTGGTGAGTTACAGCAACTTGCGACCACGTTAAATAATCTGCTAAACAGCCAATTCGACAATAATGATTTTAGAATTCCCGCGTTGTTTAGCCCGCGGGAATTTTTTATGTTTGCTCTTTGTCCTTTGTCATTCGTCCTTTGCTTTTTTCGAAAGCCGACAACTGACAACTGGCAAAGGACAAAGGACGAATTGAAATGAGAAACTTCAGAGAAATTTTAGAAAACGACAGCGTTTACGTCTTTGACGGCGCAATCGGCACGCGGTTTTATGACAAAGGCGTTTTTATCAACCGCAGTTATGACGAGTTGAATTTAACCGCACCCGATCTGGTGCGCGAAGTTCACGAAGAATATGTCCGCGCCGGTGCGGATATTATCGAAACAAATTCCTTCGGCGCGACGCGGCACAAACTCAAGCAATACGGGCTGGAGAATCAAATTTTTGAGATAAACCTGGCGGCGGCGCGCATTGCGCGTCAGGCGGCGGGCGAAGAAAATTTTGTTGCAGGCGCAATCGGTCCGCTCGATTTACGAATCGAACCCTACGGTCCGACCTCGTTTGACGAAGCTAAAGAAATGTTTGCCGAACAGATAAAACCTCTGCTCGAAGGCGGCGTTGACCTTTTTATTCTCGAAACTTTCTCCGATCTTTCCGAAATTCAGCAAGCAATCCGAGCGATCAAAGAACTCTGCGATCTGCCGATTGTCGCGCAAATTACGATTCAGACCGACGGCAAAACCGTTTTTGGGGCGACTTCCGAAATTTTCACCAAAAGACTCGATCAATGGGGCGCAGACGTAATCGGTTTGAATTGCGGAGTCGGTCCGACGCACGTTTTAAGCGGACTCGAAGAAATGCGGAAATTCACCGATAAAAAACTTTCCGCCCAGCCGAATGCCGGACTTCCGAGAGACGTGCAAGGCAGACAATTTTATATGTCTTCGCCGGAATATATGTCGAAATTTGCCAAACGCTTTATCAAAGCGGGCGCAAAATTCGTCGGAGGCTGCTGCGGAACAACGCCGAAACATATCAAATTGATGGCGGATTCCGTCCGCGCGATCAGCCCGCGAACTGCCAAAGCCGCGCTTAATCCCGAAGCCGTCAAAGTTTCCGAAAATAAACAGATCGTCGAGGTCGAACCCGTTTCGCCGCTTGTCAGATCGAATTGGTCGCGCAAGGTCGCGCTCGGCGAATTCGTGACGTCCGTCGAAGTTTTGCCGCCGAAAGGCGTTTCCGCCGATAAAACTCTGCAATCAATCGCACTACTTAAAGATGCCGGAGTTGACGCTGTAAATATTCCCGACGGACCGCGTGCGCAAACGAGAATGAGCGCGCAGGCGACGGCGATTTTAGTCGAACAAAAACTCGGCATCGAAACCGTTTTGCATTATTGCTGCCGTGATCGCAATCTTCTGGGAATGATGTCCGATCTTTTGGGCGCGGCGGGTTTGGGCTTGCATAATTTATTGATTATCACGGGCGATCCGCCGAAAATGGGGACTTATCCGGATGCAACCGCCGTTTTCGATATTGATTCCATCGGTCTGACGAATATGGTCAATAAACTCAATCACGGCTTGGATTTAGGCAACAATCCGATTGGCGAACCGACGGCGTTTTCCATCGGTGTCGGCGTAAATCCGGGCGCGATAAACATCGAAGAAGAAATCCGCCGTTTCGAATGGAAGGTCGAAGCCGGCGCGGAATATGCAATCACACAGCCCGTCTATGACACGGAACAATTTCGGGAATTTATGGACAAGATCACGCACGTCAAAATCCCGATTATTGCCGGAATTTTCCCTTTTGTTTCGTCAAGAAACGCCGAATTTATGCACAACGAAGTTCCCGGCGTGCGCGTTACGCCGGAAATTTTGGAAAGAATGCGAAAAGCGTCCGATGTTTCAAAGGAACACGCTAAAGAAGAAGGTTTGCAAATCGCCCGTGAATCCTTGCTCGAAGTCAGAGATTTAATCCACGGCGTGCAGGTTTCCGCGCCGTTTGGAAATGTAAAATACGCGCTTCAAGTCTTTGAAATTTTAGACGAATTTAAAGACAAAAAAGACGCGGCAAGCGCAACTTGATTAAAAGTTCGTGAATCAAAGCCGATATTATGAGAAAAATTGCGCTTGTTTTTATTCTGATTGCGTTTGCGAATCTCCCTTTCTTTGCTCAGGATTTGCGAAAAAAGGCGGAAGAAAGTCCGCTCGACTGCGCTTTGTATTTGGCTTCGACGGATTCGTTATCAGATAATTTTCAGCTCGCTCAAACATTGTTCGAGTTAGGGCGTTTTGACGATGCTGTTCGTGCCGTTCAATTTGAAGGCGGCGAACATAGCAGAATTCTCTGGCTGATAGTTTATTCCGCTCAACTCATCAAGCAAGGGAACTTAGATAAAGCCAATCGGTTTTTGGACAAAACGATTGAGAACATAAAAAACGGCGGAGAATACGAGCAGGAAATTCTTTTGATCAAATTAGCGGAATCGCTTATCAAACTCGGCAGAGTGGATGATGCTTTTTCGACAATCGGATTTGCCGAAACAAAATTCGATTATGACGAAGATAAAATTGCCGTCGCCATCGGTGTTTCCAAAGCTTTTTTAGAAAAATCTCAAAATGAAAATGCGATAAAGGCTTTATCGAATATTTATAAACGGGCAGAACCCGAGCAAAAAGCCGAGATCATCGAACTTTATCTTAAATTGAATCAAAGAGAAAAAGCGGAAAACATTTTCTCGGAATTTGAACAAGCCGCATTTGCCAAAGAAAACGCCGTTTATTTTACCCACTCTATCCTTCCTTTAGTCAAAGCCAATATTGCACTCGGCAGAACTGAAAAGGCTCTCGAAATCTGGAAAAGATACGGCGATAAAAGAAATTATTTTCAACACTCTCAAATAATTGACAGCCTTATCAGATTCGGCGAGCGGGAAAAAGCATATTTACATTTGAATGAAGCAAAATCCGACCCGAAAACGCTGCAAGGATCAAGAAAATATGTGGTTGAAAATTATTTGAAATTAAATGATACTGAATCGGCTCTTGATGCCGCAAAATCGCACCCGTTTAGAAATGACGACCTATCGCAACACTTATCTTTTACGGTAATTGCCGACAAACTAATTGCCGATAACCGGAAACAAAAGGCTTTGGAAATTTTGGAATATGCGTTTCAGAGAGCCGAGGAAGTGGAATATGAAATAAGTTCGGGACCTGTTTCATATCCTACTATATACGGTTCTGATCCGGCTTCGAGAAAAACTTACTATCTGAAAAGTATTTTTAACCAATACGCAAAACTCGAAGAATTTGAAAAAGCCCGAAACCTTATAAATTCATTTGAAAATCAACAGGCGAAAGCTGAGATGTTAGTCGAATTTGCTAAACTTCAACTCAAGACTCTGCCGCGCTCGAAAACTCACGAGTTTCTCGTTCAAGCCCGAAAAACCGTCAAAGACGACGGAGATTATGGCTTTATCAGGATAAATCTGCTTACTGCCGAAGTCTATGCTCAAATGGGCGAGAAATCGAAAGCCTTAAAATTATTGAAAAAAGTTTTGGAAGAAGCTAATCAATTTGAATGGGACAAAGAAAATTTTCTTTTATCTGCGGGAAAAATTTTCGAGCAGAATAATCTGAAAGCCGATGCAAATATGCGGCGGGTTTTGCGTCAGTTTCTCAAAGATGCCGAATAAAAAGAATTGAAATTTGAAAGACGGTTATTACAATAAACATAATGAATAACGGATAATGGATAATGAAAAAAACTTTTATTATTCATTATCCGTTTCCTTTTTAATAGTTTTCTCGTAATACTTGAGAATCGGCTGAGAACTCAGACCGTGAATAATTATACTGAGTGCGATGGTTGAAATCGTCAGATCAACGACGGTTTTCGTTTGTTCGTTTAATCCGTGATTCAACGCGTAGGAAAGATAATAAAGACTGCCGATCCCGCGGATGCCGAACCACGCCAGCAGAGTTTTCTGAGTGAACGAAGTCGGCGTGAACCATAAAAAAATCATCGCAAAAACCGGACGGATAATTATAAAAAACACGAGTGCCAGCGGAATTGCCATCCAATTCCAATGAACGGCAAGAGCGATGCCGACGATTAGAACAAGCAGAAATTCGAGCAATCTGTCCATCGTATTGCCAAATGATAAAATATCGGAAACAACGACTCCGACGGCGACTCTGGGATTTTCAAGTTCTTGGTCTTCATCATTTACTTTGACTACACTTTCGGCGGGCGGATGCAGAATCTCGTCATTGCCAGATTCAACTTTTGAATCTTTCTCGTTTTTTTCGTGTTCGGGCAGCGGATTTTCTTTGACCGCGCTGATTTCAGTTTGACGCAAACCGAGACCGGCGGCGAAGACCGATAAAAATCCCCAGGCATAAATCATCTCCGCACCGACGTAAGCCAGTAAAATCAAAGCGAGTGCGAGAAAATCGTTGGGCGAGATTTTGTCATGGTATCTGGTTCTGAGCCGTATAGTCAGTTGTCCGACAAGTTTTCCGAGCAGATAACCTAAAATCAACCCAGCCGGAACTGCCCAAACGAGGCGATGCAAAGCCCAACCGCCGATCCAACCGCCGCCGAGCGTGTCATTTTCCAGCCAGAGCAATGCGAAAATAACGAACGGAAACGCCATTCCGTCGTTAAATCCGGCTTCGCCCGAAAGCCCGTAGCGCATACGGTCTTTGTCGGAAGCGTCTTCGACCGAGATCGTACTTGCCAAAACCGGATCGGTCGGCGCAAGCACCGAACCCAGCAAAACCGCGACCGCCGGATGAAGTCCGAAAAAGTAATAACCGACCAGAGCGATTCCGGCAATCGAAAAAAGCATCGTCGGAAGTGCAAGCGCGTAAGCGGCGAACCACGCCGGATTCAGCGGCGGCAGACGCAATTTTAACCCGCCGATAAAAAGCGATGTAATGACGGTAATCTCCGTCAGATACTCGACCCAGACGCTCGCTTCGATCAAATCAAGTTTGATCAAACCGAAACCGATCGGGCTGATTACCAACCCGACAATTAAATAAATCACCGAAGTCGTCAACGGCAAATTACGAATAAATGCCGACAAAAGTGCTATCAGCAAAAATAAAACGCCAGCCAACCCCATCCAACCGTGGAAATCCATATACTTTTATTTGAATCGAATTTCCCGATTTTGTAAATCTGAAACAGGAAAATTCATTGCGGATTTTAATAAAACAGATTCTGAGTGGTTGTAAAAAGATGTTTGAAACGTCGGTTTGAAAAAAAATTGCAAAATTAATAACTCAATGTTACACACCTGAGCAAACGATATGAGATATTTTGCTCTCCTGCTTAATAAAGTTTTCTTTTCAAAATAAATCTGGACATCCTGTCGTGTCTTGTGTTATACATTGTTTCATAGTTGTTACAAATTTAATTTATATTTATCTGCCTTAAATAAACTTATGGAATGCAGAATCTCAGAGATTTTTGTCCCGAATTATTCCCGCAAATTGTCGCGTCCGATCTTTGCGTCGCGCGTGTCTGCGGGGTTTCCTTCGCCTGCCGAAAATTATATCGAAGGCAGGATTGATCTCAATCGCGATCTGATTCGCAATCCGCTTTCGACATTTTACGTCCGCGTGATCGGCGATTCAATGGAAGCCTTGATCTGGGCGGGCGAACTGCTCGTCGTTGACCGGATGAGCGAAACCCGCGACAGAGATATTGTCGTCGCGCGGCTCGGCAGCGATCTGTGCGTTAAGCGTTTGCGGATGCTCGATGACGGTTCGACCTGGCTTTTTTCGGAAAATATAAATTACAAACCGATTGAAGTAACAATTGAAACCGATTTCGAGATTTGGGGCAGAGTTCTCCATTCGATTAAATCTTTCAAATAGATAACTTACCGATGATCGCTCTCGTTGATGTCAATAATTTTTATGTTTCGTGCGAAAGAGTCTTTGCGCCGGACATTCTCACTTGTCCGGTCGTCGTGCTGTCGAATAATGACGGTTGCGTGATTGCCCGCTCGAATGAAGCCAAAGCCTTAGGAATTACGATGGGCAAGCCGTTTTTTCAGATTGAATATCTGATCGCAAAAGAAAATCTCAAGGTTTTTTCATCAAATTATACGCTTTACGGCGATATGTCGGCGCGCGTGATGGAAGCATTGACGTATTTTTCCCGCGAAGTCGAGGTTTATTCGATAGATGAAGCATTTCTTTCTCTCGACCTCGAAGGAAAAGAAAAACTCCGCTTTCAAACTCTCCCGGATAAAGCTCAAGATATAAAACAAAAAATCTATCAATGGACGGGATTGCCTGTTTCCATCGGCATCGCGCCGAATAAAACTCTGGCAAAAATTGCCAACCGCTTTGCCAAGCAAAAACGGCTCGGCGTGTTTGAAATGACCGATGAAGGCGTAACCGATTCTATTCTCAAAGAAATGCCGGTCGGAGATGTTTGGGGAATCGGCTACCGTTCGGCATTAAAACTCAGAAATTTAGGCATCGAAAACGCTTACAAGCTAAAACTTCTCGACCGCCGCCACGCCCGCAAACTTTTAACCGTAACCGGCGCACGAATTGTCGAAGAATTAGGCGGCACATCTTGTCTGCCTTTGGAACTCGCGCCGCCGCCGAAGAAAAATATCTGCTGTTCGCGCTCGTTCGGCGTTTTGGTCGAATCGTTTGATGAGATCAAAGATGCTCTGGATTCTTACTTAACAAACGCCGGCTTGAATATGAGAAAAAATAATCTGACCGCACGAGCCGTGACGGTTTTTCTCTCGACAAACCGTTTTGCCAAAACCGAACAATACAGCAACTCGATCACGATCAGCCTCGCCAATGCGACAAATTCCACACGCGAACTGCGCGAATGGACGCGCAAAGGCTTAGAAAGAGTTTTCAAAAAAGGCTATAAATACAAAAAAGTCGGCGTAATCTTGCAGGGCTTAGAACCGGAAACAGCGGAAACGATCAGGCTTTTTCACGAAAATAAATATCAAAAAGACAAAAATTTGATGGCGGCGATGGACACGATCATCCAAAAATTTGGCAGAGAATCAATCACCATTGGAGTTAGAAAAGAAGAAAAGTCCTGGCTGATGAAATCGGAAAGAAAATCAAACAGATATACGACCTGTCTGAAAGAGATTTTGCAGATCATTAAATAATGGTAACTGAATTGGTCTTTGAAAAAGTCTTGTTTAATAAAAGGCCGCTGATTTTTGAAATGAAACCCGGAATATCAAAGCAAAAATCAAAGACTAAAAGCCAAAGTCTTATGCAGTTACAATTGTGGATAATTTTAATTTGACGTATATTTGAAATTGCAAAGTAAAGGCTATTTGATTATTAGTTTTAACAAACTTTGCTAAATCATTGTAAATCAACTATTTATGATCGCAAAACTTACCGTCATTTTTTTTATTATCCTTTGTTTAATGGTCGGCGTTTTCCTGACGCTTCTGCCTTGGGTGAATTTTGGCGGGATTGCTGATTGGGGCGATAATTATATTCTAAATCTGATTACGCAGAAAACAGGAACGCCTTTTATTAAACAAATGATCGCTTCGGGTTGGTTTCGCGGCGCAGTTACGGGGTTGGGAATCTTAAATTTATTCCTCGCTTTTTGGGAACTGGCTAATTTTAACAAAAGTGTCGCGGCACTCGAAGAAGACGATGCGGCAATCAATGCCAAGCGTTTGAAAATGAGCGCAAAGTGAGCAAATCCGAATTTTTCCAACAAACTCTGATTTATTTAATCACCGAAGGCAAGGCAACCGCGCAGAATTTTTCCGAAAAAAAGAAACAAATTTTACATTTAATATATGCAGCCGTTTCGTCTAAAATTCATTTAATCCAAATCCGCGAAAAAAATCTTCCGGCGCGCTTCGTTTTTGAAATCGCTTCCGAAGCCGTGAAAATCGCCCGAAATTCCCAAACAAAAATTCTCGTCAATGACCGCGCCGATATTGCGCTCGCGGCAAATGCGGACGGCGTTCATCTGGCTTCAAATTCGATTTCGACCGAAATAATCCGCCGATGTTTTCCGGAAAATTTTATTATCGGCGTTTCGGCGCACACGATTGAAGAAGCTCAGACTGCCGAAAAAAGCGGCGCGGATTTCGTAACTTTCAGCCCGATTTTTGCTACGCCTTCAAAAGAAAAATACGGCAAAGCGCAAGGCTTGAAAAGTTTGCGCGAAGTTTGCGAAAAGTTGAGAGATTTTCCCGTAGTCGCGCTCGGCGGCGTTGACGAAACAAACTTTCGGAAAGTTTTGGAAAGCGGCGCAAACGGTTTTGCGGCGATCCGGTTTTTAAATAATTCGGAAAATTTGAGATTCTTGAAGTTGGAAATAAAAAGAAAATTATCCACAGATGAACACAGATAAACACAGATAATTTTTTGAAAGTAAGCACCTCATACCATTTACCATTGAACATTTATCAATGCGTAAATTGCTGAATAAGTTTTACTTACTAAAAAACTAATGCACAGTTTCTAAAAGGAAATGGTATAAGCAAAAGTTATGTGGTATTTTCACCAAACTTAAACCGCGATTGTTAAGCGCGTTAAAACAGACTAACAATCTGTTTTACGATATTTTCAAAATGTCTTTTTACTTTTGCTGACTTGCTTATTACAAATTTATAATCAAAAAAATCTGTGTTTATCTGTATTTATCTGTGGACAAAAAAGTGAAAAAAACAAAAATCTGTTTAACAATTGCGGGAGTTGATCCATCGGGCGGCGCGGGAATTATTGCCGATATTAAGACTTTTTCGGCGTTCGGCTGTTTTGCGACGGCAGCGATTGCCTCGCTTACATTTCAGAATACGCAAGGCGTTTTCGGCGTTGAAAATCAAACGGCGGAAACTGTGCGACGGCAAGTCGAACCGGTTCTCGATGATTTTGAAATTGCGGCGGTGAAAACCGGAATGCTGCCGACGCGTGAAATCATCGAAGAAGTTGCGCGGCTCATCCGGGAAAATAATCTGAAAAATTTCGTCGTTGATCCGGTCGTGCGTTCTACTTCCGGTTTTGATCTGATTGATGATGCCGCGCTTCGCGTTTTAATCGAAAAACTTTTTCCTTTATCCGATATAATCACGCCGAATCTGCCCGAAGCCGAACGAATTTCAAGAATGAAAATCGAAACGGAAAAAGACCTGGAAACAGCCGCACGGATTATGCAAAATCAAGGCGCAAAAAATGTTTTGATCAAAGGCGGACATTTTATAAAAGCAAAAGACAAGAGGCAAAAGGCAAAAGATTTTTTGTTTTCCGGCGAAGATTTGCAAATTTTTGAAGCGGAATTTATCGAAACGAGTGCGACGCACGGAACGGGCTGTACACTTGCTTCGGCAATTGCGGCAAATCTGGCGTTGGGGAAAACTTTGATCGAAGCGGTTGAAATCGCGAAAAAATTTGTGACCGAAGCGATTAAAACCGCACCAAATATCGGCAAAGGAAATTCGCCGATCAATCATTTATTAAAAATGAATTTGCCGGAAACTTAAACCTTTTTCACTTTTTCACTTTAAAATTATTGCGCGGGTGTAAAGATGTCGGGCGATTGATAAGTTACACCGAAAGTTACGCCGGTGCGCGGACTGAATCTGGTTAAGCCGAAAATTGCGGCTGTGTCAAAGCGCAAGCCGGATGCTCTGATTTGTGTGCCGATGCGGAATTGCCCGACGCTTTCCGTGCCGAGCGGTGCTGCGCCGCTTCTCGTATTAACGCGCCCGTTGATTTCGCTAACGATATTTATATTGTCGGTCAGTCGGGCATTTCCGGCAAAACCGTAGAGCAAAACATCGTTTTGTGAAAATTGCTCAAGCGGCGAAGTCATTATGCCGATGCCGAGATTGCCGAACATATTTAAACGCGCATCTTTATCTGCTTGTTTGCCGAATTTTTTCTGAAGCAAAAACTTACCGAACACATTTGTCTGATTTGTGCCGATGCCTCTTGTCTGATTGGAATTCGGCATCTGAAAACCGACCAGAAATCCCAACGCCGGAAGAATTTCCGTTTCATTACGAAGTTTTATTTTCGTCGCAATTGTAAAATCGCCCGTGTCATTTGTCGAATTTCCGTCAATATTCAGCGGAATCGGCGAAGGAGCTGCGGCGGAGTTTATCGCCAGAAAATTTTGCAAAGTCCCGGAAATCTGGAGTTCGACGTTTGAAGATAAACCAACACGCACGCGCACATCGCCGACTCGCGTCAAATCGCCTTTTAAACCCGACAGCGGAAACTTTTCGTTTTGCGTAAAATCAACGCCGACCCCGATATTAAATGAGCCTTGCGGCGTAATATCAACGTCTTCCGTAAGAAGCGGTCGCTGCTGGGCAAGCGCGAAAGTTCCCGTCAACAGAATCAGAATTATTGCAATAAAAAGGCGTTTCAGCATCTTAGATTTAATTTTGCAACAAACTCGCTGATTTGTAAATGAAGCCGATTGGAAAAAAATCCTGTCAAAACGCTTTGGACATTACGGCTAAAACTTGGCACAATAAACTCGAAAATCCTTTTTACAGTTGAATCGAGAATGATTCAAAAAAACTTGATGGAGTTGATTGATTTGGATAAAGAAAATCCTGATATAAGCGGTTTGCGGCTTGTTTCGGATAATAAAGCCCCACATAAGTTTCCCGTAATTGAAAAGCAGTTCGTCAACTTTATGTTTTTGCGCGTAAATCCCGAATGGCGAAAACTCAACGGCGAAACCAAACGTGTATTTAAATCCGAATTTCAGAGCGTTTTCAATAGATATAAAGAAAATTTTCTGCTGTTCACATATTCTCTGGTCGGTTTCGATTCAAAAGCCGATCTGATGTTTTGGCGCATCGGCGATTCTCTGGATTTGATACAGGAAATGACGGCGCAGCTTTACCGTACCAATCTCGGCAATTTTCTGGAAACAACCGATAATTATCTGTCGGTCACGAAAAAAATGATGTTCATTCCGGCGGACGATGATCCGAACGCCGAAGACCGTTATCACGTGATTGCCGGCGCGAAAAAATATCATTTTGTTTATCCGTGTTCAAAAAGCAGCGATTGGTTTGCCAAATCAGGCGAAGAACGCGAGGCGCTGGTCGAAGAAAATTTTATGGTCGGGAAAAAATTTGAAAATATAAAAATTCACCTGTCGCACGCCTTCGGCTTCAGCGAACAGGAATTTATAATTTCATTTGAAACCGACGAACCAAAGGATTTTCTCGCGCTCGCCGAAGAATTAAGAGAAACTACGGCAAGCAAATTCACTCTGCGCGGAATGCCCGTTTATACGTGCCGGCAGAGAAGTTTGATGGAATGCCTCGATGCTATCGGGTAAAAGTCCGGGAAGTTTGGAAAGTCTTGCAAGTCATTCTACTCGTAAATTTAAAAGGTTTTTCAAAAATTGAAATATAAATCTTCCTGGACTGACCAGACTTCCTAGACTTTCCAAACTGACCAGACTGACCAGACTGAAATTTATGATCATTGCGCGAAAATGTTTTATTAAAGGGCTTGTTCAAGGTGTCGGGTTTCGTTTTTTTACGCAGCGCGCCGCTGCCCGTCATCAGGTTTTAGGTTATGTTAAAAACTTGGAAGACGGCAGAGTCGAAGTCCATATCGAAGGCGATGAAAAAGCCGTGCAGGAATTTATTAACGATCTTTCAACCGGACCGACTTTTTCGCGGGTTGAAGAAATCGAAGAAATAGTTTTAGATCCAATCGGTTCATTTACAGCATTTAGAATTGAAAGATAATATTTGATTCCAGATTCCAGATTTCAAATTAAATCTGGAATCTGAAATTTGAAATTTGAAAAAAATGGAAAACTTAAAAAAAATCATCCGCGAAGTGCCTGATTTTCCGAAAGAAGGCATCAATTTTTACGACATTACAACACTTTTGCAAAACGCAGACGGCTTTAAACAAACGATTGACGCACTCGTCGAACAGGTCAAAGACGAAAAGATTGACACAGTGATCGGCATCGAATCACGCGGTTTTATTTTCGGAACTCCGGTCGCCTATCAACTCGGCGCAGGTTTCGTTCCGGTGAGAAAACCGAACAAACTTCCTTGGGACAAAGTTTCGGTTTCCTACGATTTGGAATACGGGCAGGACACGCTGGAAATACACAAGGACGCCGTCGGCGCGAGGCATCGCGTTTTAATCGTGGACGATTTGCTGGCAACGGGCGGGACAGCCAAAGCCGTCACCGAACTTGTCGAACAGCTGGGCGGCGAAATCGTCGGTCTGCTTTTTCTGGTCGAGCTGAATTTTCTCGGCGGGCGCGCCAAATTTGACGGCTATAATGTAAAATCTTTAATCAAATACGACTCGTAAGCTGGACAATCCAAAATCCAAAATCTAAAATCCAAAATTAACAAGCTCCCGTAGCTCAGTTGGATAGAGCGTTCGCCTCCTAAGTGAAAGGTCGCAAGTTCAATTCTTGCCGGGAGCACTTTTACTTTTAGAATAGAAACATCAATTTTTCTGTTTCTGCCTGTTCAAACCAAATAATTTATTCTCTTTATCAAAAACTTATAATTTCAAGTTTCTTAAACGAAGCGCATTGACAATTACCGAGACGGAACTGAATGTCATTGCCGCGCTCGCAATCATCGGACTCAGGAGCAATCCGAATACCGGATACAGAACGCCAGCCGCAACGGGCACACCGACCAGGTTGTAGATAAACGCGAAAAACAAATTTTGACGAATGTTTTTCATCGTCGCTTCGCTTAACTTTTTCGCCCGCAAGATACCGCGCAAATCGCCTTTCAAAAGCGTGATGTCGGCAGACTCCATTGCCACGTCGGTTCCCGTTCCCATGGCAATTCCGACACTCGCTTGCGCGAGCGCGGGCGCGTCGTTCACGCCGTCGCCAGCCATCGCGACTATTTTACCATCGGCTTGCAGGTGTTTAATTTTTTCCGCTTTTTGTTCGGGCAAAACGTCGGCGAAAACTTTGTCAATTCCTAGTTTTTTGGCGACTGCCGCCGCAGTTATCGAATTGTCGCCCGTCATCATGACGACTTCGATTTTCTGCCGGTGCAGTTGGTCAATCGCTTCTTTGGCAGATTCTTTGATCGTGTCAGCCACGCCGACAAGTCCGGCAGGTTTTCCGCCGACGGCGATAAACATCACGGTTTGCCCTTCGGCGCGAAGTTCGTCGGCTTTGCCGTCCGGCGAAAAATCAATACCGTTTTCCTGCATTAACTTCAAATTGCCGAGCAAAATTCGCGCGCTGTCAATCGTTCCGATAATACCTTTGCCCGTAACCGATTCGAAATTTTCCACCTTTTCCAATTCGATATTTTGTTCCGCCGCGCCTTTGATGATTGCTTCGGCAAGCGGATGCTCACTCGATTTTTCAAGACTGGCGGCAAGACGCAAAATTTCTTTTTCGTTAAAATTCTGCAAAGCAATAACTTTTTGAAGGCGCGGCTTGCCTTCGGTTAAAGTTCCCGTTTTGTCGACCACAATCGAATTGACCTTTTCCAGAATTTCCAGCGCTTCCGCTTTTTTCACCAGCACGCCGTGCCGTGCGCCGTGACCTGTTCCGACCATAATTGACATCGGCGTTGCCAAGCCCAAAGCGCACGGGCAAGCAATAATTAAAACCGACACCGCCGCCACGAGCGCGTAGGCGAAACTGCCGAAAACGAGCCAGACGGCGAACGCGATTATCGCCACGACAATCACCGCCGGAACAAAATAACCTGAGACAACATCGGCTAATCTTTGGATCGGCGCGCGTGAACGCTGCGCTTCGCCGACCATTCGGACGATTTGCGCCAGAAGCGTGTCGCTGCCGATTTTTTCCGCTTTCATCACAAATGAGCGCCTGCCGTTGATTGTTCCGCCGATAACTTTATCGCCTTGTGATTTTTCGACGGGAATTGATTCGCCCGTCACCATTGATTCGTCAACCGAAGTTTCGCCTTCCGCAATCACGCCGTCGGTCGGAATTTTTTCGTTTGCCTTAACTCTTAAAATAGCGCCGATTTGCACGTCCTTTAGCGCAATTTCGCTTTCCGTTCCATCATCGAAAACAACGATTGCCGTCTCCGGCGCAAGTCCGAGTAATTCTTTTATTGCGCTTGAAGTTTGGCTGCGGGCGCGAAGCTCCAGCACTTGTCCGAGAAGAACAAGAGTGGTAATGACCGCCGCCGCTTCAAAATAAGCGGCAATCAATTTCGTGTGCTCGTTCCGCATCGAAGCGGGAAAAAGGTCAGAGAAGAACAATGCAAAAAGGCTGAATAGATAAGCCGCGCCCGTGCCGATGGCAATCAGTGTGAACATATTCGGGCTTCGATTGCCGATTGACTGCCAGCCGCGCACGAAAAACGGAAATCCGCCCCAGAGGACAACCGGCGTTGCCAAAACGAACTGAATCCAGAGCGAAATTTTGGGTGAAATAAACTCGTGAAAATTTGGCAGCATCTCCGCCATCGCCAGCACGAAAACCGGAATCGTCAAAACGGCTGAAATCCAAAACCGCCGCTTCATATCAACAAATTCCGGGTCGGGCGCGTCCGTTAAAGTGAAAATTTTCGGCTCAAGCGCCATCCCGCAAAGCGGACAGGCGCCCGGACCGATTTGCACAATTTCAGGATGCATCGGGCAGGTATATTCAACACCGGAGCTTTCAACTTCCGGTTTTTCATTCTTTTTTTCCTCTAAGAATGAACGCGGGTTTTGACGAAATTTATTTAGGCAGCCATTTGAGCAGAAATAATATTTTTCACCTTGAAAATCGTATTCTCCAGCCGCAGTTTCCGCCGCTACTTTCATTCCGCAAACCGGATCGGTAAATTTGCCTTCCGGCGCTGCGTTCATACTGCCGTGCGCAACCGCTTCCTTTTGATGCCGGTGATGTTCGTGAGCATTTGCCTGATGACCGTCATTTTTATTATTTCAAAGGGAAACGAATTTTTCTTTACAGCCGACTGCACAAAAATAGACAGTTTCGCCG
>JBGTIH010000136.1:0-12492 GCA_041745765.1 Pyrinomonadaceae bacterium | reverse complement strand
TTCGCGTAAACGAGCGTGTTTGCCGTTCCGAGATCAATTGCCAAATCGCTGGAGAATAAACTGAATAAAGACTTAAATGCCATTTTATAATATAAATACTGCTTAAAATTAAATTTTAAATGTGTTTTGTGTTTAGTAAAGCAGGTGTTGCTCTTAACTTTGCTAGAACTTCACTAGGGGGAAAGCCTTCGCACGATACATTTAACCTATAATCATATACCTAAAAGCCTTTATTTTTCCAATGCCTGATTGAAAAAAGTTAAAATTTCTGTAAATTAACAAAAATTTCCATAAATACAGAAATTTTCCGGCAAAATTAAAGGGGAAATATTCAAATATTTCCCCGGTTTGCCGCAAATTAGTTCTACCTATTTCAGAAAAAATTATCGTTTCAGTTTCAATTTCAGTTTATTCGCAGAAAGAACATAAAAGTTCCAAGTGAATTTTCGATTCTGGATCAAAGCGGTTTTGCCGGAATATTTTTCGATTCACTTGTCCCGATAGCAAAAACTTTGATCAATGCCAAACCCGCGATAAATCCGCCGATATGCGCCGCGTAAGCTACGCCGCCCGTATCCGACGGCGTTAGATAACCGACAATAATTTGATAACCAATCCAAATACCGAGTGCGACATACGCCGGAACGGTCGTGATAAATCTAAAAATAAAAGCGCGGACCTTGCGCGTCGGGAAAAGAAGCAGATACGCGCCTAAAACTCCCGAAATCGCGCCGGACGCGCCCAGCATCGGAATTGCCGAATCGGGTCCCGTCAGAATTTGGGCGAAAGCGGCGGCAAATCCGCAAACGATGTAGAAAACGGCAAAACGGATATGTCCGATCAGATTTTCGATATTATCGCCGAATATCCATAAAAAAAGCATATTTCCGAAAATATGCATTATGTCGCCGTGCATAAACATCGAACTTAAAAAGTTGAAATAAACGCCGAGCGGTGCTTCGTAATGCTGAATTTGTCCGAGAACCTGCCCGCCGGCGGTTTTTATATCTACCGCGCCTTGCAGATCAACTCCGGTTGTAACCTCACGCGGGACAAGCGAAAAAGCGTAAGAAAACGCATCGTTTCCGCCCAAACCCTGCAAAAACACAAAAACCAGAATGTTTAAGCCGATGAAAATATAATTGATATAAGGCGTAATCGTGACATCGGAATTATCGTCGCTGATTGGAAACATTTTTTTGAAAAACCTCCCGTGTTTTTAACCTAAAATTTTATCAACTTCCAAACTCAAATCCGGCAGAATTTCGGATTTGACAGTTTCGCCGTGTTTGAAAATCTGCGTCAACTGGTAAATTCCGCTGCCCGGTTTTTGGTGAATTTCAATAATTTCGTTCGGAATATTAACAATCCAGACTTCGGGAATTTCGGCTTCGGCATAAAGCGCGAGTTTTGTATCGCGGTCGTATTTTAATGTGGTGTCGGAAACCTCGACGATCAAAAGAGTTTCTTTGGGACGCGGATGACGCGTTCCGTCATATTTCATTAAATCCGATAAAACAATGTCAGGTTCGGGTTCGTTGTAATCTGAAATTCTTAGTGGATTTTGAATACCGACTCTGATCTCATCTGAAACATTTTTAATAAAAAATTTGTTTAGTAAATCAACTGTAAGTGCGTGTCTGTCTCCTATCGTCATTTTTTGTATGAGTTCTCCTTCGATTATTTCGGATTTTTCGTAATCTTTAAGCAGACCGAGTTCAATCATTTTGTAATATTCGTCCACGCTGAATCGAAGCCGTCTAGGTTGCGGTTGTGTTTGATAATTCATCATAAAAATTCACCTCGTTTGGATACAAAACCATTTTAAGACAGTTTCGGCAATAAGCAAAGAAAAAAGAGTTTGTGCCGGTAAAGACGCAAACTCTTTTCTTTTAATAAAAACTTTCCGAAAATTTAACCGATTCCGGCATCTTCGCGTGTTTTTAGAAGTTCGAAGCCTTCGCTGCGGGCGACGAATGTTGCCGCCGTAATATCGCCGACGACATTCAGCGTCGTGCGGCACATATCCAAGATTCGGTCAGCTCCCAAGATAATTGCAATGAGCGCGGGATCAATGCCGATCATCGCTAAAATTCCGATGATAAACGGAATCGAACCGCTTGGCACACCGGCAGTTCCGATACCGCCTAAGATCGCCAGATAAACGACCATCAGCTGCAACGACATTGTTAATTCAACTCCCGCCAATTGCGCCAGAAACAAAACGGTTACGCCTTCATAAAGTGCCGTCCCGTTTTGATTGGCGGTTGCGCCGACGGTTAAAACAAAACTGTTGATTTCTTTGGGAACGCCCAAGTTTTCTTCCGAAACCCGCAGAGCGGTCGGCAGAGTCGCGTTTGATGAACTGGTCGAAAACGCCGTCACGATCACGATGCGGATACGTTTGAAAAATTCGAGCGGATTGATTTTCGATAAAAAATAAATCGAAAGCGAATAAACTCCGAAAAAATGTATGCTCAAACCGAGCAGAACCGTTATCATAAACCACGCCAGCGATTGCAGCAGTTCGAGTCCGAACTGTGCGATATTATTAAACAAAAGACACGCCACAGCATAAGGCGCAAATTTCATAATAATGTCAATAATTTTTGAAGTTATCGCAAAAACCGATTCCATCAAGCTGACAAACGGCGCGCTCACGGGCGCGGGCAAAAGCGTGATCGCGATTCCGACGATCAGCGCAAAAAACATTATGTGCAACATATTCGGATTCGCGCCCGAAATCGAATTGAAAACATTGCTCGGCACAATCGTCTTAATAACCTGCATCAGCGCTGTGTCTTCGGCGGCGGCGGCGCGGCGCACATCACCGGCGAATTTTTTCGTGTCCGCCGAAAAGTCTTTAGCAGTTTCCGCCAACAAATCCGGTCTTGTTGCGATGCGGTCGGCTTCTTTGGTAAAATTGTCGGCTTCCGTCAAAAATGCTCTCGAAGTTTTCAGCGAGGCTTGCGCTTCATCTGCAAATTGTTTTGCCCTTTGCGAAAAATTCTGCGCGTCGGCGGCAAACTTTTGCGCTTCTTCCGCATTTTCCGGCACTTGTCCGGCGAGCGCGTTGATTTTAGCGGTGTATTTATCAGTTCCAGTGGCAAAACTTTTCGATGCCGCGCCGACGGCAATCGCGCTTTCGACGCTGGAGCGTGCGCCGCCGCTGAATTTTTCCTTGAGTTGCGCGGCGACATCCGGCGCGATGCGCTCGCCCGGACGAATGATATTTGCCAAACTCAGACCGATAACGACCGAGATCGCCGAAATTATCAGCGTGTAAGCAAAAGATTTCGCGCCGATGCGCCCGAGTTTGCGAATGTCGCCGATTCCGGCAATGCCGACGACGAGCGAGGCGAAAACGAGCGGCACGACGATCATCAAAAGTAGATTAAGAAATAGTTGTCCAACGGGACGCGTAAAATTTTCCACAAACCAGACGACATTCGGATTATTGCCGCCGAGCGTCCAATTGACCGTCAAACCGCCGATAACGCCGACCGCCAAACCGATCAAAATCTTGGTATGCAGCGGCATTCCTTTCGGTTTATCGGACGTTTTGTCATCTAAATCGGTTTTTAATTCCTGCTCATAATCATCGGGCGGAATTATTTCTTTTTCATTTTCGCTCATTCATTTTTACCTGCTTTTTTAGATTTTGAATATATTTTTCGACCTTTTAAAACAAAACTTTCGGAGCGAATCAAAGATGCGGGATTGATATCCATCATCTTTAATTTGTTCGCTCCGATAAGCCTAATCATTGCAAATTAAAGAGTTTGAGTTTCGTAAATTTCAAGACGCCGGCGGGAATCAACCGTAGAAGAAATTTTCCGAAAGAGTTGAATTTATAGATTCCGATCTTTCAAGCTCTGAAAGCGTCCGCCGATCAAACGAAAATCGTCTGACAGCGAAAAATTCGTCGGTCGTGAAAAGAAGCGGAATCCGGCTGAAAATAAACACGTTTCAAAACTGCCGAAGCACATCGTTCATACAAACTTTTATACACCTTTTAATCGTATAATCAACCTTCCGGCACGGCTTTCGCAATTTTTTTTTATTCAGCATAAATAATTGAATAAAAACGACAAAAGCTCCGCATCCGAATGCGGAGCTTTGTCCAAAATTTGCGGTGTTAAAGATAAACTGAGTGTTAAAGTTTTCCTTCGGCAAAATCGTCCCAGTTTTTTACTTCCGGCTTGCCCAATTTGCCCATATTTTTCGCAATTACAACGGAAACGGTCGCATCGCTCGTCACATTGACGACCGTTCGGCACATATCGAGCGGGCGGTCAATCGCAAAGATCAGGGCGATTCCCGCCGGATTTACGCCGATTGATTCCAAGACAACGACGAGCATCAACATTCCCGCGCCCGGAACTGCCGCCGAACCGATCGAGGCAAGCGTCGCCGTCAGAATGATTGTTAATTGATTCGTAATCGTGAGATCGCCACCGAAGGTTTGCGCGATAAAGACGGCAGCAACTGCCTGATAAAGACTTGTTCCGTCCATATTTACGGTCGCGCCGACCGGACACACAAATGCGGCGACTTCCTTTTCAACGCCGAGATGTTCTTCGACGCGCTCCATCGTAACGGGCAGCGTCGCCGCACTGCTGCTGCTCGAAAAAGCCAGAAGTTGTGCCGGTGCCATCGCTTTGAAAAAATCTCTGTAACCGATTCCGCCGTAAAATTTGACGACCGAAGGATATAAAACAAACAGCAAAATTGATAAGCCCAAAACGACCGTCAGACCATAAACTCCGAGCGCGATAAAGACCTCCGCCGAAGGCGATTCGGCAACGAGCGAGGCGAGCAAAGCAAACACGCCGAACGGCGCCGCCAGCATTATCAGATCAATTATTTTCAGAACAACTTCATTAATGCCTTCAAAAAAAGCTTTAACGGGCAGGGATTTTGCCGGATCAATCAGGATCAGCCCGATTCCGAATAAAATCACGAAAAATATCACTTGCAGCATATTTCCGTTGGACGAAGCCGCCGCGACGACATTTTCAGGAACAATATCAACCAACGCCCGCAGCGGTCCGCGGCTCTGATCTTTTTCCGTCGCCTCGACCCGTTTGCTGGCATCACCGCCGAAATTTTGCATCAATTCGGCTCGGGTTTCTTCCTGAATAAATCTTCCGGGCGAAACGACATTGACGATAACCAACCCGATTGTAACGGCAAGAGCGGTCGAAAGAATATAAAGCCCGAGCGTTTTCGTTCCCATTTTGGACAATTGGCTGATGTTGTCCAGATCGGCGATTCCTTTAATTAATGAAGCGATAATCAGCGGAATCGCGATCAATTTGAGCAAATTGATAAAAATAGTTCCCCACGGCTTGATCCAATCAACGACAAACCCTGGTCCCCATTCAAACTGAATCATCAGGAGTCCAAAAACGATTCCGAGAATCATCCCCAACAAAATCCGCCAATGCAGCGCAAGCTTTTTCATAATTTATGATTTTTCCTTTTTATTAAGATTTTCGTCGCAAATGCGGCTTAGAGTCAGAGTTTCTTTTTTTGAAAAGCCGCAAAAATCGAATTTTTGATAGTGTTGATTATACACATCTTTCGGTTTTTTGAAAGAATGAAATAAATTGGCAAAGAAGCGAAAAACTTAATTCTTAAGGCGGCAAAAAGTTTTCATTTTTTTGAGATCAAAAATACAAAAACTCCGCCGGTATAAAAACTATTTATTTGCAATATTCGGTAAAATACGGAAAACTTAAAAATTGAATAATTTAAGGATTGAATAAACACGCCGGGTGTGAAAAATTGAAAATGCACTTTTTTAATTTTTAAGCACTCGCAAATCAAAATATATGAACAAAAATTTTATCCGCATTGCATTTATCTTCGCCTTACTGCTGTTTGTTTTTGCAGATTCAGCTGCCGCTCAACAAAAATTCGTCGCGAATTTATCCGGTTTGCAGGTTGTTCCACCGAGCAGTTCGCCGGGTAAAGGCGTTTGCCTTTTTACAATTAACCAAGCGGAAACGCAACTTTCAGGAAATTGCCGATATGAAAATTTGACCGCTAATGCAAGATCAGTAAGAATCGGTTTCGGTGCGCCGGTCGGCGGCATTGCTTCATCCCTCGTTTCAATGGCATTTGATGGCGGACAAAGCGGAACTGTTTCTTTTGCCGTCGGTTTGAACGCACAAACGCTTCCGTTTCTACGAGCTAATCAAATATATATCAACATAAACAATCAAAGCGCAACCGAGATTCGCGGGCAGATACATCTGACAAACAGCGCGTATAACGATTTTGACGGCGACGGGCGAACCGATCTGACCGTTTATCGAAATTCAAACAACACCTTTTATTCATTGAGCAGTTTGAACGGCGCATTTACCGAAAAACAGATCGGGCAGCCCGGCGATTCGGTTTCGTTGACGGTTGATTTCGACGGCGATGGAAAATCCGATTTTTCAACGGCGCGTTATAACGCCGAAGTTTTGTGGCGGATTTTCAAAAGTTCGACCGGAACTCTGGAAGAAACGCGCTGGGGAAGTTCCTCACTCGGCGATTTTTTCGCCGCCGCCGATTATGACGGCGACGGCGCGTTCGACATCGCCGTTTTCCGCGCCGGAGTCTGGCATATTATCGAAAGTTCGACCAATACGATGCGCTACGAATTTTTTGGCAAGTCCGGCGATATTCCCGCGCCGAATGATTTTGACAAGGACGGAAAAGCCGATTTAGCAATCGCCCGAAGCGAAAACGGACAGAGAGTTTGGTATATCCAGAGAAGTTCGGACGGCGTGTTTTATTCGATTCCGTGGGGTTTGAGCAACGACGCATTTTTTACGGGCAGAGCTGATTGGGACGGCGACGGCGCGGCTGATCTAACCGTCATCCGCAACGAATCGGGACAGAGAGTGTTCTACATCCTGCGCTCATCCGATTTTCAATTGCAGATCATCCGCTGGGGTTTGAGTTCCGATGTCATCAAACTCGGCGACTACGACGGCGACGGCAAAACCGATGCCGCCGTCACGCGCGCCATTGACGGGCAGAGAGTTTTCTTTATTCTGCAAAGTTCAAACGGAGAACCGCGCTACGAAACCTTCGGACTGCAAGGCGATTTTTAGAAATGAACCAAAAAGTTTATCTTGAAACATCAATCATCAGCTATCTGACCGCGCGTTTGAGTAATGATATTATAACTGCCGGACATCAGCTTGCCACGTTAGATTGGTGGGAAAATCATCGGCATAAGTTCAATATATTAGCAGCTGAAATCGTCGTTCAAGAAGTAAGTTTAGGCGATGCGCAAATGGTGCAAAAGCGTCTTGACGTACTAAAAGACATTCCGATTCTAGCCGTTACGGATAAAGCGCGGAATCTGGCAAAAACTCTTTTTGCAAAAAATGCGGTGCCGGAAAAAGCAGCGGTTGATGCGCTTCATATTGCCGTTGCAACTGTCGAAAAAATTGACTTTTTAGCAACCTGGAATTTCAAGCATATTGCAAATGCTCGGATGAAAGCTAAAATTGAAGAAGTGATTCGTTCAGAAAACTTTGAACCTTTGCAAATATGCACTCTTGAGGAACTTTTGGGAGAATAGATTATGAGAGAAGATGAAATCATTAAGGAAACGCGGCATTTGCGCGATGAATACGCCAAGCAATTTAATTATGATTTGGATTTGATATTCGAAGATTTGCAGAAAAAACAAAAGGAAAGCGGACGCAAATATATTTCGTTTTCCGGGAAAAAAGATATTAGAAAAGATAAAACGGATGATGTAAAGAAAGCCGCATGATATTTTAGACCTAATAAGTTACAAAATTTTTATGAAAAAGCTTAGTAAAATATTACCTTTACTTGCGGAAGCCATTGCTTACGGTTTTCTAAGCAGCATTTTCGTTTTGATTGTATTGTTGATTGAAGATTTTCTAACTGGAATTCAGTGCGTGCCTGGCTTTGCCTGTGATACAAGCAGACGAGGTATACCAATCGGAGCTGTTTTTATTTGTGCTGTTCTTGCAGTTGTTTTTTGGAATTTACTCTTTCGCAAAATAATAAAATCAGCTTTAGCCAGATGGTTTTTAATACTGATAACTTCTTCAATAACATCAATTTTATTACAGACGCTATATCTTATTTCCATAAGTCATATGACTATTAATCAAATAATATCAGAACATTTACCTGACAATGCTTCAGATTTATTTGGAATAAAACTGATGATTAAAACATTTTTAATTTTAACACCGTTCACTATTTTATTTGCTAATCGCCGCTCACTATTTGAAAAGTTAAAAAATCGAAACTCTTTAAAGTAATTACAAAATGTTTAAATCAATCCATTTCAATTCAAAAGGTCGCGCAACAACGAACGCTTTGCAATTCGCTTCTGATTTGGTTTGGTGTTTTGAAAAGCCGAAGAGGAAAAATTTTATCTGTCTGGGCGATAATCTTTCCGAAGCGGCGCGAAAAACCGGTTTTACCGTTTTTCCAAAATAAGGGGAAATGAATGTTCGAATCCGTTAATAACCAAAGCATTTTCACTAAAACTAAATTAACGAAGGCAGAAAAAGCAATGCTTCTGATTTTCGGCTCGATTTCGGCAATTACCGGAACTTACGGCTTCTGGCTGGAAATTACCGGAGAGTATGAAAAAATGGGTTTGTTGTTTTTCCCATGGGTAATCCTGCAAACTCCTGTGTATTTTGTCGCTCTTTTATCTGGCGCTACTATTTCAATTTCTTATTTGATTACTTTCTTTTGGTGGTTTTTGTTAGGAAGTTGTTTAGTGTTTGTTTTCATATTTTTGCTAAATTATTTCGAATCTATTTATATCGAATAAATGTTTAAATCAATCCATTTCAATTCAAAAGGTCGCGCAACAACAAACGCTTTGCAACTCGCTTCTGCTTTGGTTTGGTGTTTTGAAAAACCGAAAGGCAGAATTTTTATTTGCTGTGACGGAAAAGTTTCCGGATCTGCTGAAAAACTTGGCTTTACTGTTTTGCTCAAATGAACGAAATAAATCTGAAAGAATTTGAGTTTGATGAAAAACTTCTTGAAAATGTGCGACTTTTCGATGAAGTTTTGGCTGAACTTGGCGAACCTCCTCTTTTTGAAAATGAACATTTTTTGCCTTTTCTTGATTTTCCGATTACCTCACACTATTTAGTCGTTGAGACAAAATCATCAAAACCAAATACTTTGCCAATAACAATTTGGTTTGAAGGCGAGAATTTAAGAATTGATATTGACCAAATCCCTGAAACCTTTGATTGGGCAAAAAAGCAAATAGAAAATCATAACAATTCTGTTATGGAACTTATACGAAATTTATTTTCGGGTTATGTTCTGATTGATGAAAGAAGATCGAGTAAATTCATTCAAATATTCGACAGCAACGGTAACTTTATCGATTGTCAGTCAAGAAATAATCTGTTTCATATGATTACAGGAAGATTTCTTTTTCGTTTTAGTGATTATAGAAAATTGTATCTGCCATTGTTTAAGAAAAGATAAGTTTTATGTTTCAATCAATCCATTTCAACGCCAAACCGCGAACAACGACAAACGCTTCAAAGCCTGAAGTTTTAGAGAAATTACAAAAGATCGTCGGCACGGAAAATGTTCTGATCGAACCGGAAAAGGTCGAGCCGTACGGCGCGGATGCGGTCAAGGAAAAATTTCCGCCGGAAGCGGTTGTTTTTCCTGAAACGACAAAAGAAGTGTCGGAAATCTTAAAACTTGCCAATGCGGAAATTTTTCCCGTAACGGCGCGCGGCGGCGGTGTCGGTTACACGGGCGGCGCAGTGCCCATAGACGGCGGAATCGTTATCGGAACTGACCGGATGAACAAAATCATCGAAATAAATGCGGATGATCTTTATGTCGTTTGCCAGCCGGGCTTGACGACTTTTGATTTGCAGCAGGCGGTCGAAAAATACGGACTTCTTTTTCCGCCCGATCCGGCGAGTTATAAAAATTCGTTTATCGGCGGCAATATCGCCGAAAACGCGGGCGGAATGCGTACGCCGAAATACGGCGTAACGAAACATTCGGTTTTGGGTTTGGAAGTCGTTACCGCGACGGGCGATGTAATCAGAACGGGCGGCAAAACCGTGAAAAATGTCGCCGGTTTCGATCTGACGGGTTTGATGTGCGGCTCGGAAGGAATGCTCGGAATAATTACGGAAGCGACTTTGAAATTGTTGCCGATGCCCGAAGCGACGGCGACCGTTCGCGCTTCGTTTCGGACAATGGAAAAGGCGTGCGAAGTTCTGACCGAATTCACGCCGCACGGTTTGCTGCCGATGGCGATGGAAGTCATTGACCGCAACTGCATCGGCGCAATCGAAGAAAATTTCGCATTCGGTTTTTCAAGTGACGCAAACGCCGTTTTGCTCGTTGCGGTTGACGGCGAAGCCGCGCAGGTCGAGCGCGAATCGAAACTCGTCGAGCAAATTTTGCGGACAAACGGCGGTTTCGACATTTTGCGTTCGGAAAATAAAGACGAAGAAAACAAACTCTGGGACGCTCGCCGCGCCATCAGCCCAAGCCTGATGAAATACGGCACTTTAAAGATCAACGAAGATGTCGTCGTACCGCGCTCGCGCGTTCCCGAACTGATTTCCAGAGTCGAAGAAATCGCCCGAAAACACAATATCTTCGTCGCCAATTTCGGACACGCCGGCGACGGCAATATCCACGTCAATTTTATGTGCGACCGCGACGATCCCGATTCAATCGCCCGCGCCCGCAAATGCGTCAAAGAAACTTTTCAATTGTCTGTAGAACTTGGCGGTTCGATCAGCGGCGAACACGGCATCGGCTACGTCAAAGCCGCATATTTAGATCTGGCAATTGACGCGCCGACGCTCTCGCTTATGAAAAACATCAAAAAAGTCTTCGACCCGAACGGCATTTTGAATCCGGGGAAAATGTTTATTTGATTGTTCAGAATTACATACAAAAGAGTTAAAATAAATAGTAAAAACTAATTATTAAACATTCTTTATGTCAAAATTAGATCAAATTCAAAACGAACTCAAAAGCATAAATCAAGCGAAATTTCAAAAACTTTGCGATTTATATCTTTATAGGGTTCTTGATGCTAAGGAAATAGAATCGAAAGGTTCTGTAGTTGGAAAGGAAAAAACTCGAACAGGAACACCAGACACAATACTTACATTACAAAATGATAAAAAAGTTTTCGTAGAAGCTACTACGCAAAGTTCTGGACTTCTTGCAAAGTTTTCGAAAGATTTAGACAAATGTTTCGAAATAAAGAAAACAGGAATTCCACTGGCGAAAATCGAGAAAATAATATTGGCTTGTAACACTAATTTATTGTCTGAGGAAGATAAAAAAACATTAAGGAAACAAGGGAAAAAGAAAAGTTGCAAAGTCGAATTTCTTGAATTAGAGACATTATCATTTGAGCTTTTACAAAAATTCCAACCTCTAGCGAAAGAGTTTTTGGATATTGATTTAGACACGGGTCAAATCCTCAAACCAATTGATTTTATTGAGAATTATCAACGCAATAAATTCGCAACTAAAATTGATAATAAATTTCTGTTTCGAGAAAATGAAAAGAAGAAAATTCTTAAGGAATTAAAAAAACAAGATTTGATAATTCTTTCCGGCAAAGCTGGAGTAGGAAAAACGAAATTGGCTTTACAGTGTTCAAATGAATTTGTTAAGTCTAATCCGAATTATCGACATTTCTTCATAACCAATAAAAATAATCAAGATATAAACGAAAATCTAAAAGCATATTTCGGTGCTGATGGAGAGTATTTAATTGTTGTTGATGATGCAAATCATCTTCAACTCTCTCTCATTCTGCAACTGCTTAACGAACAAACTGCAACTCGAAAAATTAAATTTGTTCTGACTGTCAGAGATTACGCCCTAAATCAAGTTAGGGATAAATCTAAAAACTATTCTTTCTATGAAATTGAACTGCAAAAATTTTCTGACGAAGAAATTACAAAAATCTTGGAGGAAGGGTTCGGAATAAGGAACGGCGATTTTATTGATAGAATCAAAAGAATCTCAAAAGGTAATGCAAGATTGGCAGTTATGGCAGCGATGGTAGTTGAAGAGAAAAAGACGTTACAAAGTATAGATGATGCGTCAGACCTCTACGATATATATTTCGACTCAATAAATGAAGACTTAAAGGAATTAGGTAATAAAGATTTATTAAAAATCGCAGGAATTATTTCATTTTTTAGGGTGTTAGATAAAACAAACTCTGAATTTTTTGAAAAGGTTGCTCAACAGTTTGGGTTAACGGGTGATGAACTTTGGACTGGATTAGAAAAACTGAATGATTTGGAAGTAGTTGACTTAGGTTCAATACCTTCGCCAATTAAGGGGTAAAATGAGCAATTTTGGGTTTATGGATACACCCGAATTTGCTCATTCTTTGTTTTACTTCCTCAATTGTCTCTTTCATTAAAATTGTTTCCGCTTTTTCTTGAAGTATTTTTATTG
>JBGTIH010000135.1:0-1708 GCA_041745765.1 Pyrinomonadaceae bacterium | reverse complement strand
CAATAAAAATACTTCAAGAAAAAGCGGAAACAATTTTAATGAAAGAGACAATTGAGGAAGTAAAACAAAGAATGAGCAAATTCGGGTGTATCCATAAACCCAAAATTGCTCATTTTACCCCTTAATTGGCGAAGGTATTGTAACACGTCTATATCTTTGCTGAACGAAACACAATATATAGAGTCGGGCAACGAAACGGTCAAAGCGTTTTAGTTTATAAACCGAATAGTAGGAAACCATTGACGCATAATATGTAATGCTTTCATTTGAAATCTCAAACTTCGGTAATAAATCTTGTGAAAACAGATAAATTTCCCGTATCTGATCCGCCCTTTCGATCTCTCCCTTGATCTCCTTTAAGGTGAAATCTTTCGGTTCTTTTTTGAGTTGTGTAATTTCATAAAGTCCCTCGGTATTGCCCAGTAAAACATCCAGTTTCTCTATTTGTGATGAACTCAAATTATTTTTGAGAAGTTCTACCAAACGACTCTGTTCACGGGCGAGAGCCTGACCGACTATTTCCTGCAAAATACTATATCCGGGTAAAACGATTTGTTTTTCTTGAAGAAACGTCACAATCTCACGAAAGATGTAAATCGGCTTGCCGGAGATTTTTACAAAACCTCTTGCTTTGCCGGCAATGATTTCCCGTTCGGATTCTCCGCATAGGCGATAATTATGAATTTGAAGAATATTATTTTGATGAATCAGACGAGTGCTTTTGGCAACTACTTTAATCTTTTCGAGATTTATTTTTTGCTCGGAAAAATACTTTTGCAGGATATATTCGGCATCTTCTTTAACTTCACCCAATTCAAAATTGAAAAACTGATGCCGTGATTTGAAATAACCCGTTTGCAGTATGAAATATAACTTTGACGAGATAGAACGTAAATTTGTCAGGAAATCTTTTTCCAAGGCGGTCAGCGAAAAATGCTCATCGCGTTCATCGGTTGTAAAATCAGGCAAATCGAAGATATTGCGAATTTCTTGCCGGTCAAGAATCTTCAGACGCTTTGATTGAATTTCCGATTCGATATCATTCATTATTTCAAGTAAGAATATCAAAAACATCAGTAAAGGAAATTATCATCTTCCGATACCTTCGAGATTTTTGAAAATATAACGACTACGAAATCTCAAGTATTTTGCTGACTGTTTCCCATCCCATTTTTAGTTTTTTTGTAATGGCATATTTACTTAATCCTTCTTTGTAGAGTCGTTTCACCTCTTCAGTTTTTACCTTGTTTGTCCGCGGTCTTCCGACGTGCTTACCTTTTGATTTGGCATATTCCATTCCCGCTTTGACTCTTTCGCTTAAAAGTTTTCGTTCATATTGTGCCAGAAGTGCAAATATCCCGGCAGTCATCTCGCCAATCGGCGTTGATAAATCCAAAGCCTCGGTAATTGATACAAATACTACTCCTGAGTCTTTCAGATCATTGACCGTTAAAACAAAATCCGTCATCGAGCGTCCCCATCGGTCAAATTTCCAGACGACGACGGCATCAATTTTTCTTTGTCTGGCTAACTTAATCAGATTTTCTCGTTCGGGACGATTGTGGTTTGCGCCTGAACCGATCTCTTTAATTTCTTTGACAACTTTCCATTGACGATTTTTTGCATATTCACGCATCGCCTTCATTTGCATCGGAAGTGTCTGTTGGTCTTTGGTTGAAACACGGGCGTAAAGGGCAGTTCTCATAAC
>JBGTIH010000134.1:0-6801 GCA_041745765.1 Pyrinomonadaceae bacterium | reverse complement strand
GGAGTTTCGACCGACACGCCGATTCCGAATCGCTACCTTCCCTAATTAACCGTTAAAGAAGAAAGTATCTAATTATTTCTTCTTTACCAGAGTGAAAAGGCAGAGAATCTAAATTTATAAATTTAGATTCTCTGCCTTTTTTTGGGCTGAATTTCGGATTATAAATTCTCTGCGGGAAAAGATTTAACATAATTTATATTGTCATTCGCGTTATAACTTCTTAAAATCAAAATAGTGTATTTATTATGAATCAAGCATCTGCAAAAATTACTGAAACTTTAGAATCGGCTCAAAATGTTTTGTCTGTTGATAATCCGCGTTATCTTTTCAATCGCGAATTGAGCTGGCTGGAATTTAACAAACGCGTATTGGAAAAAGGACTCGATGAAAGAACGCCGCTTCTTGAAAGGCTTAAATTTCTTTCGATTTTTTCAAATAATCTGGATGAGTTTTTTATGATCCGGGTTTCGGGACTCAAAGAACAAGTTTCTGAAGGAATTTTTGAACTTTCGCCCGACGGACTTTCGGCGGCGGAACAGCTTAGTGAAATTCGTGAGCGTTTAAGCCCGATGCTGACTGAACAAATGCGCTGTCTGCACGAAGAAATTTTGCCGAAACTTTCGGAAAAAGGTATCGAAGTTTCTTCATATAATAGTTTAAAAGCGGTTGAAAAAAAGAGAGCCGATGATTATTTTCTAAAAAATATCTTTGCTGTTCTGACACCGCAAGCGGTTGATTTAAGCCATCCGTTTCCATATATTTCGAACCTCAGTCTGAACTTAGGATTGATCGTTGAGCCTGAAAAAAATTCGCATTCCGGCAATCTTACGCATTTATATTCAAATAATCGTTTTGTTCGTGTAAAGCTGCCGCCGAATGTTCCGCGGTTGATTCCGGTTAATGATGACGGCACAAGATTCACGCGGCTCGGTGAATTAATCGCCGCCAACATCAGTTTGCTGTTTCCGAATATGCGGACAAACACCCCGTTTTTGTTTCGCATCACCCGCGATGCTGACATCGAACTCCGCGAAGATGAAGCGGGCGATCTTTTGCGAACGATGGAGCGCGAACTTCATCATTTGCGAAGATTCAGTTTTCCCGTCCGGCTCGAAGTTGAAGCCTCAATGCCGGAAAAAATGGTTGATTACATTACCACTTCAATCGGTTTGACCGAAAAAGATGTTTATAAAATAAACGGCTTTTTGAATATTCCCGATTTAATGAAGCTTTATTCGCTCGAACGCCCGGCACTTAAAGACCGCCCGATTGCCTCTTCAATTCCTGTAGCTTTGCGCCTCAAGGAAAATATTTTCGAGATTCTAAAACAGCAGGATATTCTGCTTCACCATCCATATACGGCGTATAATACGGTAACGGATTTTATAGATACTGCCGCGGATGATGATAATGTTCTGGCGATAAAAATCTGTCTTTACCGCGCGGGGAAAAATTCGCCAATTGTTAAATCTTTGATAAAAGCCAGCCGCAACGGAAAACAGGTTGCCGCTTTGGTCGAATTAAAAGCGCGTTTTGATGAAGAAAACAACATAGAATGGGCGCGGCAGCTTGAGAGCGAAGGCGTTCACGTAATTTACGGAATGCGCGGGTTGAAAACTCATTCAAAAGTAACATTGGTTGTCCGCCGAGAACATAATGAGCTTTGCCGGTATGTTCATCTTGGAACGGGAAATTATAATCCGGCGACCTCGAAAATTTATACTGATCTGGGACTTCTGACCGCAGATGAAAAAATCGGTAAAGATATCAGCGATTTGTTTAATTTTTTGACCGGCTATTCACATCAAACCAAATATCAGCAGCTTTTAATTGCGCCGATCAATCTGCGGCAAAGAATGCTCAAATTTATCAACCGTGAAACCCGAAATAAACGAGCCGGAAAAGAGGCGCATATTATTGTAAAAGTTAATAGTTTGACGGATGACAAAATCGTTCGTGCGCTGTATCGAGCTTCGCAGACAGGCGTAAAAATTGATCTGATCGTGCGCGGAATCTGCGTTTTGCGTCCCGGCATCGAAGGACTATCGGAAAATATCCGCGTTGTTTCAATCGTCGGCAGATTTCTCGAACACAGCCGCATTTTTTATTTTGCCAACGGCGGCAAGGGAGAAATATTTATCGGAAGCGCCGATTGGATGCACCGCAATCTCGACCGCCGCGTTGAAGCGATCGCGCCGATCAAAGATACGCGCCTCGCCAAATACTTAAAAGATGAACTTCTCGCCTCTTATCTAAAGGATAATGTTAATGCTAAAACCTTAAAACCCGACGGAAGTTATGAAGAAATTTCGGTCGGCGAAGGCGAACAGCCGTTTGATTCACAACTCTATTTTGTCGGTAAAGAGATTTAAATAGTTTGTATTATCCAGTAAAAAAAACTCACGAAGCATAAGCGGTTTTTGCCGAAGATCGCAGAGCGAAAATCAAATTCAATAATTTTCCCTACACTGATCTAAAATCCCCTCTATTTTTTTAAACCCCACAATTGTTCTCTTTCGCAGTATAAATACTCAAAGTCAAAAAAAATGGAGCGTAACTTTCGTTACGCTCCTAAGTAGAGAAGGGGTATGTGATAAAACCTATCCAAACTTATTAGGGCAAATAAGTTGCCGGAATCGGTTTGTCATTGCTCAATCCGAACTGCAGAACTTTGTAGCCCTGAGTAGATTGAAGTAAATGCCATTCACCTCCGCGATAAATGGCGACATCAGCTTTGCCGTCACCGTCATAATCGGCTGGGATCGGAATATCCCCGGCTAAACCGAAGTTCAGGATGTCAACATTACCGTTGCTGCTCTTCATTATGTACCAGACACCATTACGGAAAACGGCTATGTCTGTGCGACCGTCGCCATCGTAATCTGCCGGAACGAGTTTATCGGTTGCTAAGCCGAATTGAACAGCGCGGAATTGACTGTCTGATGATTGTAAGATATACCAAATGCGATTTGACGGACGGAATACTGCGGCATCCATTCTGCCATCGCCGTCGAAATCACCTAAGACCGGTATATCGCCTTCTACTCCCCAAGGCATAAATGTAATGTTGCCCTGCGGATTATTGTTACTTCCACGGAAATAGAAGTGTCCCTGAACGCCGTTTGCAGCTGGACGATACACAGCGACATCAGCTTTGCCGTCGCCGTCCCAATCGCCCGGCATCGGTATATCACCTGCCAGACCAAAGTCTTTCTGGATAAATCCACCTTGACTTTGCAGAATATACCAAACATTATCCCGAACTACTGCAACGTCGGTTCTGCCGTCGCCGTCATAATCCGCCGGAGCGAGTTTGTCAGTCGGTAATCCCCAATTAACACCGGAGAATCCGGATTGTGAATTGAGCATATACCAAATGCTGTTGCTGGAACGGAAAACAACTGTGTCAGATTTACCGTCGCCGTCAAAGTCAAACGGTGTTCTGCCGCTCACCAGGAAAGTTCCGCCTGTATTTACAGTTGCCGGATCGCCTTCGTTGAAGAAGAAGTTTTCCCATTGCAACGAAGTATTTGCACCCGGTGCGCCGATTACTTCAAATCTCATTCTCAAGAGATTGCCCTCACCGGATAATGGAGTTAATCCATATGCTCCGACGCGCAATCTACCCGGTTGGGAAACATTGGCTGACAAAGTGTAGCCCTGGCTCATTGTTCCAGTTTGAATTATCGGTGAACTAACCGGCTGAAGAACTGCCGGATTATAGAGAACCGCGAAGTCAAATGATACGGCACCGCGATTTGTTACGTTACCGACATTAACCGGAATTTCGATAAATGTTCCGTTCTGACTCGTCATTTGCGGTAATCTGACCGGAACCAGACTTTCAGGACCGAACGTCGTCGGTGGATTAGTCGGCGGGTTATTTGGGTTACAGAACGGATCTGCAGCCGGTACGCAAGGCTGTTGCCAGTTGCCGGAAACATCGCCCATCAAAATGGCTGTCCAATTTTGACCGGTCAAGTTGCTTTGGATTTGTGCGGCGGTATAGACTTCCGGCGCGTCATTAGGATTTAATACATTGTAAGCACCTGAAGGACTTACAAATCTCCATTGTCCTGTCAGATTATTGGCAAGAACGGTTTGCGGAGGACTATTAAATTGCTGAATCAACGCCGCGTCAAAAGATGTAACAACACCGTTGCCGCTGACATCTGCTGCTCTTTGCTGATTTGCTGTCAAAGTGATATTTCCTACCGCGAAGGAATTTGCCTGTTGTGCGTCTAAGGATGTAATCGGCGGCAAAGGTTGCCCCGGAAGTCCTATTGTTGCACCGCGTGCCGGAATATCGCCATTCTTTCTGGTTCTTACGGTATATGATGTTCCGCTCAGACCGTCAAGAGAATAAGCACCGCGAACATTGGAATCATTTTGAACTACCGGATTTCCTGTCGCTGTTACTTGTGCAGCCGCAACCGGTTTGGCTTCACCGTTGATCAAGCCAAAGTGGTAGTTAACATTTCCGGTCATTCTGAATTGATTAACGATTACACCGCCCACACCTGAAAAGACGAATGATGTCGGGTTTCCTTCATTAAACATAAAGGGACTAAGTATAATCGGTGAATTTGTTCCGCCGTTACCGATAATATCAAACACGAGGTTTATTAAAGTTCCTGAGCCTGAGATCGGAGTTCCATTGGGCGAGAAGCAGCCGACTGCAATCGCTCCCGGATTTGGTACCGGAATATTTGACTGCGGATTTGTGTTGCACGTGAACGGCGCACTTAAAGTTCCCGTTTGGTTAATGCCGAGAGCAGGCGGGTTATTGACCGGACGTAAGACAGCCGGATTATAGTTAATTGTAAATTGGAAACTGCGGACGGCATTAGCTCCTGTTCCTGTCGGCAATGGACCGACGGTAACCGGAACTGTAATTTGGCTACCGAGAGTTCCGTTGACAGTCGGAACTGAAACCGGAATAGTGCCGGTCGGAAGATTGAGAGTTAATGTTAAATTATATCCGCCGACCTGATTTTCCAATGCAGTCGAAGCATCAATAAAATAAATACCGGTGGTTGGAAGCGTAAATGTAATTCTGGCATTTGTGCCGCCGCCGCCGTCGTTATTTTCCGCGAGAATCGTTTGGTCTTGACGACGCAAAAGCAAATACGCATCAGCTTGAGTTGATGTCATATCAATGGTTATGTTCTGACCTGCAACACCCTGGAAAGCGTATTTATCGGTGTAAAACTGTCCTCTGGCAACACAATCATTGGTTGTCAACTGACCGACGTGCGTTACCGGCGGCAAGCTATAGTTGATAAAGGTAGTTTCACAAGGGACAACGCCGCCATCAATTAGAGATAACGTATAAGGTCCGTAATTAGTAGTACCGCCGGCAAAAGTGGTAGCTTCGATGGAGTAGGTGTCATCTCCCGGTAAAATAAAGAATCCAGTAAGTGCCGGAATACGAGCATTACGAATTATTCCATCACTACCGTTTGTTCCGCCGCCGTCATCAAACGTGACGACTGTTCCATTGGAACGCCGAAGAATTAAGAAGGAATCTATCGCGTTGGTTCCCGGATTATTAATTTCGTCCGAGTTCATTGTAATAACGATTCGCTGTCCTGCCTGACCGTTGAACGTATATTCATCGGCGCGGAAAGTTGCACCTCTGGTGCCGACGCAATCCGTACCAGAAATAGTGTTATTGACAGTCTGCCCGAAACCAATCGGCTGAGCTGTACAGTTTGGAATAACGAAATTTGAAGGCGGTTCGTCTGCCTCTTTTATCTGCACCAGACTTCTCTCTTGTGCAAATAAAGGCGCGGAAACCGCACAGATTACTAACATTACCGTTAGTAAAAAAGATTTTTGCCATTTTATATTCATTTTTTTTCTCCTCGTTTTGTTTGAGTTTTAGTGGTTATGCGTAAATAATTTGTTTATTATTCGCAATTTGTTGTTCGATACTTATTTCGTCAGCTCAAACTGACTAACAAACCTTAGATAAATCTGAACTTACAGATATTTAATCAAAAGTTTATATAAGACGTTTTCGCCATTTTTTAACGCTTTAAAAGTTGGCAGTAAATGTTCGTTCACTTCTATACGTCCAAATGTTTGTGAAAATATATACAGCAAAGAAAAAAAAAATTATCGTCTAAATTACTGTTTGGTTAATGGGTAGCTTATAAGATAAGAAAAATATCGTGCAGAAATATCTCTTGAGATGTTTTTGAGTTTTAACTCCGATGTCTGATTTGCTGACTTTAAAGACTTGTTAACTCTTGGACTTATTTTTTTGACATTCCAAGTAATATTGTCAAAATAAAATTTAATTAAATGTCGAAACACACTACGTCCGTAAGTGTATTTATTTATGCCCTTACTGCGTGCGAATTTCTGCAGAGAAAATTTTTTGAAAAAGATGTCCTATTTTCGCTTTTTTTTACGCATATTTGATAGAGCAAAAAAAAATAAAAAAAACTGTAACATTTTGCGGCTTTTTTACATTATAAATTAGATAACAAAATTAAAATCTAAAATTGATTGATACCAAATAAACTGTCTGATGTTGTACATTCTGTTTTTATCTATTTTCGATCAGCAAAATAGTGTTGAAGTTCAAACAGCTAATTAAAAATCATTGAGGATAATTGCTAAAATATATTGAATAAATTGAAAATTTAGTGTATTAAGCAGGTGAGAATAAATTTTGTAACATAATGTGTCGTGTTCAGAGTCCAAACTTTAGTTTGCCTTTCCGCCGCGCTTCGGTGGCGGAAACACGCTGAAGCGTGGAATTTGAACTAAAACCAAAATCTTACAAAACTT
>JBGTIH010000133.1:0-21008 GCA_041745765.1 Pyrinomonadaceae bacterium | reverse complement strand
TCCGTCAGCTTCTGTTTCTGCTAATGGTGATTTTTATCGTGTGGTTACTGACAAAGACGGACGAACTTTAAAAAAGGAACATCTTAAATCTCATAGAGAAAAACAACCAAAACGAACATTTCCACCAGATTATGCTGAATGCGAATTATGTAGCGTTTCGCTTTTGAAAGATTTAGAAGAAGCTAAAAGTTTTGCAAAATTTTTACTTGCTTTGCCATCAAATAGAAACAATATTGGACGCATCGCTTATGGGACTTTATCAGCGGAAATGGGTAAAATAAAACATACCCCAAAACCTGAAAGCAACCAACTTTCTCATTATGATTGGTGGTATCCAGAAGGTTTTGACGCGACATCTTGTTTCGCATATAACGACATAAAAATTGACCATGATTAATACTTATCCAAATTTTAGAGAGATGCAGACTATTGAGGTATTTGTATATCACGATAGACCTTTGCTTTTTTCTGCCCAGGATGTTTTAGGTCATAAATATTTAGCTGTATTAACTGACGAAGAAGATACGTTTGAAGATTGGATTTATGTTGCGGTCTCTCAAAGCAGACTTGAGATGATTAGATCAGGTGGAATTGATTTACATGATGCTTTTGGAAAACCTGAAAATAATATTATTTTTAAAATCAGGAATAATTTTGACGGTGATGAAGAAATTAATCCTATTTTCGCATACGATCTGCCTATTGAATTGCTTCCAAAAAAAAATACTAGGTTGAATTTATCAACTCAGACTTCACCAAGGCTTATTGAAGAAGTTAATAGAGCTATAAGCACCCTTAGAGAAGCAATTTCATTAAAATTAAATTTTCATCAAATCAATAGAACTGAAGCACCAGCTCATACATTAGGAAATATTTTGGTTTCTTTTCAAGATTCGTTAAATTCATTGATTCGCGGAGAAGCGTGGTTACGAGTTGTTGGATTTAAGTCTGGCTCTTTCGATGTGTTGCTTGACGCAGAAGCACAATCAGATTTGTTTGATAATTCTAATGTCGCAGAAGCACTAAAATTACTTGAGAAATTTATAGAAAGCAGCAATAGTGAAGAAAAATTTGATCAAAATTTATCGCTTTTAGACACAAGGGCAAAGAAAAACTTAAAAAAACTTTTGGAAAATATATCTGGTGATGTAATTTCGACTGAAATACAATGGTACTCTCCAAAATCGACAAAAAGTAGAAAAGTTTTTATCTCAAGTGAAAAGGCTTTATCTATATACGAAAAGATAAAGCAATTATCTGAACCTCAAATAAAAATATATGAGATTAAAGGCAATTTGAAAGGCATTGATCTCAAAACCAAACATTTCAGAATTGATTCTGCTGACAATGAAAATAGTTACTCTGGATATATGGAAGATGACGCTGTTGAAAACTCCGTTGTACAAAGCGCACAGTTAAATCAAACATATTTGGCGACTATTCAAGAATCAACCAATCCAGAAGAATCTATCACTAAATACAGATTGATAAAACTTGACCATATCTAAAACCAACCGCCTTTCACATCCTTCAAAACAACTTTCGCCGTGTTGTGTCCCGACGCGGCGAAGACGCCGCCGCCGGGATGAGTTGATGCGCCGGTTAAATATAGGTTTTTGATCGGCGTTTTGTAGGCGGACATTTCGGGCAAGGGGCGAAACAAAAACATCTGGTCGAAATCCATTTCGACGTGCATGACGTTTCCCCGAAGAAGTCCGAGGCGTTGTTCGAGATCGAGCGGCGATTGGACGAAGCGTTTGATGATTGAATTTTTGACGTTCGGCGCGTATGAATTTACCACGTCGATTAATTTATCGGCTTCGCGGTCTTCGATGTCTTTCCAGTTTTCGCCTGTTGATAATTCATAAGGATAATATTGTCCCCAGATGAAAAGCGTGTGTCGTCCTTCGGGCGCGAGCGTCGGGTCAACGGATGAAAAGGTCATTGCCAGCGCGCCCGGATTTTTTGAGGGAATGCCGTTCAAATAATCGGCGTAGGATTTGTCGAGATAATCGAGCGTCGGACACATCAGCTGCAGACCGTGAGGACAATCCGCCGCTTTTCCGCCTGACGGCGCGGCTAAATAATCGGGCAATTCGGAAACGGCGCAGCGGACGATCATTCCGAAACCGTTGCCGATGCGGACGTTTTCGATGCGTTCGGTTAAATTTTCAGGCAGATTTTCCTTGCCGATGAGTTTGAGAAAGGTCGTGTGAACGTGCGCGTTGGAAACGATTCTGGTCGCTTCGATTCGCGTCCCATTTTCTAAAATTATGCCGCCTGTTTCGCTGTGTTCGACTTCGATCTTGGCGACTTCGGCGTTTAATAGAATATCGCCGCCGTGATGCTCCAGACATCGCGCCATCGCTTGTGTCAATGCGCCGCTGCCGCCTTTCGGGCGTTTTACGCCGCTTTTGTGAATCATCGAATGCCAGCCGAGAAAATCGCCCGTCGCGCTCATCGAAGGCGGCGGACCGCTTTGCGCGGCGAGCCACGCCATTGCCGCACGCAGACCTTCGTGTTTAAAGGTTTGCTTGACGAGCGAGCCGTAAGAAGTCATCAATTTGCGAACCATATCCGCCGGATCTTTGCTGTTGCGCTTGAAGATCACGTGCCGCCCGAGATTAAAAAGCGTCGGTGGTTTTAAGAATGCGTCAAAAACGCCTTCATTCAATTTTTCCCATTCGGTAACGAATGCCTTGTATCTTTCCGCATCTTCGGGCGAAATTCTTGCAATTGATTCGCAGGTTTTATCAACGTCTTTCCAAAAATAAATTGCGCCCGCGCCATTTGGAAGCGGCGCAAACGCGAACGGATCGCAGTCAATATAAACAAGTCCGAATTTCTCTAATTCCAAATCCTTCACAACGGGCGTCAGATGAATCATTATGTGTGCGCTAGATCCGACATCAATCTTATAACCCTCGATCAGATCGTCCTGCGTACAGACCGCGCCGCCGATAATATGCCGCCGCTCAAGCACAATAACTTTGAGTCCGCTTTTCGCCAGATAACAAGCGCACGTCAAACCGTTGTGTCCGCCGCCGATCACGGCGACGTCGTATTTTTTTGTCATAAAATTTTTCATTCAAAGGAACTTTTTTATATTTTAGGCATCAAATAAACTCCAATCAAATTTAATAAAATTGATTTTCAGGTTGAAGTTAGACACGGATTTTCGCAGATGAAGTCAGATTTTTTCAACAGATTTTCACGTAGTGTTTCAGAATTTATGCTGAACGAAGTTTTGAGGCTTTTAAGCTTCGGAATAAGTAAAAGGTGATAAGTGATAGGTTTTGTCGAAGAACTATCTATCACTTTTTACCTTTCACTTATCACTTATTCCGAAAGTGTTTTTCTTCCGCACAAAAATTTTAAACACTACCGATTTTTATAGAGTTGTGCGTTGTTTGGTAATAAAGTTTTTATCCGCCCGCTAACTCAGGCGGTTCTAACCTATTGCACAATTATTACTCCTTACTACACAGCTCTAATAAAATCGGCGTGAAATCCGTGAAATCAGCGTTCATCTGTATCTGATTTTTAACTCAAGACCGGCGTTAAATTACAGCAATTTTCGGTTAATTATAGCCTTCTAAATCGGTTAAGTCTTCGTAAATCATTCCGCGGCGGTCGCGTTTGGCTTTGGTTGTCGCTTCAAAACCGCCTTCTTCATTGCGCGAGATTTTGTTTTGTGCGTAGAGTCCTTCCAAAACGAATTCGCACGCTGATACCAATTTTGCCTGGTCTTTTCGTTCAAATTCCAGAGGCGTAAGCGTTGATTCGATCAATTCGGGAACGCTTTCGAGCAGCATCACGCATTCCTGCGCCGAGGCTGTATCGGACAAAAGCAGTTTATTGCCTTCGTCAAACCATTGAACCGCCGGTTCAAAATCAATTCCGAGAAAAAATCCTTCAAAAATAATGCCGGCGGCGCGTTTGATCAGGTCTCTGGCAAGACGCGGTGCGCCGATTTGTTCGCCTTCGTATTCGAGTTCCATTTTTCCGGTCATTGCCGGAAGAGCGGCGTAAATATCGGAAATTCGCGGAACGATGTCTTTTTCTTCCGTTAAAATGGCGCGTCTTTCGGCATTTGATACCGCCGCTTCCAGAGCGGTGATCGAAAATCTCTGCGAAACGCCGGAACGCTTGTCAATGCGCTGATCGTCGCGGGCTTCAAAGGCGATCTGTTCGATTGTTTCGGCGATAAAATCGGGAATTTCAACCGCGAAATCTTCTAAACCGCCGCGTTTTATCCACGCTTCCTGTTTGGTGATCGCCTTTCCAAGACCGATGTCTTTCGGATAATGCGTCATAATTTCCGCGCCGATGCGGTCTTTGAGCGGCGTAATGATTTTTCCGCGAGCCGTATAATCTTCGGGATTCGCCGAAAAAACCAGAAGCAGATCGAGCGGCAGACGAACCGGATAACCTTTGATCTGCACATCGCCTTCCTGCATTATGTTAAAAAGTCCGACCTGAATTTTTCCGGCGAGATCGGGCAATTCGTTCATCGCAAAAATCCCGCGATTCGCTCTTGGCAAAAGACCGAAGTGCATCGTCAATTCGTCCGAAAGAAGATGCCCGCCCTTTGCCGCCTTGATCGGGTCAACGTCGCCGATGATGTCGGCAATAGTTACGTCCGGCGTGGCGAGTTTTTCGACAAAGCGATTATCCCGCGAAACCCAATCAATTTTCGTTTCGTCGCCGTGGAGTTCGACCTGCGATTTTCCGTAAGCCGAAAGCGGCGCAAACGGATTGTCGTTGATCTCCGAACCCGCGATGATCGGCATTTCTTCATCTAAAAAATCGGTTAATTGTCTAATAATACGGCTTTTCGCCTGTCCGCGCAGACCCAGCAAAATGAGATTGTGTTTTGCCAGAACCGCATTGATTATCTGCGGCACGACCGTTTCTTCATAACCCAAAATTCCTTGAAATAATTTCTCATTATTCCGTAATTTCTCGATTAAATTCGTCCGCATTTCGTCTTTGACGGAACGCGTTTGATAACCGCTTGATCTTAATTCACCCAATGTTTTCGGTTTGTTCATAAAAAAAAGCCTATTCCCAAACAACAGCTTGTTTAATAAAAAAGGTCTGTAAAAATTTTGCTCTCAAAAAAACTGAAATCCCGTCATAATTTGCCGATCATTTCCGGGTTTTAATTGTTTCAAAAATTTTGGCGGAAAGCTATCGAAAAAACCCTGGTCTGATTCAATTGTTTTGATAAATCGGAATATAGCCGCCGACAATCGGATTTTCGCGGCGCGGCTTGATTCGGATTCAGAATTTTCTTCTAATACCATTTCCTTTTAGAAACTGTGCATTAGTTTTTCAGTAAGTATGACGTATTCAGCAATTTACGCATTGATAAATGATAAATGTTCAATGGTAAATGGTATAAGACTTACTTTTCCGCATCGGTATAAATTTTCTCGATTACGCGGCTGTATTTTTCGCTGACGACGCGCCGTTTTACTTTCAGAGTCGGGGTTAATTCGCCGCCTTCGACGGTTAATTCTTCTTCGAGCAGCGCGATTTTCTTGACTTTTTCATAGCGCGATAATGATTCGCAAGCCGCTTCGATCTCGCGTTCGAACAATTCTAAAACGGTCGGATGTCCGCAAAAATCTTCCGGCGTTTTCAGCTCTAAATTTTCCTGTTTGGCAAAATGCGCGAGTTCCTCAAAGCTCGGCACAATCAGCGCGGCGGGAAATTTCCGTTCGCTGCCGACAAGGACGACCTGACTGACAAACCTCGAGCTTTTGATCAGCTGCTCGATGGGCGAAGGCGCGATGTATTTTCCGCCCGAAGTTTTAAAAAGTTCCTTTTTGCGGTCGGTGATCCGTAAAAATCCGTCGTCCGAGATTTCGCCGATGTCGCCCGTCTTAAACCAGCCGTCTTCGGTAAAAACTTCTTTTGTCGCGTCGGGTTTATTATAATAGCCGAGCATTATATTCGGTCCGGAAACTTCGATTTCGCCATCCTCGGCGGTGCGAATCTGCACATTTCTGATCGTTTTTCCGACCGAACCGAGCCGCGAATGCAGAGATGTATTGGTCGTTACCACAGGCGAAGTTTCGGTCAAACCGTAGCCTTGATGAATCGCGATGCCCGCTCCCGTAAAAATCAGATAAATCGTATCCGAAAGAGCCGCGCCGCCTGTGATGCACGAACGCAGATTTCCGCCGAAAAACGCGCGGAGTTTTGAAAAAACGAGCGCATCGGCAATGCTGTGTTTGACCGCCAGTAAATATGAAACGTCTTCTCTTTTTTCCGTTTTCAGCGCATATTCTTTAGCGATTTCAATTGCCCAATCGAAAATCTTTTCCTTAAGCGAGCTTTCCTGCGCGGCTTTGAGCTTTGCCTTGGCATAGACTTTTTCAAAAATGCGCGGCACGCCGACAAAGATCGTCGGTTTTACTTCGCCTAAGTTTTCCGCGGCTTTTTCGATTGATTCGGCATAATGAACCGCCATTCCGTTTAAGATGTAAAGATACATTCCCGAACGCTCGAAAACGTGCGACAGAGGCAAAACGGAAAGAGGTTTGTCATCGCGGGAAAAAGTAAATCCCGCGCCGGCATCAATCGCGTTTGAAACGAGATTCGTATGCGAAAGCATCACGCCCTTCGGCTCGCCGGTCGTACCGGAAGTGTAAATGAGCGTCGCAACATCTTCAGGTTTGATCGCTTCGGAAAGTTTTTTAATCAGATCGGGCTGCTCTTTTTTCAACGCCGCGCCGCGCTGTTCGAGTTCGGCAAGCGACATCGAATTTTCTTCGGAAACGCCTTCATAATTGAAAAAGATCAGCTTTTCCAACGCGTTGCATTCGGGAAAAATCTTGCTGATGCGCTCGAATGTTTCTTTATCTTCAACAAAAAAAACACGCGCGCCCGAATCATTGATAACGTAGCAGACGGAATTTTCGGCAAGCGTCGTGTAGATCGGCACGTCCAAAAAACCGCCGAATTGACAACCCGCGTCCGTCAGCGTCCATTCGGGCGAATTTGCCGCCAGAAGTGCGACGCGGTCGCCTTTTCCAAGTCCGAGCGAATGAAGACCGAGCGCGATATTTTCGGCACGCGCGATCATTTCGTCCGAAGAGATCGGAATCCATTCATCGCCTTTTTTATAATTGAGCGCATCGGGGCGATTATGTTTTTTCGCCGCTTTTCTAAACAATTCGGCTAACGTGCGCGGTTCGTCCGGATAGAGCGGAACGCGCTCTTTTACCTGCGGATTACGAACCGCGGATTGCGCGGTTTTTGTTTGTGATTCTTGATTCATTTTCGCAAAACACCTCCGAAAAAGATTTCCAAAACGACATCCGCCATCGGCGCGAGCGGATAGGATTTTTTCGACAAAATCCAGTTCGTTACCATTTCATCCAGTGCGCCGTAAAGAATTTTGGCGCAAACGATCGGTTTTAATCCGCGCCGGAAAACGCCCTGCTTTTGTCCTTCCTTAAAAATTTGGCTGATTATTTCCAGATAATCGGCAAAACCGGCGGCGGAAAATTCTTCCATAAATTTCGTCGAACCGCGCAGTTCGACCTGAAAAACAATCGCCATATCGCGGTCTGCGCCGAGTCTTTCGAGATGAAGTTTGGCAACGCGCCGCAAGCGTTCTTCGGGCGATTCGACACCGGCGATCTCGCGCTTGGCTTCGGAAATAAATTCGACCATCGCGCGGTCGAAGATCGAATGCAGAATCTCATCTTTGCTCTTAAAGTATAGATAAACCGTGCCGTCGGCGATTCCGGCTTGCTTGGCAATATCGGCAACCTTTGAATTAAAAAAGCCTTTGCCGGCAAACACCTTGATCGCCGCACGCAAAATCGCCTCGCGTTTATCGGAAACGACGGCGCGAACCTGACCATTTGAACGAACAGAACGTGTCATAAATTTTCTTTAAGATTTTTAGATTTCAGATTTATCTGCTTGAAGAAATTCAATTGATAAATTCTTGTGAATGAACAGTCATTCAGTTTGTTTATTTAAGGTTATACCAAAACCGAAACCGAAAGCAAGGAAAAATTTGGAAACCGCGTGAAATAAGAAAAAGACGCGAAGTAATCTGGGAGAGTTCTTTCGATTATTTTGCGTCTTTTTTGAGCAAATAAATAAAACAGAGCGTAATTGATAAAAGATTCGTATTTTTACTTGATCTCCAGCTCAAACGGCATAATCAGCAGCGTTTCGCCGCGTTTCATCTGATCGAAAAGCGAGGCGTAGCGCAGGGCGCGGCGCGCGTCTTCGGGAAGCGTTTCGACGATTGCCTGATGTGCCGCCTGTTCTCTGGATTTAGCTAAAACCTCACCGCTGAAAATGGTTTGAAGCAGAGTTTTCGCTTCGGGAAAAGCGACTCGTCGGACTTCCTTTTCAGCCGGAATCTGGGCGAGTTCCTTGGCAATCGAGATCGCTTTTTCGAGTCCGCCGAATTCGTCGATCAAACCGTTTTGTTTTGCCTGCGTTCCAGTCCAGACGCGACCCTGACCGAGATTATTGACATCTTCCGGCGACTTATTTCGCCCCTGCGCGACCTTCGGAACAAAATCGTCGAAATAGATGATATTCGTCTGGCTTTCCATTTTCTTGCGCTCGTCGTCCGTCCAGGTTTCAGTTTCGCGGAAAATTCCGGCATTTTTGCCGCGCAGAATATATTCGCTCGAAAATCCCATCCAATCGTATAAGCCTTTGACGTTCGGTTTGCCCATAAATACGCCGATCGAGCCGGTGATCGTATTCGGTTCGGCAACGATTTTATTGGCGTTGCAGGCGATATAATAACCGCCCGAAGCGGCAACGTCCGCCATCGAAACGACGACCGGTTTTTTCTTTTTCGCTTCTTCGATCGCATTCCACATCAGATCGGACGCGAGCGCCGAACCGCCGGGAGAATCTACGCGCAGAACGATCGCTTTGATCGAATCGTCTTTCGCCGCCGTATTGATCGCCCGAACCATCGTGTCGGAGCCGACCGTTTCGCCGCCTAACGGACTTTTCTGCGAACTGCCGATATTTATTGCGCCCGAAGCATATATGACGGCGATTCTTTCACCCGTGTTCAAATTCAGAGATTCGGGCGTAATTTCCTTGTAAGCCGAGCCGCTGATCGTTCTCAGCTCGTCTTCGGCTTTGTAGCCGAGGCGGTTTTTCAGCTCGTCATAAACCTGATTTTTGTAAAACGCACCGTCAATCAGCCCGAGTTCAAGAGCTTGTTTAGCGTGATACGGCGCGTTGTCAATAATTGCTTTGACATCTTCGGGCGATTTATTTCTCGCTTCGGCGATGGCATTCGTCAGATTTGTGAAATATTCATCCAAAATGGCGTTGGTTACTTCGCGCTGTTCTTCCGACATTTCCTTGCGCGTATATTGATCGGGCGCGTTTTTGTATTTTCCGATTTTGATAAATTCCGGTTCGATGCCGAGTTTATCGAGCGAACCGCGATAAAACATCGCTTGCGCCGCCAAACCGTTGATATACAGATCGCCAGCCGGAGCGAGAAAAACCTTGTCGGTCGCCGCCGCGATGTAATATTCCTTGTTCATACCGATTTCCATATAGGAATAGATCGGCTTGCCGGACGCGCGAAAATCCTTGATCGCGTCGCGCAGCTCGTCGGCTTTTCCCCAACCGATGCCCGGAAAATTTATATTGAGCAACACCGCGCCGACGCGTGAATCAACCTTTGCCTTGCGCAGCTGCGTCAGCAGATTTGAAAAAGACTGCGGTTCGCCCATCCCGAACGCGCGCGCCAGCGGATCGTCCGCCGAATAATCCGGCAGACTTCCCGAAACATCCAGAATTAAAACGCTGTTTTCCGGCACGCTCGTCCTGCCGATCGATTCAACCATAATCGCCAGACCGATGATCGCGACCAGCACAAAAGCGAATAAAATTCCGCCGACGATGAGAAATATTTTACCTGTTTTTGACATTGCCATTTTGTAATTTTTACTCCGAAATTTAAAAATCTTCCGCATAATAAGCGAAAACTTAACCTCTTTTACGTTAAAAAGACCTAAAAGGTTTGAATTCCTAAAAATGATGATAGAACTTGATATGATTAGATACAAGAAAGTTTTGGTAAAAATGATTTTAGAAGTGTTTTAATTCGGTCTTGAGTTTGGATTTTTAGCCTCGTTCACGAGGCTTTCCGCCAAAGGCGGCACTTAGCCGCGTCCATTTATGGCGCGGTTTGAATTCAGGATTTGATGACAAGAGCGCGGTTGAACGTGCTTGAATTTGGCTTAAGCCATAAAAAAGGACGTTAAAACGCCCTTTTATTGAATTTTCAACATCTCTGCCACGCCATAAATGAGCGTGGTTAATTGCCGCGAAACGCGGAAAGCCTAATAAATCAGTCTAAAATCAAAATGCGTAAGGGATTTATTTAATTTTTATCAACGAGAAAAACAAAAGGCTAAGAAATGAACTTAAGATTTTTCACGCGGAAACTCCGTTTAATATTTGGGTCTGATTTTGTCTCTAGGATGGAGAGACTTAATCTTTTAGTTGTATTGTGGCAAATTATTTTCAGACATAAATAAATCTAAAACTTAAATAATTCGATCTGTTAAAAATTTATGACCGACAACTTAAAAAATTACCGCGAGATTGCTGGAAATCTTTATTCTCAATCAATTGCAGCAAGCGGAATAACAATTGAAGAATTAGAAAAAGCAGAAAAGTTTCTGGGATTTCGCTTGCCGACAGTTCTTCGTGAATTTTATTTAATGGTAGGCAATCACGAAGCAATTAATTATTCACATAACCGGCTTATTTCTGTAGATTTTTTAGAAATAGAAAACAACAGATTAATTTTTTATTCGGAAAATCAAGGAGTTTGTTATTGGGCAATTGATTTGGCAAATATTGCGGAAGATAATCCGCCCGTTTGGGTCGGGCAATCAATTGAGAATCAAGACGAACTTGATTGGCATATCGCGGCAAGACATCTTTCGGATTTTCTGATAATTATGCTTTGTTGGCAATCGGTAATGGGTGGATTACCTTTTGTTGGAATTAAAAGTAATGTTGAAGTTTCTGTAATAGGAATGGTAAAAAACAACTTTTCATTAATTGAAGTAGGAGAAGAATTTTCGGGAATTCAAGCATTTATTGGAAAGGGCAAAGTCGTTTGTCTTGGAGAAGGCAAAGAAACAACTATTGATGCCGGAGCTGTTGATGAAAAAAACTTTTTAGAGATAGAAAATTTACTTCAAATTGAGTGGGATTACAGCACTTTTGATGAATAAATCATTCTAATTTGCCGCTCAACGAATTTTCTCAATTATTAATGTATCTTTCTTTTTCCCGTTATTATAGTGAATTATATGGATTGTATTTTTACTATCAATAACTGCGTAACCACCCATTGCAGATCCATGACCTGCAAGATAGTTTAACCAATCAAATATAAATAAAACCATTCTAAAAAAAAGTGGACTGATAAATGTGCGAGCGGGAAATGTTACTTCTCCATTTTCATCGGTTGTTCGGGTTTCGCGAGACATTGGCAAAGTATTGCTGAATCGCCATTCCTCGACAAGTTCGATGCCGGATAAAGGGTTTCCTTGTTTATCAACCGCAGTTACCTTCCATTCGGGAACACTTTTGGTCGGAAATGGAATCAATCCGATTACGTTGATAATTAAGATAATTATTAAAATAATTTTGGCTTTTGTGAAATTCATAATTTCGCAAATTCTATGATAGTTTTGATTTACAATTAAAACAATGAACCTTGATTTTCCAGAGTTTCCGCTTTCACAATTTCCTGCCCCAAGAGTTTTTTCAATTTATTCGCGCTTGCGGGGGCGTGTCCTTCGTAGAAATTGCTGAAATAGACGAAAATGTTTTTTGCTTTTATTTTTTTGATTTCTTCCGACCAGATTTCTAAATTCGTGTCTTCGTGGCGATAAATTTTATCGAAGCTCGTCAAATCGCGCTCGCCCATAAAGCGTATGTAGGAAAAATCAAGCGTGATTTTTTCGATTGCTTCAAACATCTTTTCGCGCGGAATCCAGCTTCCTTCGCACAAGCAGAGCGCAACGCCGTTTTTTTCGAGTTCTTCAAAAGTCCATTCGATCATCCAATCGCGGTTTCTGAATTCGATGGCAAAACGCACGTTTTTCGGCAGACGCGCTAAAAATTCGCGTAAGTTTTGCGCGTTTTCCTTGTTGCCGTCAAACTGCGGCGGGAGTTGAATTAAAACGATACCGAGCTTTTCCTTTAGTTCCAAGGCGCGTTCGCAAAATGCGTCCGTTATTTCAAACGAACTATTTCGCAAAAAATGCTGATGCGTGATTTCCTGCGGCATTTTTAGCGAAAACGTGAAATTTTCCGGCGTTTTTTTATACCAATTTTCGATGGTTGAAGCGGGCGGAATCGCGTAAAAGGTCGAATCAACTTCAATCGAATCAAAGAGTTTTGAATAATTTTCAAGCATCGCGCCAGAACGAGTTCCACGCGGGTAAAAAACGGTTTCGCCGCCGGCTTTGGTCGTCCAATCTTCATAATTCCAGCCCTGACAGCCGATTTCAATTTTGGATTTTGGATTTCGGATTTTGGATTTCATCTTTTCTTTTTTAAGTAATTCGACTAAATTAAGTTCTTACGCGTCAAAAGGTTTTGTTTGATGCGTAAGATTCTGAATCTTGTTTCTTTTTCCCCGAAAAAAGTTTATCGTTTTTAAACTCCAAAATTCAATTGCAGAGGAAGTTGCTTGTCATGCCCCTGATTAAATTCTTTATCGTTTTGTCGTTTTTTTTGTTTTCGCTGGCAATTTTCAGCCATAAACAATTTTCGCCGACTGTAATCGGGCAGAGTTCGCTTGCCGCACCGACCGGCGTAACGGCGACGGATGGAATTTATTCAACAAAAATCGGTCTGCGCTGGGACACGATGCGCGGCGCGACGACTTACCGAATTTTTCGCAGTACGACGAATAATCCGGCAACCGCAACCGACATTGGAACAACGCAAGCTAATACTTTTTTCGACACAACCGCACCGCAGGGACAAACATTTTTCTACTGGGTTCGCTCTGAAAACGGAAGCACGACGAGCGATTTCAGCCAAAGCGAACAGGGCTTTCGGGCGAATGGATCGCTCGGCGGCGGCATTCAGCCGCTTCAGCCGCCGGACGCACCGCCGGGAAATCCGATCACGGCAACAAAATCATCGCTCGGAAAAGCACTTTTCTGGGATGAACAGATGTCTTCGACGCGCACCGTTTCCTGCGGAACTTGCCATTCCGGTTCGGCTGGCGGAATTGACAAAAGAACAAGTACGCAGCGAATACGCTCGACGAATCCGGGTTTTAACGGGATTTTTAACGATGCGGACGATGTTTTCGCTTCGCCCGGAGTAATCGCAAATAATCCGGACGGCACATATAATTGGTCAAATATCTATGGTTTGCGCGAACAGGTTACGGGCAGACGCGCGATGCCTTACACCGATGCGGCTTATCCGGCTTCGCTTTTTTGGGACGGACGCGCAGGCGGAACTTTTCGCGATCCTCTGACCAATCAAATAATTCTGCAAAACGGCGCGGCACTCGAAAATCAGGTTTTAATCCCGCCCGTCAATAGCACGGAAATGGCGCATTCGGGCAGAAATTGGCAGGAAGTTGCCGACCGTCTGACGGGCGCGAAACCGCTCGCTCTGGCGGCAAATATTCCGGCGGATTTGCAAAATTGGATTGACGGCAGAACTTACACGGAACTTTTCGAGGAAGCCTTCGGCACGCCGGAAGTTACGCCCGCAAGAATTGCGATGGCGATTGCCACGCACGAACGTACGCTTTTTTCCGACCAAACGCCGTTTGACCAAGCCGCGCAAGGAATCGGCAGTTTAACCGCCGCCGAACAGCGCGGAGCGAATCTTTTCAATTCCGGCGTAACGAATTGCAGTGCTTGTCACAGCGGAAATCTTCAGACTGACGATGCCTTTCATAATATCGGTGTGCGCCCGACTTTTGAAGATACCGGCAGACAACAGGTAACGAACAATCAAGCTGATGTCGGGCAATTTCGCACGCCGAACCTCAGAAACGTCGAACTGCGCGGGGCGTATTTTCATAACGGGCGTTTTACGACGCTGCGCGAAGTCGTCGAATTTTACAATCGCGGCGGCGATTTTAATGCGCCGAACAAAGACCCGAAGATTCGTCCGCTGGGTTTAAGTAACGGACAGCTTAATGATCTGGTCGCATTTTTGAGCCGTCCTCTAACCGATCCGCGTGTCCGGCAGGAGTTGCCCCCGTTTGATCGTCCGCAGCTTTATGCGGAATCAAACCGCGTTCCGCAAGTTTCCGGCACGGGCAGAGCGGGAACGAATGGAAGTGTTCCGCAAGTTCTGGCAATCGAACCGCCGCTTGCCGGAAATCCAAGCTTTACGGTCGCCGTTTCAAACGCTTTGGCAAATTCGGCGGCGGTTCTGGTAATCAATTCAAACGATCCGGGAATCGGCGCGTCAATTCCGGTAAGCGGAGATTTTGCGCGGGTTCAAACGACACTTTCAAATAGCGGCAGCGGCGCGGGTTACGGTTCGGTCAGTCTGGCGATTCCCGAAAATCCCGCGCTGATCGGACAGACATTTTTCGGGCGTTGGTATATTGCGGACGCGGCAGCGGAAAACGGTTTCTCGGTTTCGCAAGTCTTCCAATTTACGGTTTTCGGCGAAGCGAGCAAAGTAAATTCAAATACGCACGCCGATTTTGACGGCAACGGCAAAACCGATATTTCGATTTTCCGTCCGTCGGTCGGCGAATGGTGGTATCTGCGTTCGTCCGATTCGACAAACCGCGCTTTTCAATTCGGCGCGGGAACCGACAAAATCGTTCCGGCTGATTTTACGGGCGACGGCAAAACTGATATTGCCGTTTGGCGACCGGCTTCGGGCGAATGGTTTATTTTGCGTTCGGAAGACAACTCATTTTACTCGTTCCCGTTCGGAACAAACGGCGATATTCCGCTAACCGGAGATTTCGATGCGGACGGCAAAGCCGATGCCGCGATCTTTCGCCCACACACCGGAGAATGGTTTATTCAGACAAGTTCGCAAGGCACGGTCATCGAGATTTTCGGCACCAATGGCGATATTCCGCAGGTCGGCGACTATGACGGCGACGGCAAAGCCGACATCGCTGTTTACCGTCCGTCAGTCGGCGAATGGTGGATAAATCGTTCGGGCGGCGTTACGGCTCTGCAATTCGGCAGTTCAGGCGATAAACCGGTCGCTGCTGATTTCACGGGCGACGGCAAAACCGATATTGCGGTTTGGCGACCGGCTTCGGGCGAGTGGTTTATTTTGCGTTCGGAAGATTTTTCATATTATTCCGTGCCGTTCGGAGTTTCGACCGATATTCCCGCGCCGGGCGATTACGACGGCGACGGAAAAACCGATATTGCCGTGTTCCGACAAGCGGGAGCAACGTGGTTTATCAACCGCACGAGTCAGGGAATGCTGATTCAAACTTTCGGAAGCGGCGGAGATTATCCGGCACCGGCGGCTTATATTCCGTAAATATAAAGTCAAAGTCTAGAATTTTGCGAAAAAAGCAAATTTCAATCAAATTTCGAGTTCCGTCTGCTTTAGCTGACGGAACTCGAAACATAAATAAGGAAAGGGCTTTAGCCAAATATCTAAAAGAATAAAAATTATCCTTAGAGCTTTAGCTAAAGCCAAAAGGTTGATTTGATATTTATTTTAAGTTCGGCTAAAGCCTTGTGTTTGCTAATTTTAATTATCCGTCAGCTAAAGCCGGGCGGCAATTCAAATAAAACTTACCATTAAAATAGTGGTAAAACCAAAAGTCATTAAAGTAAGCAACCTAAGTTTTAAAATCCGTTTTTAGAAAATAAACAGTCGACTGATCGCTAAACTTATCTCTCGCAAACTATCAAATTGACGATTCCGAAAGCTTTCTTTCTTACTTCCAAAATCCTTAAGCCTGATTTTTCGGCGATTTGCGCCGTATCGCGGTTAAAATGATCTGCGATCAAACGAACGGTGAAAACATTCAAAAAATCGAAAAAATATCTCGAAATTCCCTGCGGGCGAACGTGTTCGAGCAGTACGATTCTGCCGTTTTTTCTGACGACTCTCTGTAATTCGGCAAAGGCTTTTTCAGGATTCGGGATCGAGCAAAAAACCAAAGTCGCCAATGCCGCATCAAACGAATCTGCGGCAAAAGGCAAATTTTCGGCGTCGGCTTGAACGAGCGATAAATTTTCGCGTTTATTTTTTTCTTTGGCAATTTCAAGCATTTTTTGCGAAATCTCGCTCGCGGCGGCGTGTTTGCACTTCGGATAAAAACGAAAATTCAAACCTGTTCCCGCGCCGATTTCCAAAAGTTTTGCGTCTTCGGGCAGAAACGCCAGAGTTTCGGCGCGCCATTCGGACAAAAAACGCTTTTCAAACGGTGCTAGTGCTTTATCATAGCCTTTGGCAAATTTGTCGTAGATCATATTAGTTTGATAATTGTAAATGGTTAATCGTTAATTGTAATCCGAACGGTTTTCAATTAACGATTAACCATTTACAATTAACATTTTCGGAAAAGATATGGCGAAGAAAGGTACAATTTTAGTTTGCGATGATGAAGAAATAATGCGCGACGTTCTGGAGACGATTCTCTCCGGCGCGGGTTATAAGGTTGATTTGGCGAAAACGGGCGAAGAAGCCGTCGAAGCCTATGAAAATAAGACTTACGATCTGGTTTTAATGGACGTTTCGATGCCGGGAATGGGCGGTCTGACCGCACTAGAACGCATTATGAAGATGGACGAAGAAGCCGTGATTTTGATGATTACGGCTTACGCGACCTTTGATACGGCGATCTCCGCCTGGGAAAAAGGCGCGGAAGGCATCATTCGCAAACCTTTTCAAAACGAGCAGATTATCGCACTCGTCGGGCGCGGCATCAGAAAACGCCGCAACGAAGAAGAGCGCGTAAATTTGCGGCAAGCGATGTCGCGCTCGGTTCAGCGCGATGCGATCATCGGGCGTTCGGAAAAGATGGAGAGCGTTTTTCGAATGGTTGACCGCGTTGCTCCGGCGCGTTCGACCGTTTTAATTTCCGGCGAATCGGGAACGGGCAAAGAATTGCTTGCCAAAGCGATTCACGAAGCAAGCCCGCGAGCCGACAAATCTTTTGTTGCCGTCAATTGCTCGAATATTCCCTCAGACCTGCTCGAATCCGAACTTTTCGGACACACCACAGGCGCATTTACCGGCGCGGTCGCCGTGAAAAAAGGTTTGTTCGAGGCTGCCGACGAGGGTTCGATTTTTCTCGACGAGATCGGCGATCTGCGCCCGGAAACTCAGGTTCGTCTGCTCAGAGTAATTCAGGAACGCGAATTCACGCCGATTGGCGACACGGTTTTGACAAAGGTTGACGTGCGAATTATCGCCGCAACCAATGTTGATCTCAAAGAAGCGGTCAGAAACGGAACTTTCCGCGAAGATTTATATTACCGCCTGTCGGTCGTTCCCATCGAACTGCCGCCGCTGCGCGAACGCCGCGAAGATATTCTTCCGCTCACCCAGCATTTTATTCGAAAATATAATGAAGAAAATGCCCGCCAAATCAGCGAAACGCTGTCGCCGGAAGTTCTCGCGCTGCTGGAAAATTATTATTATCCGGGCAATGTCCGCGAACTGGAAAATATCATCGAACGCGCCGTCGTCATCGCGCCGACCGACGAAATTACGATTGATTGCCTGCGCCCCGAAGTCCGCGATCCCGAATATGCCCACACATTACTTAACGAAAGCGAAGGCGCATCCGAAGATATAGACATCGCACGCGGCGTAAATTTTTACGACGAAGTCAGAAAATTCGAGGTTGATCTAATCTACCGCGCCCTCGATCAAACCGGCGGACATCAATCCCGCGCCGCCCGTCTTTTAGGTTTAAATGCGACGACGCTTAATTCGAAAATCAAGAGTTATAACATTATCTTCCGACATTAGAATCTGTTTGAAAATTCCTGGAATCGGCAGTTTTTGCGACTTTAATTGTTGTTTTCCATGAACACGTTCACAATATTTGTCCTTAAAAGACAAAGATGTTTAAGCCGCGCATAATGAGGATAAGCACCGGTAGAATTCCGTCTAAATTTTAAACTATTCCTTCAAAATGAGATATATTTTATGTCCATTTCTTTATAGATTTGTCCAATTATTTGAATATAATCCACAATTTTCAACTTTAACCGGAAATTGAAATTCTCTGTTAAACATATAAATATACAGGCGTTTTGCTACTTACACAGTTCTTGGCACAATTTTTGATTGATTTAAACATCACCAAACAATTGTGTGCATATATTGTATATACACATCTTTTCATTTTTCTTAATTAAAAAATTATAGGAAGTTGAAAAATTTAACTAACAAATGGAGGACATAATGAAAAAATTTATATATTTACTTGTAGTATTTGCACTTACATCTCTTAGCGTATTTGCACAAACCACTACAAGCGATCTTGTCGGTACCGTTGCCGGACCCGATGGTCTGGTTCCTGGAGCTTCGGTTGTAGTCAGAAGCGCCCAGACAGGACAAGAAACAACCACAGTTACTAATAGTGAAGGCGGTTTCCGGGTAACTAATCTGGAAGTTGGTATCTATTCTGTTACTGTAACGGCAAATGGTTTTAAAACCTACACTGCCAATAATGTCAGAATTGAAATCGGTAGGGATTCTTCTCTAAGAGTTCCTTTAGAAGTTGGCGGCATCGAAGAAACGGTTGTCGTTACAGCCGGAGAAGACATTATTAATTCTGTTGATGCAAAAATAAACAACAATGTTTCGAGAAAACAACTTGATGATTTACCGTCGCTCGGACGAAATCCGCTTAACTTTGTTTCTCTGCAAGCCGGCGCGGCTTCAAATCCGTCGCAGCTTACCGTCATTAATGGTGTTCGCACATCTGCGACCAACACGACAATTGACGGTATCAATGTTCAAGATAACTTTATTCGCTCAAATGCAACGGACTTTTCGCCCGCTCGCCCGACGGTTGATGAAGTAGAAGAATTTAGTATTTCTACACAGGCAAATGCCGGTGACGGATTCGGCGGCGCACAAATCGGTTTTACAACCCGCAGCGGCACAAACAGATATAATCTGAGATTGTTTGAATTTAATCGTAATTCACACCTCGCCGCAAATCAGTTTTTTAATAATGCTAACGGAATCGAACGTCCGTTCCGTAATCGTAATCAATTCGGCGGAAACCTCGGCGGTCCGTTGCCGTTCTTTAACTTCGGCGAAGGCGGTCCGCTGTTCAAAAGCGGTAAAGACAGATTATTCTTCTTTTTCTCTTATGAAAAACTTATTGACAGAGACCCCGCCCCTCCGCAATTCAGCACGGTTTTAACGCAGAATGCGCGTCAGGGTTTATTCACCTATACGGCAGCAGTTAATGATCCGGCTAACAATGTCGTTGCCGGACAATTAGTTACGGTTAATATCTTTAATCCGGCATTAAATACCGGTATTACGGGAATCAACCCGATTATTGCCAGCCGCTTTCTCGCTAACATTCCGGGAGGCAATTCTACTCAGGTCGGAGATCAGCGAGTAACTACCGGTCGTTCCGTAATTCAAAATTTTAACGCTAATCAAACCAACTATGCCAGCAGAATTGATTTTCTGGCTAATTCGACCAACAGAATCAGCGGCACATATAGATTTGCTACTCAAACGGTAAAACGCGCAGATATTGATAATTCATTTGCTATTGACCCGCGTGTTGATCAACCGTCTGACAATCCGCTTCTTTCGCTTAGCTGGAATTCGGCTATATCTTCAAGGTTTACGAATGAAGTTCGCGGCGGATTCTTTTTCAGCGATCCGATCTTTTTAAGACGTGATCCGAATCCGTCAGCATTCTTTAACTTACCGTTGGTTACAAATCCGGAAGTTCCCTTCCAAAACCAGGGACGTAAAGTTAAGACCTATAATTTACAGAATAATTCAACATTTCTCGCCGGCAATCACACTTTACGTTTCGGCGGACAATTTCAGTCTGTTTCTATTGATGCCTTTAATGATGCAGGAACTACGCCGACCTATACAATCGGAACGGGAACGGCTACCCCGGCAATTTCTGTCACTCAATTTACGAACACTACATTATTTCCGGGACAAGTTCCGGCAGCCCAACGCGCCGGTGCTAACGGTTTGTTAGCTTTGCTCGGCGGCATTGTTTCAGGCGGTTCACAGGCATTTAATGTTACTTCCCAAACATCAGGATTTGTGCCGGGAGCAACGCAAAGCCGTCAGTTCAGTTATGAAATCTACGGAGCGCATTTTGCTGATCAATGGCGCGTAAGAAACAATTTCACACTCAATCTTGGAGTGCGTTATGATGTTTATACCGGTTTAAGAAGTGATAACGGTTTGGCATTAGAGCCGGTTATTCCGAATCTTGACGATCCGCGTTCGGCGGTTTTAGATCCTAACGGCAGATACCAATTTGTCGGCGGAAACATCGGAAAACCCGGACAATTTTACGAAACGGACAAAAATAATGTTTCTCCGGTTTTAGGTTTTGCTTACACGCCGAATTTCAGAGGCGGTTTTGGCAGAATCTTCGGTGAGAATAGAACGGTTATTCGCGGCGGCTATCGTTTCAGCTATATCAATGATGAATTGGTTCGCGCTCCCGATAACGCACTTTTGGGTAATCAGGGCTTAAACTTTACGTCAAATGCTTTCAACCCGCTTACGGGTGGTGTGGCTTTGAATTCAAGAATTGATAATGTCCCGGCTATTCCGGCACCTGTTTTCAATGCTAATCGAACATTTGCCCTGAATAATGCGGCGGCAGGTAACTTCGGAACTGTTTTTGCAGTAGATCCGAAGATTCAAAGTCCGAGAGTTCAGGAATACTCGATTGGTATTCAGCGTGAAGTCGGCTTTAATACTGCCGTTGAATTCCGCTACGTCGGAACCCGCAGTAAGAACTTAATACGTGC
>JBGTIH010000132.1:0-4574 GCA_041745765.1 Pyrinomonadaceae bacterium | reverse complement strand
ATAAGAAAAGGTTGGAGTTTGTACCTGACACCCCGCTTGCATCGTAAATCAGTAATTTTGGCAAAACTTGCCATCAACGGTTGATATACTTTTGTTTCAAATAACTTTGGTTTTGTGTTAATATCCATCATCGAAAAGACCTTCTTTTTTGTTCAAAATAATTGTTGTAAATTACATTGAAACAATTAAGATCGGTCTTTTCAACTTTTTAAGTGACTTTGCAAGAGCCGTAATCTATCGAAGTCTGATAACCGCCGCTTTGAATCATCGCGATCAAACCGTCGTCCGATTCGAGAATGTCTATTTGATGCGAAACAAAGATCGTCGTGCCGCCCGCAGTTTTTCCGCCGTCTTCGTAAAATTCATAGCTTCCGAGCCATTCGTCCTGAGCTTTGACCGGAATTGCCAAAAAAATCAAAAATAGCGCACAGGCAAAAAATTTAGTAACTTTTTTCATAAATTTAGTATCCTATTTATTGGATAGAATATATCAATGAAGGAAAAATATCTACAAATCTCAAGCATCGCGCTGACCGCAACCTTCGGCGTTTTAATCGTTTGGCTTTACTGGGCGGCGCCGAAAAATTTGGAAGAAGTTTCGCTCAAAGCGCAGGCAACGTATGAAAACGTCACGACCAAAGCGCAGGTTATTACAAACATTTACGAGGTTGATAAAGCGAAATTCGACGAGGGTTTGCAGGCATTCCGGCAGGATAATTTTATCCTGGCGCGCGATCTTTTTGAGCGCGCCGATCCCGAACGCCGCGATGCGAAAACGCAGTTTTATATCGCTTACACTTTCTACCGGCAAGGCTGGGGAAGATTTACAAACGACGACGAACTCTTTAAAAAAGGTCTGGAAGAAGTAAATCGCGTGATTGCGCTGGACAAGAATTTTAAATCCGATGACGCGAATCTGCAGCTTAGAACTCCGATTGAACTGAAAAACGAATTTGAACAAGGAATGCGCGTAACGATCAGCGATTTTAATCCGCTGAGAGTTTTACGCGAACGGAAATGAAGATATTTGCGATTTGCGATTGATTGTAGAAACCAAAAAATGTTTGATTAACGGGCGGTATTTTTTCTTTTGGTGATGTTTCAGAATTTGTGCTGAATGAAGTTTTTAGCCCTTTACGCTTCAGAACGAGTAAAAGATGATAAGTGATAAATGATAGATTTTATCGAAGAATTATCTATCACTTTTTACCTTTCACTTATCACTTATTCCGAAAGTATTTTTCCTCAGCATAAATTTTGAAACAACACTTTCCTTCTTAATAATTAAAGATGAACAAAAGTCCGACAAAAATAGAAAACGACGATGATCTGCCGGTAATCGAAGGTGAATTTTTAGACATTGCGGCGGTCGAAGAAATCGAAGATTCCCTAGAAGACGAAACAATCGTTTCGGTAAAAAAACAAGAAATTTCAAAAATCGAAGACCAAAAACCAAAAACCGTCCGGAAAGATTCAAAAGCGTGGCTGCAATACATCGTCGTTCCGGCGGTTTTTCTGTGTGTAACATTGCTCGGCGGATTGCGTTTGGGTGCGGAAAACGGCGAACTTTTATTCTTAAAACCCGCGCTCGTTTGTTTGATCTTTGCGGTTTTTATGATCGTTTTATTTTCGCGGGCGCGGCTGATTCAGCTTGAAGGCTGGTTTTCCGAAGATTTTACGCCGCTTCAAAATACGGCGAACGCCTGTGTGATGCTGACACTTTTTGCCGCTTCGACGCAGGTTTTTAATTCTCTGATTCCCGAACAGGGTTTGCCTTTTTGGATTATCTCGTTTTTCTTTCTGTGGTCGCTCTGGACAAATCTTTTCGCGGAATTCGACACGAAAAAACTTTTGACGAGTCTCGGAAGTTTGTTCGGACTGGCGTTTATCACGAAATATTTGATTCTGGCAAGCCTGACTTCGCCCGAAAACGGCGGATTTATTCAGGCGATTTTTTCGGGAAATCTGACCAAAGAAACGATCACATATCTGCTCGACCTGCCCAGATTTTCCGGCGGAACGGGTTATATACAATTTTTTACTTTGATTTTTTATCTGATCGGATTATTTTTGCTTTCGCCGGTTTCGGTAAAAAAAGATCAGTTTTCATCGAATAAATCGTCCGCCGTTTCTTCGTCGGAAATAATTTCATAAAGATTCGGCGCATCCGTTTTGGAAACCTGTTTTTTGTCGGGAACTTGCAAAACCCTGACGCGCGTCAGGCGGTTGCGGCGCATTATTTCTATTTCATCGCCCGTTTTTATATCGCGCGAAGATTTCGCCGGAGTATTATTAACTTTTACCAGATTCGCATCGCAGTATTTCTGCGCCAGCGTGCGGCGCAAGATCAAGCGGCTTGCCTTTAAAAATAAATCTAATCTCATTTTTTTATCATGTAAATATACTATATTCAATCGCCCGCAATTTTTCATTTTCCGCGAAATGCGGGCGGACGTTTTTCTAAAAAAGCGCGTGTGCCTTCGCGCATATCTTCGGTTGAGAAAATCGCGGCGAAAAGCTCCGATTCGAGTGTTAAACCGTCTTCCAAATTCATTTCAAAACCTCGATTTACAGCTTTCAAACAAGCGCGGACGGCAAGCGGCGCGAGTTTTGAGATTTCTTCCGCCAGAAGAATAGCTACGCGCCGGACTTCATTTTTGGAAACGATTCTGTTGATCAAACCTTTTTCAAAGGCTTTGACCGCGTTTTCCGATTTTTCGGCAATGCATAGATGCGCTTTTTCAATCAGCGCAGAAGCGTTTTCGGGCAAATTTCCCGTAACCGCCGCAATCAGCGGAATGGGAAAATTTTTTATTTTTTCGTTTAATTCATTTGTAAATTCAATATTTTCGGCTTTTTCAAAATCGAAAAATAAAACTGCGGCGCGAAGACTTTCGTCTGCTTGAATTTCGAGCAAATTTTGCAGTAAAATTTCCGAATTTTGCCAATGAATCGCGGCGATTGATTTTTCATTTTTTTTCTTCATTTTTCAAAGTGATAAATTCTTTGATCGTAAAACCGCGTTTGGCGATCAGGATTAAACCGATTGCCGACCAGAAAATAATTCGCCCTTTTCGGATAATTGCCAGAGTTACGCCGACACCCGCGCCGATTGCCAGAGTTTCTGTAATATACTGCGCTCCGGCTTCGTCAATTCCGATGACGAACGGGACGAACTTAAACGTCACGGAAATCAGTCGGCTCATTGATTCAAGCAGAAACGCCGTGTAAAAACTCGGAAAAACGTCCTGCAGACGGCTCAAAATAAACAGAGCTTCAAAGATTCCGAGCAAATGAAAAGCGACCTGACAAAAAAAGATCGGCAGAAAACGCTTCGGATATTGACGGTAAAATCCGTAGAACAGATTTTCAAACAGCCGAATCTGAAGTCTGCCGCTTTCCAGAATTTTTCGGGCAAAGCCTCTGCGGTAGAGAATTTCGCAAAATTCGCTGGCAAAATGCCATTGTTTGATGACGATGACGACCGCCGAAATCATAAATATAATTATGGCGGCAATTAAAAAGTTTATCGTCCAAACCCAACCGTCGGCAAGATCGAAACTTTGCAGAAAAAACGCCGCGCCGAGACAGATAAAAACTCCCGTAATTATCGAATAAAAAATATTTTCCGTGGCAATCGAAGACAAACCGACGACAATCGGAATGCGGTGGCGGACGGCGACCGCTTTTGCCGTTCCGCTGACGAGAATGCCGAGCGGAATCATCGAACTCATCGCTTCGCCGATAATGACTGCGGGAATCGTGTCTTTCGTATCGAGCTTATACGGCGCGTAAACCGAAAGCCGCCACGCGGTTGAGCGAAAAACGATCCGCAGAAAATAGATCAATTGCAAAACGAGAAATCCGCCGATGCCGATCCTGGCGATTCCCTGCAAAATATTGTCCAGACCGACCGAATAAACGAGATAAGAAAAAAGCGCGATGCCGAAAAGCGTCAAAACCGCAACGGCAATCTTTAAACGTTTGATATGTTTTGTTTTAGGTTTTTTGATTGGTGCTGCCAGGTTTTGAGTTTCTGTTTCCGGATTCACTGCTTTTGCCTTTTCGCCGATGCGCCTATTATGATGTTATTTCATTTAATTTTAAAAATAAAATATAAAAAGGAAATTTAATATGAGTGCAACAGCTTTAGAAATGGAAAATTTAAGACCGGCTTTAACCCAACTTTCGGAAGAAGAAGAACTTTTCCGCGCATCGTTTCGCGAATTCGCCGAAGGCGAAGTCCGCCCGCGCACGGAAGAAATGGAAAAAGCGGGAAAATTGGACGCTGATTTGATCAAACAATGTTTTGAATTAGGTTTAATGGCAATCGAAACGCCCGAAGAATACGGCGGCGCGGGCAGTTCGTTTTTTAACGCGATTCTGGCAATCGAAGAACTGGCAAGAGTTGACGCTTCGACCGCGGTTTTTGTTGACGTGCAAAATACTTTGGTTACAAATGCGCTGATTCGTTGGGCAAATGAAGATCAAAAGAAGAAATATCTGCCGCAAATGGCTGAGTCAAAAGTCGGCGCGTATGCTTTGAGCGAAGCCGGTTCGGGTTCGGACGCTTT
>JBGTIH010000131.1:0-9665 GCA_041745765.1 Pyrinomonadaceae bacterium | reverse complement strand
AAGTTACCATCAATTAAGAAGAGCCATTGCATATGCTAATTGGGGAAAGCTACGTTATAAATCCGAGTATGAGCAAACTATCTGGAACGAATGCAGCCGACTTCTAACTAATTGTATTCTTTATTACAACATTTCAATTTTATCGAATTTGTTGGAACGTAAAAAAATAGCTAATGAAGATTATGAGATCAATGGCTTAAAACATATCTCACCGATTGCGTGGCAACACATAAATTTCTTAGGACGCTATGAATTTGGAAGATTAGATAAACCAATCAACATTAATAAAATAGTAGATGGTATTAATTTCTAGTCACTTGTTGAGAGAATTAAAGTCCTTATCAGTCCTTTTCGGGGGGATGGGCAAAAATCCCCAAACTGGAAGAATTTATCGGTGATTACAATAAAACTCATAACACCAGATTTACCACTAAAGACAGCCAATCGTTTTATAACTATTACAACGATATTGCCAAGCGGGTAAAATCAAAGGAAATTGACCTGCTCCTTGTCGTTAATATGTTTTTAACGGGGTTTGATTCGCCAAGCCTTAATACGCTTTATGTGGATAAAAATCTGCGCTATCACGGGCTTATTCAAGCCTACTCGCGCACGAATCGCATCCTCAACGAACTCAAATCCCAGGGCAATATTGTCAGTTTCCGCAATCTCAAAAAGGCGACCGATGAAGCGATCACGCTCTTTTCAAATAAAGACGCGATTGATGTCATCATTATGGAGCCGATGGAAGATTACGTTGAAAAGTTTAACGAAGCCGTTAAAACGCTTCACAAGATCGCGCCGACGATTGACAGCGTTGATGATCTGGAAACCGAAGAAGACGAACTGAAATTCATCAAATCGTTTCGCGAGCTGATGCGTCTGAAAACCGTCCTTGTGACTTTTACCGATTTTACCTTTGATGATTTGGTAATGAGTGAACAGGATTTTGAAGATTTTAAAAGCAAATATCTCGATCTTTACGACAAGGTAAAAAGCGGCTCTAATAAAGAAAAGGTTTCGATTCTCGATGATGTTGATTTTGAACTCGAACTCATTCACCGCGACGAAATCAACGTCTATTATATTCTGCGTCTGCTGGCAAACTATAAGGGAGCCGGGAAAGAAGAAAAAGAAAGAATCAAGAAAACAATCGCTAACCTTTTGGCAAGCGAAATCGAACTCCGCAGCAAGCGCGAACTCATCGAAGAATTTATTAATAAGAATTTGCCGGTCATTCAAAACGCCGAAGACATACCAGGCGAATTTGAAGAATTCTGGAGCGTCAAGCAAAAGGAAGCCTTTGAAAAATTATGCCGCGATGAAAAAATCCCGCCTGAAAAAGTCAGCGAGATTATCGAAAATTATATTTTTAATCAAAGAACTCCGTTGCCCGATACGATTGTTAAACTGCTTGAAACTAAACCGAAACTATTGGAGCGAAAATCGATTGTCGAACGAATTACCAATAAGATTTTGGATTTCGTAGAAACTTTTATAAACGGGATAGCCTAAATTTGCACAAGCGTTAAATTCTACCAGCTCGCCGGTTTGTGAAATGTCCCGTTTTTATCCGTTAAGGAAACAGGGAATTGACTGGCTCTTAAAACGCCCTGGCGAATTTGTTTGATAAACGCCGCGTGTTGTCTTAATGAAAAACTCGGTGTCCGGTGCGGATTAACCAATCCAACCGGCAACCCCAAATCCTGTTTAACGATCCGCATCGGCTCTAAAAGATCTGAATCATTGGTTATCATAACGGCTAAGTCATAATCTTTTTTATAGCCGTCGTTAAGCATATGAATTCCCAAATTCACATCCGAACCTTTTTCTTCTGTTTTTATTACCCGCACATACTGCTGCGGGTTGGTATTAAATACCGGCATCATTACGGGCTTGGTTAAAAATGTTCCTTCAATGATGCTTAGATTCGGAATGGTCTGCAAAGCTCGCCAGTAAGTCGCTTGACGGATCGGCTGATCGGGATCGTTCGGACGCGCTGACACTCTGGCGGAAAAATATTTAATCTGGTTGATCGTGTCGTTAGGGAAAAGCAATTGGCTCATTTTCAATATGTCGAGCCATTTATAAGGGGTGTTCTTGATCGCGCCGTAATAAAGATTAAAGCCGTCAATATAGATGTTTATTTTCATAGAAATAAATCTGCTCTTAAAAACGCAGAAGGCGAAGTAATTTCTTACTTCGCCTTCGCACCCGCCCGTCGAAACGAGCGGGGGAATATGTAAGTAGTGTAGCAATTATAGGGAGTTATGTCAATGTTCCGCTGTTGTTCAAATCATCTTGTTCTGTGGCTGTTAAATTAATGATTGTTTTTCAAAATGTAATATTCCGTGATTCTTCCGGTCGCGCCCTGTGTAATAATCGCCTTCGAGTATTAGCTTGCCGTCTTTTTCCTTCAAAATTAGATTTGCTGTCCCGTCGTGCCGCTTCATTGTTGAAACTGCATTATGGCGCGGCTTGTTTTCATAAGCATAATGAATTTTCGCGCCGTCCGGGGTCTTTGTGGAAATCGTTAGAACACAACTTTCAGAACGTGAATTTTCGGTCGTCAATATAATTGAAATATGCGACCAAGTTTGTTTGATAATTATTGAAGCTGGATGCTCGTTATTGAATTTATCGTGCGTAGAAGAAACCTTGCCTTGCCATTGTCCACTTAAGTCGGGAATATTATTAAATACTTTCCAACGCCAGAGCCGAGTATCAAATAGTTTATAAAGAATGCCGTAAAAACCAACTACTGAAGGCGCGTCAACTATCCAAAGAATTTCTATTTGAATTAGCTTTAATAGATAAGACAAGACCCAAGCCAAAAACACGCTTATAAAAGCTATCCATTTGTAAACGCCTGTTTTTTCAATGTCGGTCGTGTATTGGTGCATTCTTTTTTAATAATTTGCCCATAATTCATTCAATCGAGTTACAAACTCTTGTGCGTTTTGTTTTGACCATTGCACCGGATGATTACCGATTAAATAATGCTTTTCGCTTTGCGTAGTAAAACTATCAACAGCATCTTGTTCAAACGCTTCTATTAAAAATATTAAAATATTGGTAAAAATCTGCTGCCAGGTTGATCCGTAAAATTTTTGATTAGGAACATTATAAAGCAGAGATTCAACAAAATAGGAAGAAAACTTTTTTCTGAGTTCTTCATTGCCTTCAATCATATACCGCCGCGCATTCTTAAACATTCTGACAGTTTGTTTATATCTACCCAAAGAATTGCTGTTTTTCGTCGCGCCGTTGGCTTTATGAATTTTCGGATAATTAACAATTTGAGTATGCGTTTTTCTGTTCCAGAAAGTGATACCTTCCGCAGTAACCCGCCGGTTATAATAATCTCTGTAACTGGCGCAAACGACAACATCAGCATAAAGACGATTATTTGTATCGGAAGGTAAAACTTTTATCGAATTTGCACCCGACGAATCAACGTATGAGCTGCCGTAATAGGAAACCAGCGCATTAATGACCTCATTTCTAAAGTCGTCAAAACTATGGCTTCCGGGGTAAAATCCCAGAGATTGTTGATCGGCTTCATCTATTCCGTCGTGAAAGAAAATAGATGTGCATTCAATTACAATATCAACATCGCTTTCGCTCCAAATATTTGTAGTATTAGCATAAGAACCCTGCAAGTAGTCGTCATAGCGTATTTCTTTTGACCAACTATGCCTTGCAAGAGCATTGCGTAAAACTTTATGAGTTAAAGCTGAGTTTGTAATCGAACCCTGATTTGTCCATGTTTGCAGTTGTGATTCTGGAATTGACATATTTCAATGACCCTTTAAATTAACCCGATTATAACACAAAGTTGCATTGAAGCAACAAATAATTTATATATTTTAATGATCGAAATACCAGCGGTTTGCCAGTTTAACAGGTCTTAACCAGTCCGTGCCGGGTATCTTGTAACCGCATTTACTACACACGATGAAATCCCGTGTGGCTTCGTCGCGCAGCACAAGAAAGTGATCTTTACAGGGTTTTAATTTCTTTGTAATAGTGGGCATTGGTGAATGTTCGTTCACCTCAAATTATAACACTAAAATTTTGGTAGCTTGAAAAAATGCTGCCGCGCTTTTCGCTCGCGGGTGCTTGAAACCAGTGATGCGTAAATGACCGTGTTTTGAATGTTGGCGTGTCCGAGCCAATCCTGCACAAAGCGTATATCAGCTTCGCCGGTGTCGAGTAAGTGAGTGGCGATAGAATGTTTCAAAACGTGGAAATGACACTTGTCTTCCGGAAGCTTTGCGCGTTTCCCGTATTGTTTGATCTGCACGTCCAAAGTCTTCCGGCTGATCGGTAAGTTTCGATTTGAAACGAAAAGGGTAGGGGATTGGCTGCTTCGATTTTTGAGATAACTTTTTAATATCCGCGCTTCATCGGGCTGCAACGGATGAACGCCTGAAAGCGATCCCTTCAGCCGGTGGATCATCACGCGCTGTTTCTGAAAATCCAAGTCCTGAATTTGCAGAAGTCCGATCTCGCTTGCCCGGAGTCCGTGCCGGTAAGCCATCAAAAAAATCGCCTTGTCGCGTTTATCTGAAATTGCGCCCAACAATCTGGCAATTTCATCAAGCGTTAAGAATTTTATGGTTTCGCTTTTCTTACTTCGCGCCGTCATCTTAATAATTTTTAATTTTCCGGTTATTGGTGTCTGTTTAGTAAATCCGTCAAAAACAACGCTAAGGTGCTAAGTTGTTGAATTCATTAGCCTGAAATTCTACTTTTTTTACCAATTCCGGTGCTTAAACTGCTTAAACTCTTCATTTTTTGATTTTTTTCATATTTACAAAAGCGAGGATTTTCGCAGTTCGCGCAAGCCTTGCCGGGCTAGTGTTTGTCCGACCGGAAAGCTGTATTTGCCGTAAACATTTATATGCTCATATCGCGCCGGTGAGATGTGTTTGAGGTCTTCTTCATTAATTCGGTAGCCTTCCGCCTGAAGCTGTTTGATGACTTCCCACATATAAACCGTGTTCCAGACGACGACCGCGTTTGTAACGAGGTTCAGACAAGCCGCTTGATTGAGCTGTTCTTCCGGTTGACGTTTTCTGATTTGGGCTTCATTGGCGATGAACAAATACCGGCGAAGCGCGTGCAGGAGTTCGCCTTTGTTAAGCTGCCGGTTGATCTGACGGCGGTAATCTTCGCTTCCCAGGTAACGGAGAATAAAGATCGTTTTGATCATCCGCCCGTATTCCTGTAAGGATTTGACCAGAGAATTTTGTTTCGGCAGAGCGTGAAATTTCTTGATCAGAAGTGATGCGGTAACCCAGCCGAGCTTCATCGAACCCGTCAGTCTGAGCAGATCGTCCCACTGATCGATGAACAGATCGGGTTTGAGTTTTTTCCTGATCAGCTTATTAACGTGCGGCGTGTCGGCGAACTTTTCCAGCCGGTACAGCGTTTGATCGCCGATGTCACGGATTCTTGGAGCAAACTGCAATCCCAGTAGATCGAACAGAGCGAAAATAATTTCTGTGTAGCCCGCCGTATCGGTCGAATGCTGACCTAGGGGAAGTTCGGTTTCGTTATCGAGAATTTCGTCCAGAACGATTGAAGCATCCCTCATCGTCGCCGGAACGACCTTCGTGCCGAACTGCGAGTATTGATCGGATGTCCAGGTGTAGAAGGTTAATCCTTTGCCGAAACCGAAGTATTTCGGCAGAGCGGTCGCGTTGGCGGTTTTCACGGCGACCGGAAATCTCTGTCCGTCCGAAGACGAAACCGTGCCGTCTCCGACAAACCGGCTGAGCGGCAGATGATAATGAAAATTGACTAATTTTGTTGTCGCATCATTCAGGGTTTCTTCCCTCAAATACCAGTTCGTCGTCCAGAGCAGTTCGTGATAGGAAAATTCGGTCATTCTCGACATCTGCGTCAAACCGAAATTCCCGCTTTGCGCCAAAATGCTGGCATAGAGTGTCGGCAGCAGATCGGCTTTTCTGGATTCTCCACCGCCCGAATGTTTGAATGATTTTGAAAAGCGTGTCCAGCCGTCAACCTCGATTAGAAGTTCGGGCAGATCGATCTGCGGCATTCTGTCTAAAATTACATCTTCCAAAAATTCGCTGCTTGCCGGTCGCTCATCAGCTTCGAGCGGAGTGATGACCAGTTCGCCGTCTTCGATCCTGACGGCACCGTTGCCTTTAAGCTGGCTTTCGAGAGAAACGGCGGCAAAGCGGAAATCGTTTTCTCTCTGAGCAAGTCGTTCCATCGCTTTTGTCGGAACTCTCATCAGCGAACAGGCTTCCGTACGGAGTTCGTTCCAATTGTCAGGCGGAATCAGATAGCTTTCGGGATTATTGTAGCGGCGGCTTCCCTCGACCCATAGATTTCCCGAACGCAGAGCCTCGCGCACCTGCCACAAAAGACAGAGTTCGTAATATCGGCGGTTAAAACGGCTTTCTTCCGTAAAAACATACGGCTCCCATTTTTTCGGGATAAAGCTGTCGGGCGCGTCTTCGGGAATTTTCCGCTGTCCGGTCGAGTTGAGCGTTCGCATAATCCCGATGGCATCGGTCAGTTCGCTTCGCTCATTGCCGGAACGCCAGTTGAAGATTTCTAAGAAACGCGGAGCGAATTGCCTGAGATTGCCATAGCGTGTTGCCAACAGATCGAAATACGAATCATCGAGCGGGCGCATAATCTGCCCGCATTCCTCGACGGCGAAACGAAGCTGTTCGGGGGAAACCGCCTGAAAAATCAGTTCGCGCAGCTGCATATCGGGAATCTCATCATTGAGCAGAATGGAGCCGACAGTCTGAAAAAGTTTGACTTTTTCATTGGTTGATTTGGCGACCGAGCGGCGAAATTCATCGAGTTCGCGTCCGGCGCGGGAATAGGCGGTTTGCAGGTAGCGGTCAAAGAGATCGATCGCTTCGTCAGTCGTGTCGGTCAAAGTTTGATGCAGAAATGCCAGCAGGATCGGATAACGGTTTTCCGGCGGCATTCTCTCCAGCATCTGATTGGTCGAGGTTCTGCCGATGCGATTCAGACGTTTCAGCAAATTCGGATTGAGAATTTCCAGATTCCAATCTTCAATGCCTGATTGCCGCAAAAAAAGAATCTTTTCGAGAACCTGAAGAATCGAATTTGCCGATGAGGAGGTCGCGCCCGTTCTCAGCCAGTTGAGCGGCGTTCGCTTTGATTGTTCATCAACCTTGAGCAAATCATCCAGAATCGTTTTGGTGTCATCAGTTACCAGATGAGCGATAATTTCCCAGGTTTTTTGTCGGGCGTTTTTTCTTGCTTTGACGACGAATCGTTCGAGAATGCTCAAACCGGGACGGATTATCTTGTGTGATTGCAGACGTTCGCAGAGCATCTGCAAAAGCAGTAAGGGACGGTCGTGTTCGACGGCGCGGGCGGCGAGCCAATCGTCAATTTCCACTTCCTCAGCATAAGTCATTTTGTGAAAACCGAGATAATCTTCGATTTCGCTCAAATGGTCGGTGCGCGTTTGCGGGCGCGAGCCGTATTCCCGCAAAAATTCGGGCGAAACGGAAAGCTGACCGGCAAGAAATTCTACAACTTCGGCGGGAACTTCGCGTAAATTCTCCGGCACGAAACCCAGATAACGAAGCGAACAAAGCTGCAAGGCAAATCCCAGACGATTACCGTCGCCGCGAAGATTTGCCAGAACCGACCAATCGCTTTTTGTCAGGGTGAAAAAAGTAAAGACATCGTTTTCCGGCACTTTGGCGGGAAAGCGGGTCAGGCGGTTTTGTTCACTCTCGGTCAGCCAACGGGCGGGCATAAAATCTAAGCACCTCACAAATCTTTTTTTTCCGAAAAAGTTTGAAATAATGCTACGTTACAAAAGCGGAATTTATCAAATAGCCGAAACAAAATCCGGGAGGAGCAAAGGCAATCGTAAATTTGTAAAATTTCCGGAAACTCCGCCGACTGTGGTGTTTATCTCGCAGTTTCTCGACAATCGTTTCGGAAAACAGCCAGCAAAAGCAAAAGGTATAAAAAAAGACAGCCTCTCGAAAAAAGCTGTCAAGCGCAGACGCACATTTTTTTCTAACTATTTTTTACTGCTTAAACAAAATTTAGTAATTCGCCTATGAGAAATAAAAAAGTTCAACCAAGATTTTGTTATCTTCTCTCCACTTAACCCAACCAGACTTATCATTCTTTCCTGCTTTCTTCGAGCTATCCCAACTAACCTTTAGCCACTCTCCGTTTATTTCAACAGGATGAAAAGTTGCTTCTTTCGGCAAGACAGCAGTTTTTACCTGTCCTTCCGGCACTTCCCGCAAAGGATTTTGTTCTCTGTTAAAGTCAACGGCAAAAGTTTTTAGAATGTGCTTTTCCCAAGTTTCAAACTTTAAGGTCGCGTCATCTTTTCTAACAAACTTTTTTAGTCCTGTTTCTTCATCTACGATTACTTCATAGCGATTTTTATCTTCGCCTACACATTTGAGAGCTAAGACAAAGTAGTCTTGATGAAACGAAAATGGGGTAAAATTTTCATTTGCATACTCGAATTTGCCGTCACTATCATCATAGTAATAGGTGAACTCATACCACAGACTACCATCTTCATTATAAAAGCGAATAAAATCGTTTTTACCGTATCGGTCACTTAGAACAATCAATCCTTTCGTATTTTTGATTGAATCTATATCAGTTTGTCCAACTTGCAATTTTTCCTGAGTTTTCGCTTTAGTGCTATTTTCATTAACTTCAAGACTTCTGCTGTTCTGTTTCATTTCTTGTGCATTAATCTCAAAAATTTGATTGTCCACAGCTTTAGTAGAACAAGACTCAGAAGCTAAAAAAATCAATACAAAGCCTAATAGTTTTATCATAAACATAGAAATCACCTTACCTTCGCCTCGTAGTGTCAATCTTATGGACAGTCACATTTGCACTACCTCTATTAAAACCAAGATGCCCGTGGTCATTATGCCCACCTACTCTTGTAACTCCTGTTAATTTACCGCTAGTTCCCTGATAATTAGTAGTAAATCCGAATTTTTTAGCCGTATCATAAATGGTCTGATTTTTCTCTGCGCTAAATTGAGGATCACTTGTTGCAGTTTTACTTTGGAAACTCGCACCATCGCCGTTCACATATCTGAAATCAACATCTAATCCAGTTCGTACACCATTATGTCCATGTCCGCTATGATGTCCGTTTTTCGCTGTTTTATTTGCCATTGAAGGTTGCCAAGGGTCGCTGCCATTGGCAGATGACATATCGCCGAATGACATTGTAATTCCATTACTATCCTTTAACACGGCGGCAAGACCGAATAAAGCGGCGGCAACAACAGGCTGAAGATAATGGTCTCCTTGTCCTACTATTTCCCCAACTTTTCTATCATTTCCTCCAGCATCTTCCGTACCATATCTCTCAAAAAAGTTAGAATTTGCAGGAAAGTTTACCAATCCGGCTTCATTTTTTTCCAAGCTCGTTAAGAACTTATACTTGCCCGGAGTTTCTTCTGTTTCCACATAAAACCTATCGAAAGAATCATCCGGAGGTAGTATCAAAAGTTGTGGAAATGGAAAAAAGATAAAGAAATAGCGTATCCTTGTTTTGATCAAAAAACATAACAGGCAAGCAGCCTATTAAGGAGATACGCTATGAATCAAAATTACACTAAAAGTAAGAAAAATTA
>JBGTIH010000130.1:0-44619 GCA_041745765.1 Pyrinomonadaceae bacterium | reverse complement strand
GCGCAAAACTCTTTGATAATCGAAATAATCGTAAATTCCCGCTTCGAGCTTTTGTTCGAGCCGATTTTTGCGGTAAAGATAGCCGATTTCGTTTGGCGAAACGAAAAACCGTACGCGCCAAAACAAGCGTCTTTGTTCATTATGATTAACTTGATACATAACAAGCTTTGAAAAAAAAGCCTTCAGAAAAAAGAAACGCTGAAAAACGGGGAAAGCCGATTTAGATGAAGTCCGCAGACCGCATCGGTATCCTCGGCTTTGCAAACCGCAATTTAGTTGTCACTTAAAGACGGTTTCTTTTTTCCTCCGGCATAAATGGTTACGATTTTCAGTCGTAGTGCTACCAACAGCTAACGAGGAGTTGAACCTCTTGAGATTTGCTCCGCAATACCCTGTAAAAAAACGCAAATCTCAAAAACTTTACAGGTGGCGGTTGTGTTTAGTTTATTGACTTTTAGCGGTTTTGGCTAGTTTCGGGAAGTTAAGATTCAAAAATTCCGTGATAAATCTCGTCAACAATTAATTCGCATTCGAGCGATTCGAGCGTTAAGGTTTCGCCTTCGACATATTCGCTCTGAAACCAAAACTTTTCATTATGCCGAACATATAGAGTAATAAATTTTTTTGTCTGCGAAACCAACAAATATTCTCTCAAACTTTTAATTGATTTATATGCCTTGAATTTTTCTTCTCGATCATAACTTTCCGTCGAAGGCGAAAGCACTTTGACAATTAAACTCGGATTGACAAGCAGTTTTTGTTTTCCCAAATCTTCATAAATCGGATTTCCGCAAAGAGCAGAAACATCGCCGTAACGATATGGAAGCAATCTCGGAACTTTGATTTGCACTTCGGAATTATAAACCGAACAGTTTTTCTCAATTAATTCTCTCTGTAACAAAAAACCGATTCGATTTCCTAAAAGCGAATGTTCGGGGCTTCCACCGCTCATCTCGATAATTTCGCCATCGAAATATTCATAACGACCTTCGGCGTTGTAATCGAACTCCAGATATTCTTCCAGAGTCATATTCTTTATCGGAAGTGCAGACATAAATTTTTATCCGATTTTTGCGGCTTGCGCGAGAAGTTCGATCAATTCTTCGCGGCTCAATGAAATTTTTGCACCGTTTGAGTTTGTCTTATTATGCGAATTTCCGTCAAGTTCGCAGGGGATATTTGCGTCATCCAAATAACCGCACGCCTGACACCGCGCCGCTTCGGTCAAATATCCGGCTTTTTCCCTAATATTGATAAGTTTTGAGATCGCGTCCTTCGGCAGATCGTTCGCGCCGCCCAGAGTTTTTGCCAGAATGGCGATCCTTGCCGTGTGTTCCAGAGTTTCGAGCCGGTCAAACGCCTGCCAGAGGTCTTCGCCGTAAGCGACCGCGCCGTGATTTGCCATTAAAAGCGCGTTGTGATGCTCGACGAAAGGTTTCATCGAATCGGTCAATTCGTTTGTCGAAGGTGTTCCGTAATCGGTTAGAGGAACGCAACCGAGAGTTAAAATAACTTCCGACAAGATCGGCGCATCAATCGCCAATCCGGCAACTGCAAAAGCCGTTCCGTGAGGAGGATGCGCGTGGCAGACCGCTTTTATATCGGGACGCATTTTATAAATCAACGTGTGCATCGCCAGTTCCGACGAGGCTTTTTTGTCATTCAGAGGCTTGCCGTCCAAATCCGTCAACGCCAGACAATCTTCCGTCATACGACCTTTCGAGGTCATCGTCGGAGTTGCCAAAACGGTGTTTTCGTCGAGGCGAATACTGACATTTCCGTCCGACGAAACGACATAACTCCGATCATAGAGCAATTTCCCGACTTCGATAATTAATTTTCGCGCCTTTGATTCTTCCATTAAAATTTAGTAAATCGTAAAATTGTAGATCACTTTTCTAGTTACGGTTTTGAGTTTTCCATTTTTGATTTCAGGCTTAAACTTTATTAATTTTGCGGCGTCAATCGCCTTTTCGGATAATCCAAAAGGTAAACCGTCCAGAATTTTGAAATTTCCGACTTTGCCGTTTGAAAAAAAAGTAATTCTTAAAAGCACTTTACCCTGAATACAATTTTGTCTTGCTTCCTCTGTATATTTTGCTATCGGTTTTGAAATAAGCTGCAAAGGTTTTGTTCCTACAGGATAAATTTTCGGCTTGTTTTCAACTATATTTTTTGGATCATATACATTATCTATTGCCAAACCGGTTCCTTGTTCAGAAAGATTACACGGTTCGGTTTGATTTTTCTGTCCGAAATTGTTCATAACCAAAAAGCCGAACATTAAAACCAAAGCAGATACAATTTTTTTTCGCGCCATCAATTCTTCCATTAAAATTTAGTAAATCGTAAAAGTATATTGAACAGACATAGTTACCGAAGCCGGTTTTCCATTTCTAACAGCAGGATTGAATTTTATTTTTTTCGCCGCTTCAATCGCTTGCTCAGTTAATCCATCAGACAATGTTTTAACAGGTGAAATACTTCCGATTTGTCCGTTTGCCAAGAAAGAGATTCTCAAAACGACTTTACCTTCGATTAATTTAGCTCTCGCTACATCTGTATATTTTGGCTGCGGTTTGGAAATAAATTTTATTTTCGTATTTTGTAAATCTGTTTCTTTCTTCGGAATGAATTTATCATCTGCCAACTTTCCATCTTTGCAGACTTTGCAACTTGAACCTTTGCAGGTTTTGCAACTTAGACAATTAAAATGATTCGGATTGCATGAATGCCCGCTAGTTCCTGTTCCTGTATCTTTCTTTTGATAAATACTTGAATCTTTTTTTATCTCAACCGGCGGTGCGACTTTTTTCTCGAGTAAATTTAAAGGAATTTCATTTACTGAAAACAGATTCGCCGACAAAATCCCCAAACAAAACGTAAGGAAAAACGGAATTGATTTTTTCCACAAATTTTTACAACACATAATTTTACCCCACAAAAAAAATTAACCACAGATTAGCACAAATGAAACAGCTTTGGAAAAAATCTCAAGCAAATTTCATTTCGGCTAACCTGCGGTTCAAAAATTCAAGACAAAATACTGACTTTTGACTTTTACCTTTTTACTTTTGCCTTTCCGATTTATCGGACTTTAGCAGGCGCAATCGGTGTCAGCGGCACCGGCGGAACGTCGAAATCCATTTCTCTTAATTCATAGATTTCTCCGACATTTTTTTGTCTTTCCAGTTTATTGAGCTTTCTTTCAAGCCGGGAATTTTCCATTTTCAAACGGTAATTTTCGCGCTCGATCTTTTTGTGATATTGATGATGCTTATTCCAATTGCGTTTTTTGAAATTAAAACTCGGTGCGGCGACCGTGATAAACAAACTGGTGATAAACAATCCGACGGCTATTGCCCCGATAAATGGAATCACTCTCTTGAAAAAACCTTTACAACACATATTTTTTTTTACCTCTTGTTTTTAATACTTTAATAATACAAAAAAATTCCGACTGCGAGAAATTATTTCTTATTTTTTATTTCGCACTTTACCCGAATTCGGTTTCACGCCTTTGCCGTTCGCCGCGCTCGGCTGTGCCAGAAAATATGAAAGACTCTCGAGCGAAGTCGTCAGATCAATAGTCTTTAATTTAACATCCGCCTTTGTTTTCAAAGGTGTCGGCGCAAAATTCATTATGGCTTTAATGCCCGCTTCCGTTACCTGCTCCAAAACATTCTGAGCAAATTGCGCCGGAACGGCGATCACGACAACATCTATTTTATCTCTTTTTGCGACTTCGGCAAAGTCTTTTATATCGAAAATTTCCACATCGCCGACCATCTGCCCGATTTTGCTTTTGTCGGCATCGAAAAGCGCGGCAACTGTAAAATTCGTCTGCGAAAAACCGTAATAATCCGTCAGAGCCGTTCCCAATCTGCCCGCGCCGATAATCGCGACGCAATGCTCTTTATTAAGACCGAGAATTTTTTTCAGATGATCGCGCAGCTCTTCGACGTAATACCCGACGCCGCGCACGCCGAATTCGCCGAAATACGCCAGATCCTTGCGAATCTGCGCCGAATTCAGGTGAAAACGCTTCGCCAGTTTGTCCGAAGAAACGGTTTTCGTGCCTTCCGCCGCCAGTTCGTTCAGACAGCGCAAATAGATGCTCATCCGGTTCGTCGTCAATTCTGATATTTTTTCTGCTTTCATTTACAAATAGAGATTATAATACTTTCTTCGATAATGTGAAAAAGTTCTCAATTAACTTGATGGCGAAAAGGCTTTGCTTCGTTGCCCTTAAAGAAAATTTACTTTACAATTTATGTTTCAAGTGTGAAACATTTTGGAGGTTTAAAATGTCAAAAACAGAGAAATCAAAGCTCAGCGAACTGTCGCAACTTGGAATGAAATTTTACGAAGAAAAGTTGAAACCCGTTTTAGAACCTGAACATAATGGCGAATTCGTCGCCATCGAGCCTTATTCAGGAAAATATTTTCTTGAAAAAAAGAAACTTGACGCAATTTTAAAAGCACATTCGGCAATGCCCGACAAACTTTTCTTTTTAGCAAAAGTCGGCACAATTTATACAGGTTCGCTGAGTCATTATGTTCCAAATAACAGGTAGCGTTAACGAAAAACTTTTGCCGATTTTGAGTATTGAACTAAGTAATGGCGCAAGTTTCGAATGTCTTTTGGATACGGGTTTTCAAGGAACTTTAGTTATTCCGCACTCAATTGCCCGGGAAAATTCCTTGATTATCACGGGACGCGAAGCATTTTTGGCAGCTGAAAATTCGGAGATTGAATTTGATACGGCGATTGCCAAAATAAAATGGCTCGGCGATGAATTTTCATTACCCGTCTTGGTTAGCAAATCAACCGAAGCATTAATCGGGGCTGAAATGTTAGTTGATTCGATTCTTGAAATTGACTACAAAAATTTAACGGTCAAAATCACGAAATAAGTTATGGAAATTGCCGAAGGAATCTGGACAGTAAATAATTTTCTTTCAGCCGAAGAATGCGCGGAATGGATCGAGTTTGCCGAACAAATCGGATTCGGTGATGCGCCGATTAATGTCGGTTTTGGTGCAGAAGCAATAGTTGATAATGTCCGCAATAATGACCGAGCGATGATTGATGATAAAGATAAAGCATTTTTACTTTGGCAAAATGCGAAAGAACATCTTCCGAAAATGATTCAGCACCGCGTTGCAGTCGGTTTGAATGAGCGTTTGAGATTTTACCGTTACGAACCGACTCAAAAATTTTCCTGGCATTCCGACGGCTCTTTTTCTCGTGCAAATGGAGAAAAAAGTCTTCTGACTTTTATGATTTATTTGAACGAAGATTTTCAAGGCGGAGAAACCGTTTTTATCGGTGATTCTAAAACGGAAATTGTTCCTAAAACGGGATTGATGTTGGCTTTTAAGCATGAACTCGTTCATGAAGGTTCGGTTGTCAGAAACGGGAAAAAATACGTTTTGCGTTCGGATGTAATGTTCAGCTCTTAAATTAAAAATATGATTGCGTATTTAGCAGGAAAAATTCTGGAAAAAGAAGCAAATTCGGTGATTATAGATGTCGGCGGCATCGGTTATGAAGCGACGATTCCGCTTTCGACATTTTACGAACTCGGCGAAATCGGCGAGGCGGTCGCGCTGCGCATTTTTACTTACGTGCGGGAAGACGCTTTGCAGCTGTTCGGTTTCAAAACGTTGCAGGAACGCGAGCTTTTTCTGAAATTAATCACCGTTTCCGGCATCGGTCCGAAAGCCGGAATTTCGATGCTTTCGGGAATGAACGCCGACGAAATAATCGCCGCGATCCGCACTGATAATCTGGCGCGTTTGACATCGATTCCCGGAATCGGCAAAAAAACGGCGGAACGCCTGGTCATCGAACTGCGCGATAAAGTCGCAACTTTGTCTTCAATTTCTTCGGCAAGCACTTCCGCATCAAGCGACGGACAATCTTCCGTTTCAACAAACGAAATTTTCGACGACGCGATTTCCGCGCTCGTCAATCTCGGTTATCAGCGAAACGCAGCAGAAAAAGCCGTCAAAAAAGCCGTGCAGGACGGAACAGAAATGAGCGTCCAAAAATTATTGAGAAAAAGTCTGCAATTACTGGCAAAAGGCTGATTAGAATTTCATATTCCGGCATTTAATTTGGAAATCCGATTTTAAATAATATGGCGCAGCTCGACAAAATACACAATACGGTCAAAAACGCGCTCGTCAAAGATGGCTGGACAATAACAGCAGATCCGTATCGAATTGAATTTGCGGAATTTCGGCTTTACGCTGATTTATCAGCCGAACGCCCAATTGCCGCTGTTCGTGAAAATGAAAAAATCGTTGTCGAAATCAAAAGTTTTCTGAATCGCTCGAGCGTCAGCGATTTTGAAACGGCACTGGTCAATACACGATTTATAAACGCTTGCTTTCAAAACTCGAACCCGAAACAAAGCTTTTTCTGGCAATCAGCGAAGCGACTTACAGCGATTTCTTTGTTTTGGAAGCCACGCAATTTATAATCAAAGCTGAAAAGGTTTCTCTGTTTACAGTAAATTTGGCGAACGAGGAGATCGAAAGATGGATAAAGAATTAAAATATAAAGAAATCGTCAAAAAAGTTTTAAGCCATTATGTCGAAATTGACCGAGAGCATCCCGAAGAAGGTGTTGATTATTTTCTGGTTGCCGATGATGTTCAAGGTCATTATCTCTGGACGAGTTTGGGTTGGTCGAAAGGCAAACGAACGCGGTATGTCCACGCGCATCTTCGCATCAAAGATGAAAAAATCTGGATCGAGACCGATTTGACCAAACAAGGAATCGCCACCGATCTATTAAATGAAGGCGTTCCGAAAGACGACATCGTGTTGGCTTTTCATGAACCTTCAATGAGAAAATATACAGAATTTGCAAATGCGTGAGATTTTAAAAACAAAGAAAAATTTATGAAAATATTGTTTTCTTCATTTTGTTTAGTATTGATTTTTTTGGTGAATTCATCGTTCGGATGCACACTCGCCGGAAAACCTCTCTTTGACTTCGATCCAACCGAATACATCTTTATCGGCGAAGTCGTCGGTTTTACGCAACCTGTTGAATCCGCGAAACTTCATAGAAAAGCACACGGAGTAATCGTAAAAATGAAAGAAAGCGTTTATTTGCCGAAAACTCCGGAAACCCATTTTGAAGTTTTTCCGATTCGACTCCGGGCAGATTGTTCCGAAGACGGAACGCCGCTTGAAGATTTGAAAGAGAAATTTACGATTGGTTCGGAAGTTCGCGTAATCGCTAAAGAATCTGAAATTCTTCCGAAAAATTTACCGGACGGAAATATTCGCCTGGAAGATCGTCCCGACGAACTCGGAAGTATTGAAATTAATATAGATGAAAAAGGAAAGAGAATGACTTCCGTTGATTCTGTTTTTGATTATAAATCCTTCAAATACGATATGGATGAAGATTCCGATTCAAAATATCTTTTGCCCAATTTTGAGATCAGAAAAGATTTGCTTCGATTAAAAAACAGCAAAACGCAAAAAGAGCGAACTGAAATTTTAGAAAGATTATTAGACGCTCCGATTTGCTGTAATGATTTAGATTTTCATCTGGTATTTAAAACCTATTCATCAAGCGAAGCTGAATTTAATCTACTTGATGAAATCCGACTGCGGAAAGTGTTGTCTAAAGAAGAATTTAAACAATATAAAGCAATTAAAGACACACGTTCCGAACTTATCAAGTTAGGTTATGATGGTGATGTCGCCGACAAAGTCATGGAAAAAGCTATTCAAGAAGGAACCGATTTAACAAAAGCAAAACTACTTGAGAGAAGCTTGCAAATTTTGCGAAATAAGTAACTAAATGAACGAACATCTCGAAACAATTGATTCACGCGACGGAACTGTTTTTAATGATGAGGAAAAACAGTTCGAATTGTCTCTGCGTCCGTCGCGCTTAGGCGAATATATCGGGCAGAAGAAGATCAAGGACAATCTGCGCGTTTTTATGAAAGCCGCGCTTAAGCGGCGCGAGGCTCTCGATCATATTTTATTATTCGGTCCTCCGGGCACCGGGAAAACGACCCTGAGCCTCATTTGCGCCAATGAAATGGGCGCGGAACTCAAATCAACCGCTGCGCCGATTATTGAAAAAGCGGGCGATCTGGCGGCGATTTTGACGAATTTGGACGAAGGCGACGTGCTTTTTATAGACGAAATTCATCGCCTTAATCCGGCGATCGAAGAAGTTCTCTATCCGGCGATGGAAGATTATCAGCTCGATCTGATGATCGGACAAGGCACGGCGGCGCGTTCGATCAAGCTCGATCTGCCGAAATTTACGCTCATCGGCGCAACGACGCGTCCGGGTTTGATTACTGCTCCCTTGCGCGGTCGGTTCGGCATCGTTTTTCATCTGGATTTTTACAACGTCGAAGATTTGCAGACGATCGTCAAGCGTTCGGCGGATATTTTGAAGGTCGAGATCGAAGACAAAGGCGCACACGAAATTGCCAAGCGTTCGCGCGGAACTCCGCGCATTGCCAATCGTTTATTAAGAAGAGTCCGCGATTACGCCGAAGTTGATTACGACGGGCGAATTACCGAAGAAGTCGCGGCGGACGCGCTCAACCGGATGGAAGTTGATATTTTCGGTCTCGACGAAATTGACCGCAAACTGCTTTTGACGATCATCGAAAAATTCGAGGGTGGTCCGGTCGGTCTGGGAACGATTGCGGCTTCGATTCACGAAGAAAAAGATTCTATCGAAGAAATCATTGAGCCTTACTTAATTCAGATTGGATTTTTGAACCGCACGCCGCGCGGTCGTCTGGCGACGCGGCTCGCTTATCAGCATTTCGGTCTTGAAACGATCTTTAAGTCTCAAAATCCAACTTTATTTGACTAACAACCCGAATGATAATTTTTTAATCTCAAAGATTCGGCGGTTGGATACAACAGACCGAATTTTTTTTGTTAAACTGTCAAAAATGAGATTTCCCTATTAAATTAAATTATCAAGAAAATTATGTTGAAAAAATATCAAATTATCGTTTCGCTTGTCTTTGTATTTATTTTTACTTTTGCTGTAAATGCTCAAAACAATAGATTTGAAGGCTACAATATTATTTTGGAAGCTCCGGAAACACATAAAATCGCGACCTGCGCCCTTCGCTATGCGCCGTCAACTTCTAATATTATCATCTCCGATCTCAATACTTCGACACCGTTGAATATCAGACCCTGCGAAGGTTCGGGAACAAATTTGACACAAAGCGGCTCAACCGCTACGATGCGCGCCAATGCCGGAACTAATAAATGGTGTTTTACCGGCGAAGATAAAAAATATCGAATTTCTTTTCCCGGCGATCAATACAGCGGTCAAATAATCTACGATTGGGCGGCAACACCCGAAAATCCCGGTATTTATAATGTACGGGATTTCGGCGCAGTCGGCGACGGGCGCACCGATGATACTCTGGCAATAAAAAGCGCGTTGGCTTTTATCGCAACCCGAAACGGCGGGGTTTTGCAGTTTTCTGAAGGTGAATATATTGTCGGCGGTGTGCCGAATTTTAAGGGATTAACCTTGCCTTCGGGCATCACGATTCAGGGCATCAGCGGACTGAACAGCGGAGCGACAACCAATAATGTTATTAGAAAAAGTGCCAGCCGAATCACGCTGAAAGGTGATAACCGGGCGATTTTCCGCATCGGTGAATGCACGGAGAAAGTTGCGCTCAAAGACATTGAACTTTTTGGCGAAAGCACTCGCAATACATACGGAGTCGAAGCGTTGGGAGCGTTTCTCTCTTCGCAGGATTTTGTGTTTGAAAATGTGGTTTTCAATAACTTCTTTCGCGGAATTTATGCAAGAGGTTTAGAAATTACCGCAAAAGGCTGGCAATTTGATTATATAAAAGTTATAAACTCCCGTTTCGTTTATAATACCGATGCCGGAATTTTTACGGATGTCAGAAATTCCGATTGGAAAATTTCCGGCAGTTTGTTTCTCAATCCGCGAAAAACTCCAACTCAAAATGCCAATTCAATGCACTTTGAAAGATCGGCGATGATTTTTATCCAGGACACTTTCGGCGGAGGTTTTCCAGATGCTCTAGGCGGAACATTTCTGAATATTCTTGATGGCGCAAATGTTACGGTTATCGGCTCACAAACCGAAGCTGTGACAAATTCGTTTGTTTATAACGAGGTCGAAAATCCATACGCCGGTGATTATTCTTATCCGATAACTTTTGTCAACAACATTTTCGGAAATCCCATTATATTCAAAGCCCGTCGGACGTTTGTTTCAACCGGAAGTCTTTACGGCGGAAATGCTTTTAGAGCCGATGAGCGTTTGCGGGTTTATTCAACCGGCGACCGCTTTTGTTATGACGGTTTAATCATTGGCTGCCAAGGCGCAACTAAAAATAATTTTGACCGCGCATCCGTTATGTTTATGACCGGACAGCCTGATGAAAGAGGCGTTCCAGGTCATCCGGCGTATTTCGGCACGGATGTTCAATTCGGAGCAACGGTTCAGATGCCATCGTTTCTGTTTAATCAGCTTCCGACCGGAAAAGCAAATGGTTCAATGGTTTATTGCTCTAATTGCCGACGCAATACAGTTACCTGCCAATCCGGCGGAAGCGGCGCGCCCGCAATGGTCGTCAACGGTCAATGGAGTTGTTTATAAGCACCAGCAAAATGTTAAAGCAGCAGCCCTTTAATAAATGGGCTTTACTCGTTTTCACGGGTTAAAGCCCAATTCCGCATAATATCAGTTATAATTCTCAGCGTCTCTGCGGTGAAAAATCCTTAACCAATATCTCACTTTATAACAGGAAAAATCTTCGGTCTTTTCTTACTTAACTTTAAATTTCTGTCAAAATGAAATAGCCAATCGGTCAAATTGACGTAACTCTGTCAGTTCACACACCGGCTAAAAACCTTAAACCTTGCTATTGCTTCATTTAGATTTTGGCACAACCGTTGCTAAAACATTTGCGACTATTTTTGTATTTGAAAAAGTAAGTCCGTAATTTTCCTACTGTGATTAGGAGCTAAAAATAAATATGAAGCAACCAAAACAAAACTTTTCAATGATGACAAAAGCTATCTCCCTAGTTTTGTTATACACATTTCTTTTTACAAATGCCTTTACGATTCAGGCTTTTGCTCAGACGGGCGATACTAAATCGGTAATTTCGCAAGATTCTGCAAAATTTACGACCGATTTAACGAAAGCTGCCGCGCAAGGCAAAATTCGTCCGGCGGCGAATCTTGAAAACGAAGTCAATCGTTTAATTCAAAATCTGGCAAGCAATAATCTGCGCCATCCGGTCGTTTTGGATGAAAAAGGCGAACATCAGAAACTCGTTGTCGAATTGCTCGCAGCGCGCATCGCTTCCGGCAATGTTCCGGCAAGTTTGCGCGAAAAGAAAGTTATAAAACTCGAAACGGATATTCTTTTTTCAAATGCTAAAAATACCGAAGAAGTTTCAAGAATTGCCGCAGCAATTTTCAAAGAACTTTCCGCTTCCGATCAAAATACGATTATGTTTGTTGACGAATTATCCCGCTTTGTCGGTAATTCGCAGATCAACAACACTTTGACGACTGCTCTTTTACAAGGAAAAATTAAGATAATCGGCGGCAGTTCAAAGGTATCTTATGTTGAAAACATTGATGCCTCCGCCGAAGTTGCGGGTTTATTTGAAACGATCTTGATCGGTGAAACCCAAAGTTCGGAAAATAAAAAGGCTTCGAACAATGAAGGTTTTCGCGGCGACATAGTTTCTTCGGATTTGCGCGATTTGATGGCAAATGACCTGAACGGCACAAAACGTCTCGATGTCATCATTCAATCGAAGGATGCTGATAATCCTTCGCTTCGGGCGATTATGGCGGAAAACGGCGTTCGGCTGCAAGACCGCATCGGTTCGAGCGATACAATTGTCGTCAATCTGCCTTTAAGAGCGGTTGAAGCACTTGCACAGAGCGGATTTATCAATTATATGTCGCCTGACCGCGCAATGAATTTTTTCGGTCACGTTGAAAACACCATCGGCGTAAATCTGGTTCGTTCGCAACCGGCAACGGCAAATCGCGCGGCTTATACGCTGAACGGAACAGGAATCGGCATCGCGGTTCTTGATTCCGGTTTGTTGGCAACTCACAAAGATTTCAAAAATGACAATAATGCCAGCCGCATTGTTTATAACCAAAATTTTGTTACAACTGAAAGTAACGCCGATGACAATTACGGACACGGAACGCACGTTGCAAGTATTGCCGCCGGAAATTCAAGTTCTAACAACGGCGCATACCGCGGTGTTGCTCCAAATGCCAATATCATCAATTTAAAGGTTTTAGACGGCTTGGGACGCGGCAGAACATCGTGGCTTCTCAATGCTTTAGACTGGATCAAAGCAAATCATCAAACCTATAATATCCGCGTAGTTAATTTAAGTCTCGGCGGTTTGGCGATTGATACTTATACAAATGATCCGGCTTGCCGCAAGGTTCGAGAATTGAATGAACTCGGTATTTTGGTTGTTGCCGCTGCCGGAAACGAGGGCAAAAACGATAGCGGAGCTAAACTTTACGGTCACATACATTCACCCGGCAATGATCCTTCGGTTTTGACAGTCGGCGCGGTAAATACCAAAAACACCGATTCTCGCACGGATGATGCGATGGCATCTTTCAGCTCACGCGGACCGACGCGCTCGTTTTATGTTGACAGTCTCGGCAGAAAAATTTACGACAACGGTATTAAACCGGACATCGTTGCTCCCGGCAATAAAATCGTCGCTGCGAGAGCCAAAGCGGCAAGCTACTTAGCCGTGAATTTTCCGGGACTTTCAACCGGTTTGCTCAACTTGCTCGATCCGAATGACAATAAGATGAGTATGAGCGGAACTTCGATGTCAACTCCGGTTGCGGCAGGCGCGGCGGCACTTCTTTTCCAAATCAATCCGAATCTGACACCGCAAATGGTGAAAATGATTTTTGAATATACCGCTCAGCCTATGAACGGTTACAGTCTGTTCGAGCAGGGCGCGGGGCAATTAAATATCGAAGGCGCGGTCAGACTTGCAACAGCCTATCGAACCGATATTGATTTTAATGCTTCGGCAACACAAGGAATGAGCCTTTTGGCTCCCGGAACAAACTTCCCGATTCCGACGACCTCTTTAAATGGACAAACCTTTACCTGGTCGCAAGGCATTCTGACGAATCACACATATATCAAAGGACAAGCATTAGCAACGACCTTTCATAATGTTTATAGAAATAATATGTGGTTTCAGAAAGGTATTTACCAAAACGCAACATATAACTATGTCGTGAACAATAATTTCGCCAATCAATCAAATCTGTCAGTAACCGCTAAAGTTACTTTGAGCAACGGTTTAACATTGGGCGAAGGCTCTGTTCTCCACGCTTTCGGTGTTTTAATCAGCGACGGCGTTTTAATCAGCGACGGTGTTTTAGTCAGCGACGGCGTTCTAATCAGCGACGGCGTTTTGTTTAGCGACGGCGTTTTGGTCAGCGACGGCGTTTTAGTCAGCGACGGCGTTTTGGTCAGCGACAGATCCGCTCAATCAACTGTCAAATCAATTTATGGCGATAACTAAATTAAATAAAGTAAAGTATATAAGGAGTAAATCGTCATGAATACGCAAATTATAAAAGAAATGACTCATAGCACTTCCAATATGTTTCAAGAGCAATTGTTTGTCCAAGTTGCACCGAACTTACAATGTGTGCAGCTTTTAACCGAAGACAGCAGACAGGAAGTTTTGAAATTTCTCGCGAAGCGTCCGGTTCATACGGTTGTTATGTCAAGTTTTATCCGGGACAACGGGATCGAAGGAGCGGATAATCGCGGTAAATTTTACGCTTACCGCAATATGCAGGGAAATCTCGAAGGCGTTGCCTTAATCGGACACACAACGCTGATTGAAACCCTTTCAAATGATGCATTAAAAGCATTTGCTCATATCGCCCGTGAATCCGAAACCCCGATTCATATAATGATGTCGGACGGTAAGACAACTGAAATTTTCTGGAAACATTTTGCCGGAGAAAATCAAAAGCCGCGCCTGACCTGCACCGAACTGCTCTTTGAACAGAGCTTTCCTTTTCCGGTTCAGAAATGCAATTGGAAAGTTCGTCCGGCACAAGCCTGTGAACTTGTTCAAGTCGCTGAAGCTCACGCTGAAATTGCCTTTATCGAAAGCGGTGTTGACCCGATGATCAAAGACCGTGAAGGTTTCTTAAAGCGTTGCTTAAAAAGAATCGAAAAGGGACGCACTTTTGTCGTTTTTGACAACGGTAAATTGGTCTTCAAAGCCGATATTGCCGCCGAAACTGATTCCGTGGCTTATTTTGAAGGCATATATGTTTCGCCCGATTATCGCGGACAAAATGTTGCATCACAGTGTTTAGCCGATTTAAGCCTCGATTTATTAACCCGCTTCGAACATATTTGTATGTTAAGCAATGTTGATTTCAAGAATGCTCATAAGAGCTTTGAAAAGGCAGGTTTCCGCAATACGGAGTATTGTCAAACAATTTTTGTTTAACTAAAAAAAACAATAGACAAAGAGTTTGTTTTAGTTCATAATTGAGGAGGGTTTAAGACAACCTTCCTCAAAGCTACTTTAAAACTCCCACTTAAAGTTTCTTGACTTCTGAAATCTCTGAAATAGTTTTTCGTAAAAGAAAACTAATCGAGGCAAATATTATCGTTGTGTCTAAAACATGACCTCAAGTTATGAATACGCAAACTAAGACCGAATACTATATGCTAATTGTTGTCGTCTTAGGATTTGTGTGTCTGGGAGCGGCGGTTTTTAATTTGCCTTTTGAGAAGATTGATTTTCATTTTCTGCTTTTATTCCTTTTTACGGTTGGTATCGGTTCGCGCATCAGTCTCGAATTTCCACGGGTAAAATCGCACATCTCGGTTTCGGATATTTTTATTTTTCTGGCATTAATCGTTTATGGCGGCGAGATAGCCATTGTTTTAGCCGCCGTCGAAGCATTTGTTTCTTCGTGGAGATTCTGCAAAAAGAAAATTACGGTTTTCTTTAATTTTTCGGCGATGGCACTTTCGACCACGCTCGTCGTTTTAACGCTGAAACTTCTGAACTTAAACCCGGCTGATATTCTGAATACAAACAGCGGTAATTTCGATAAATTTTTTGTCGCTTTATCGGTCATGGCACTCGTCCAATTTATCGGCAACACGTCGCTGGCTGCGGTCTATGGAGCATTAAAGAGCCGCACGCCGCTCTGGGAAACGTGGAAAAGTCAGTATGCCTGGACATTTATCACATATTTTGTCGGTGCATTCAGCGCGGGTATGCTTTTTCAAGCGTCAAAGATTTTCGGTTTCAGCGTGGTTATCGCTTCGTTTCCGATAATATTTTTTATATATCTTTCCTACCGGATGTATTTGAAAAATATGAAAATGTCCATCGCTCAAGCCGAACAAGCCGAACAGCACGCCGCGATTTTGGAAGAACAATCGCTTGCCTTGCGCGAATCGGAAGAAAGATTCCGCAGCGCATTTAATTACGCGCCGATTGGAATCGGTCTCGTTTCGCCGGTTGGTGATTGGCTGAAGGTTAATCGCGCACTGTGCGAGATTCTCGGCTACACGGAAGAAGAATTTCTGAAATCCGATTTTCAATCAATGCTTTTCAAAGAAGATTTAGGCGAAACGTTGACCAAAATCCACGCTCTTATTTCGGGCAAAACGCCGACTTGCCAGATGGAGCAACGCTATCTGCATAAAACGAAAAAAACCGTCTGGGCATCGTGGAGCGTTTCAAGGGTTATTGATTCCAAAGTCGAACATCCGAATATGATTTTTCAGATTCAGGATATTACCGATAAAAAACTCGCCCAAGAAAAATTGCAGTATGAAGCGACGCACGACGTGCTGACCAAATTGCCGAATCGCGCATTTTTTCTCCAAAGACTCGAACAAGCCTTAGCGACCGTCCAAAATAACCGGAGGCATAAGGTTTGTGTTTTGTTTATTGATCTGGACAGATTCAAAATAATCAACGACAGCCTGGGGCATCTTTACGGCGATCAGCTTCTGATCGAAATTGCCGGTCGGCTTCGAGATTGTCTGCGCCCGAACGATCTGGTTGCGCGGCTCGGCGGCGATGAATTTACCATTCTGGTCGAAGGAAATTATCAATCAGAGGAAGTTATCAAAATAGCCGAACGCATTCAGGAAAAATTTGCCGAACCGTTTAATCTCGGCGGACACGAAATTTACAGTTCGGCGAGCATCGGCATTCTGCACAATACGGTCAAACATTTGACCGCCGAAGATATGATGCGCGATGCGGATACGGCAATGTATCAGGCAAAACGCGCCGGAAAAGCCCGCCACGAAGTTTTCGACGAGATTATGCACGAAGAAGCAAAGGCGGTTCTCCAACTTGAAAATGATCTGCGTCGGGCGATTGAAAAAGATGAATTTTCTGTTTATTATCAACCGATTTATTCGATAGAAGGGACGCAAATTCAAGGTTTTGAAGCACTTGCGCGATGGGAACATCCCGATCACGGTTTTGTTTCGCCGGAAAAATTCATTGCGCTTGCCGAAGAAATCAGTTTGATTGACATTCTCGGAATGCAGATTTTGCAGAAAGCTTGCCGCCAGGGAAAGCAATTAAAGTCTTATTTTGCATCTGATGTGCCGTTTATGATCAGCGTTAATCTTTCGTGCAAACAGTTTGCCAATCCGCAATTGGTTGAAAAAATTCAAGAAGTTCTTCGAGAAACAAATTTCGCACCCGAAAGTTTGAAACTTGAAATTACTGAATCGGTCTTCATCGAACATAAAGATAAAGCGGCTGAAATGCTTCACCAACTCCGCGATATCGGTGTGGAAATCAATATAGACGATTTCGGAACGGGTTATTCAAACCTCAGTTATTTGATGCAATTGCCGATTTCTACTTTGAAAATTGACCGTTCATTTATCAATCCGAATAATTTAAACGGACGAAATCTTGAAATTATTCAAACTATTCTGACTCTGGCGCAAAGTCTGGGAATCAAGGTAATTGCCGAAGGCGTAGAAAATGAAACGCAGCTCGACCAACTCAAATCTCTCAATTGCGAAGGCGCACAAGGCTATTTCTTTGCTAAACCGATGAGTTTTGACAATATGAAGGATTTTCTCGAAAACAAAAATATGCGCTCGACAAATCTGCCCGAAAGATTTAATGAAATCCCAATCGTTGCAACGATTCAGTAAAAAAAGTGAAAAAGTGAAAAGGATTAAAAGTTTAAAAGTTTGCTGAATAATATCAACTTACTTTTTCACTTTTTCACTTTTTCACTTTTTCACTTTCTTATTTTCTCAGCCAGCCGAACAGCGCATTGACGGTAATATCGCGGTTGGTTTCGTAAATTGCGCGGGTTAGCGGAATTGACATCGGGCAAACCTGAACACAGTTTTGCGCGTTTCCGCAATTTGTAATGCCGTCATCGCCCATCAAACCGTCGAGACGTTCTTCCATCGTGATTTTTCCGGTCGGGTGCATATTGAAAAGTTTCGCCTGCGCGATTGCCTGCGGTCCGATGTAATTATCTTCGTGATATTGCGGACACGCTTCGAGGCAGCAGCCGCACGTCATACAGCGCGAATAGGCGTATCGCTCTTGAGCAATTTCGTTGGAAATCGGTTGTCCCGGACCTAAATCGTGCGAACCGTCGAGTTCAATCCAGGCGTGAACCTGTTTCAAATGATCGAACATCCGCGAACGGTCAACTTTCAAATCGCGCACATTAGGAAATTTCGACATCGGCTCGAGCGCAATCGTATTTGAACCGCTGGCAAGCAACAAATCATCAACCAGAGCCGAACAAGATTGCCGCACACGCCCGTCAATCACCATCGTACAAATACCGCAAACCTGCTCCAGACAACTCATATCCCAAACCGGCGGAGTCGTCTGTTTTCCATCTTTGGTAACGGGATTTTTGCGAATTTCCATCAACGCCGAAATCACATTCAAATTCCGCCGATACGGAATTTCAAAATTTTCCCAATGCGCGTCCGCATCTAATTTCTCGCGCCGCTGAATTTTAATCTCAATCGTCTTCGGCGGATTTTCCAATCGCTTTTTTTCTATGTGTCCGTTTGTTTCACTCATAAATTTAAATAAAATCAACCAACTCGTAAATATCTTTTAGCTGTATTTTTAATTCAACCGATTCAAAATTGACAAAACTTTCGATTCCGATTGTCGCTCTGTAAATCCAATTTCCGTCTTCGCGGCGAAGATATTGCTCGACAACTGCTTTTTCCTGCGAAATCAAAACATATTCATCTAAAGATTCTAGTTTTTGATACATCCACAGTTTTTCGCTTCGGTCAAAAGCCGCCGTGCTGTTAGACAAAACTTCGATGATCAATTTCGGATTCGTTACAACATCACGCCGGAGTTTGTAAAAATCTAATTTTTCGCAAATTACTGCGACATCAGGATAAAGAAATTTTTCGCTGCTCGGAATCCAAACCTTCAAATCATTTGAAAACGTCCGGCATTGTTTTTTCTTCAATTTCGGTGAAAGCGTTTCAACCAAATTCGTGACGATTTGAATATGATTGATGTCCGCGCCAGCCAATGTCGGCGGCGCACCGTGCAGAGGAATAATGTAGCCGTCCCAATATTCGCTTTTATATTCGGCTTTATCTTCCAAAGTCAAGTATTCTTCCGGCGTATATTTTTTGGTTGACAGCAACGCCATTGTTTTCATAATGATTCTACTCCTCAAATTCTACCAAATCGTAAATTTCTTCCAATGAAATTTCTGCGTCAACCGATTCAAAATAAGTTTTACTGTTAAGTCCGATAGTCGCTTTGATTCTCCAGTTGCCGTCGGCTTGGCGAATGTATTGCTGAACGACAGGTTTATACTGCGAAATCAAAACATATTCTTGAAAAGATTCGATGTTTTGATAGGTGAAAAACTTGTCGTTTTTGTCATATTCTTCGGTGCTTTTCGATAAAACTTCGACCAGCAAAATCGGATTTTCAACAATATCGCGCCGTCCTTTATGAAACTTTCGCTCACCGCAAACGACCGCAACATCGGGATAAAAAAATGTGTCGGCTTCATCTACCCAGACTTTCATTTCGCTCTGATAGGCTCGGCATTTTCCGCGAAGTTTATCAGCAAAAAGTTTGGTTACATTAAAACTGATCTGAATGTGCGCTTCCGTGCCGCCAGCCATTTTGAAAATATAACCGTCAATATATTCGCTTTTATATTCAGCTTTTTCCTCAAGAGCCAAATATTCTTCGGGTGTATGTTTTCTCACTTTTCGGGTTTTAGTTAAAGCCAACATCTTATTTTTCAATTACGTCTTTAAAAGATTCGCCATCTTTAATTTTTGCATCTCTTTCATTTGTGATTTCTTCGCGGCTCGTGTTTTTCAGTTTGAGTTCATTTCCCGGTTGCGGAACTTGCGCGGCTTTGGCTTTGCCTTTCGTGTAATCGCGCTTACGCGGTTCGATTAAACCGATGTCAACCGCTTCATAACTCAAAACCGGCGATTCGGCAGACCATTCGGCAATTGTTGTTTTCAAGTACTCTTCGTCATTGCGTTCGGGAAAATCCGGTTTATAATGCGCTCCGCGAGATTCGTCGCGGTTTAATGCGCCGAGCGTGATAACCCGTGCAAGTTCAAGCATATTCCACAATTGGCGGGCGTGCGGAACGGCTTGTGTCGCCCATAGATTCGAGTCGTTGATCGAAATATGTTTGAAACGGTCTTGAAGTTCGAGGATTTTCTCGTCAGTCGCTTTCAAACGGTCGTTGTAGCGCACAACCGTGACGTTATCGGTCATTACTTTTCCGAGTTCTTCGTGAAGTTTATACTGATTTTCCGCGCCTTCATTTTTGATGATTTGATCATTAATTGCCTGTTGACGTTTGAGTTCAGCCTCGTGTATGCCGTTTGTTTCGGTTGATTTGCGTTCGACATTTTTGGCATATTCAATTGCCGCGGGCGCAGCCGTGAAACCGCCGTAGACGCAGGAAACAAGAGAGTTTGCGCCGAGCCGATTTGCGCCGTGAATGGAATAATCGCATTCTCCGGCGGCGAAAAGTCCGGGAACATTTGTTCTTTGCTCAAAATCAACCCAAAGTCCGCCCATCGAATAGTGTACGCCCGGGAAAATTCGCATCGGCACATAGCGCGGATCATCGCCGACAAACATTTCGTAAATTTCCAAAATCGCGCCGAGTTTTCGCGTCAGAGTTTCTGCCGGAATATGCGTTAAATCAAGATAAACCTGATTTTCACCGCCAATGCCGTGTCCTTCCAAACAAACCTGAAAAATCTCGCGTGTCGCAATATCACGCGGAACGAGATTTCCGTAATCAGGATATTTTTCCTCAAGAAAATACCAGCGTTCATTGGTCGGAATGTCTTTCGGCGAACGTTCGTCGCCTTGATTTTTCGGCACCCAAACACGTCCACCTTCGCCGCGTGCGGATTCGCTCATCAAACGAAGTTTATCTTCGCCCGGAATCGAAGTCGGGTGAACCTGTATAAATTCGCCGTTGGCATATTTCGCGCCTTGCTGATACGCGGCGGAAACCGCGCTTCCCGTGCAAGTCATCGAATTGGTTGATTTCCCGAAAATCAGTCCGGGTCCGCCCGTTGCCATAATTACGGCATCGGCATAAAATGCTTTTAATTCAAGCGTTTGCAAGTTCATCGCAATCAAACCGCGGCAAACCTGATAATCGTCCATTACGAGCGAAAGCATTTCCCAGCCTTCGTATTTTTTAACTTTGCCGACAGATTCAAATTTGCGAACTTGCTCATCGAGCGCGTAAAGCAACTGCTGTCCGGTCGAAGCTCCGGCAAACGCCGTTCGATGATGAAGCGTTCCGCCAAACCGGCGAAAATCAATTAAACCTTCCTTCGTGCGCGAAAACGGAACTCCCATTCGGTCAAACAAATTGATGATCTGCGGAGCCATATCGCACATCTGCTTAACGGGCGACTGATTCGCCAGAAAATCGCCGCCGTAAACCGTGTCGTCTAAATGCTTTGCAGGAGAATCGCCTTCGCCTTTGGTGTTGACCGCACCGTTGATTCCGCCCTGTGCGCAAACCGAATGCGAGCGTTTGACCGGAACAACCGAAATCAAATCAACTTCGTGTCCGGCTTCGGCAATTTTCATCGCCGCCGCAAGTCCTGCCAAACCGCCGCCAACTATTGCTATTTTTAATCCGTTTGATGCCATAATTATTTTTTTGTAATAAAACTAAAAGTAAAAGCTCGAAACCCTAGAAATCCCGCGCTCCTGTCGGAGCGACCGGTCTTTTTTTATCCGTTTCGGTGCAAAGTGCTTTCGGAAGCAAACCGCACGGTTCGACAAAAGCAACTGCCGCGTTGATGCCGACCGCGCCGAGAAAAGCCGCCAGACCAAGACACGCGTAAAGCGCGTATTTCTGCGCTTTTTCGCCGATAATAATTCCCCAATCAACGGCAAACAGCCAGAACCCGTAAGCCAGATGCCACGCTGTCGCCAAAATGCCGAGAATGTAAATCGTCATTATTATCGGATTGCTGAATTCGGCAGAAACAATGGCAAACGCCGCATCCGCATTTCCGGCGACCGGATTGCCGTAAGATGCCAGATAAGGAATCAGACCGAAACGCAGATTTAAGATATGAAATAAGATAAAGAAGAACAGAAAAATTCCGGTAACGCGCTGAAAAATGTAAAACCAATTACGCCCGTAACCGTAGTTCAAAGCATTCGGACGAGCTTCGGCGGAGATAAAAATTCCATACACCGAGTGAAAAAGAAGCGGAAGAAAAATACCAAAAATTTCAACAAATAAAAGATATGGAATTTTGTGAATATCGGCAACCGCCTCGTTAAAAGCGTCGTTGCCGGTCATCGCTTTTGAGTTCGTGAACATATGTACGAAGAAAAACGCACCGAGCGGCACGATGCCGGTTATCTGATGTAATTTTCTCGCAAGAAAACTTTTACTTATTTTCATAGCTTAAACTATTTACCTTTCTCTCTTTTTTTTTCGGGCAAGATAATGCAGAAAAACAATTATATTTGTCAACAACGCCCAAAAGCAAACCTTTAACTAATAAATAATTACCGCTTATCTTTCTCAACATTTGTCTATCATAAACATTTTTTTGAATAAGATAAAATGAAATATCTTGCAGACGTTTTGTAGAAATACTTATAACTCATGTTACGCAGTTTGACATTTTTTGCGTAACATCGGCTTATAACTGAAATTACAAAAAAGCCGGGAGCGCAGTCCTTCGGTCTGCGCTCCCGGCTTAAACGTAAAAATCCGCCGGATAAAATCTTATCCGGCGGAGAAGTAAAGGAAAAAACATGAAATCTTTCTTAATTATCTCAAGTTAATTTTATAGAAATTCGGCACAGTTTGCGATGTGCCGAATTTCTTTCATTATCAGTTTCGGTTACGGTCGGTTGACTGTTCCCGGAGTTATCGGCTGAACATTCGGGTTAACCGGAATCGGATAAACCGGAGTCGGCACAACCGGACTCGAATTGGACGGCGGATTGCCGAGCGGAACCGGCTGAACAATCGTAGTCGTGCGCGTTCCTTCGCTTACTTTTCCGGCAGTCGGGTTTCCGTTGTAATCCGGTCGGTAAATGCGCGGTGTGATGAAGAACAGAATTTCATTTGTTACACGCGAAACGCCTTTACGTTTGAAAAGATTTCCTAAAAGCGGAATTCTCGAAACGCCGGGGGTCCGGTCTTGGCTTTCGCGTTCGTCGTCAAACAAAACTCCGCCGACAACCGTTGTTCCGCCATCGGGAACCATCACCTGCGTTTGCATACTTTGCGTATTGATCGGCGGCGGTGCGCCTCCGGATGTTGGAGGTGCCGTGCTGTTTTCCGCCGTTACGTTAAGAATAATCGTTCCGACATCCGTAATTTGCGGGGTAACTGCAAGACGCAGCGGAACGGAAACATATTCTGTCGTAAAGACAATAGCTCCCCCGGCGGCTTGTCCGGGCTGAACTGTTGTAATCGGAATCTGCGAACCGCTCTTGATTTCAGCCGGACGATTGTTGAGCGTTGTAACACGCGGCGTAGCAATCGTTTTCGCCTGACCTTTTTGTTCACCGGCAGTAATCAATGCGCTGATCTGCGCCGTTCCGAAAATTCCGGTCGTTAAACCGATAACCGTATTCGGAATCGAAGAAAGCAAAGAACCGTTCGGATTAATGCCGAGTCCGGTCGGAATGCCGCCCGGATTTAATCCGGTCGTGTCGGAACTTCCCGGAAGCGTCGAGCCTGATCCCAATGCGCCGTTTCTGCCTAAGACAAGCGCGGCAAGCTGAACACCTATATCACGGCTGAAATTGCGCGAAGCAATGACAATTCGGGTTTCGATTTCAACCTGCGGTTCAGGTTGATCAAGCAACAGAACCAACTGGCGAATGGCATCAATATTTTCACGAACATCAGTAATAATAAGAGTATTGCTACGTCCGTCAACTTCGACCGAACCGCGTCTGGAAATACGGCGTTGGACAATTCCCAAAATACCTTGATCGGCACTTCCGCCCATTGCACCGCCGCCACCGCCGCCAGTCATTGCACCACCGCCGCCGCCGCCGCCGCCGCCGCCGCTTATTCCGCCGCCGCCGCCGCCGCTTGAAACGCCTGAAGTCAGTTGATTTCCACCACCTGACTCACCTTGCAGAGTTCCCAATGCACGGGCGTAGTTTAAGCGAATAAATTCTGTCAAAAGTGGTGAAGTGTCAAGCTGACCGTCTCGATTTTGACGGCGAATTTCTTGTTCTTCGGCTAATTTTTTGGAATCGGTAACGCGAAGAATCGGACCGTTAACCTGAATCGCCAAATCCTGCGCCTGAATAATCGAATCAAGCGCGATATTCCACGGAACATCTGACACATTGACCGTTACCGGAACTTGTTTGACCGAATTGTCTATGACGAAATTGATACCGTATTGTTCGGTAATATAATTGAGAATGTCGCGTATGTCCGCATTGACGACATTCAGGTTGATCGGTTCGCCCCGAAATCCGGGGTCACCGTACATTCTGCCTTGACTTTGCGATTCGACTCTTTGAGCGGCAACCGCCAAAGTCAACATACTTAAAATAGATAAAGCGATTAAGGCGCGGCGAGCGCAGACGCTTAGATTATGTAGAGAATTCATGTTTCCTCCGTACTTATTTAACTAAATTGTTTATTGATTTTCGGCGCAGAAAATAAATCTGCGCCGTTTGAATTGGAATTATTTATGGTTTTTTGCCTTTGGCGACTTTGACCGGCTTTTTAACTTTTTTGTCGGTTTCCTTCGGCTGTTCCTTCGGCGGATTGTTCATTTCGTCCAAAGGTGAAATAATAATCGAGGGCATCGGCATAATCATTTCAGACGGTTCGGGCTGGGCGGTTCGTGCGGTTTCCGTCTGACCGGAAGCCGTTACCGGAGCAGTTCCCTGAACTTGTTCCTGCACGCTGTATTGGCGCAGAGTTTTGTTTTCAACCGTCGAGATAAATTGATTGTTGCTCATCTTGGTTACTTTTCTGAAGACAAGTCTGTTTTCTTCGACCGCAACGAGCTGACCGTCAAAAAATTTCTCGCCCGGATAAATTGTGTAAGACAATTTTATCGGTTTCGCTTCGACCATCGCGGCATAACCGCGCGGTGTGCGAAAAATTCCGGTTACGGACATTTCATCGAGTGTTAAAACGCTCGTAACTTTCGGAATCGGCAAACCGTTGAGCGCGGCTTGTTCGCGCAGTGCCTTATAATAATTGATTCTTTGCTCAATCGAAGGCGCGCCGACGACAATCGGACCTTTCGCCTTTACCGTCGTCGTCGCCGTCGTCGCCGTCGTCGGATCTCCCGAAGACGTTTGTGCAGGCGAACTCGTTACGGGTCTCTGCGGTCTTGTTCTGGCGTAACCGGGTTTTTCAAACGGATCGCGTTGAGCATAAAGTTCCGCAAAACTTCCGCTGATCAAAACAAATCCGAAGGCGGCGAAACTCAAAATCAGGAAGCGTAACATTTTTGACTTATTCATCATAGCTTTTCTCTCTCAATTTATAAAACTGTATAAATACTTGAAACAATTTGCTTTACAAGGTTTTTCCCGGCTGTGCGGCGGGTTGTCCTCCCGGCGGCGGCGCAGGTTGTCCATTCGGCGCAACAGGCGCACCCGGCGGCGGCGCGGCACCTGGTTGTCCCGGAGCAACCACCGGTGTTTGCGGTTGATTAAGGTCTTCCGGTGTGGCGTAATATGCCGTTAGCAAAAATTGGGCGTGCAATGTGCGGTTCGCGGTTTGGGTTTCAATTTGATTAAGTTTGAAATCGGTGATCGAAACAATCCGCTGCAGTTTTGCCATTCTTTCAAAGAAAACGCGCAAATTATTAAAATTGCTCTCAACTTCAATTTGAACAGGCTTTGCCATCAAACCATCTAGTTGAGAATCTTCCTGCGGCGAAAAGCGTTGAACAATCAATTTGCTTTCGCTTGCGGTATCTTGCAAGCCCTGCAAAACATTGGTTATTTCGCGCTGCTCCGGCAGGAGAACTTTGAGTTCGTCGTATTCGACTTCTTTGCTGGCATAGAGTGTGCGAAATTCGTTGATGCGCTGCGTTGCGACTCTGGCGGCTTCGTTTTGCGCTTTAAGCTGCGCGACCTGATCGTTCAGAACCTGAACTTCGGCGCGAGCATCGGCGGTAAAGAAATACCAAACTCCAAAGTAAAGCAAAGATGCCATACCGACCATAATCAAAAGCTGCATATACCAGGCTAGTGCGTTAAATTTATCTTTCATCTCGATTTCCTTTATTTCTTCTTAGTTTTTGTTTAGTTAGTGGAACTAAGGCTGCTGGAATTTATTAGTTTTTGGCGATTTGCGGAGGTGCTGCTCCGGCGGATTGCGGTGCGCCGTTCGGTTGTGTATTTTCGGCGGTTGTCGCGTCTTTTGCCGCGCCCGATTTTTCAGGCGTGTAGGCGCATCGAATCGTAAATCCGACAATTTCCATTTTGCCCGCTTCCGGGTTCGTCGTATTTGAAACCAACTGATTTTGAATCTCTTTGCGTTCCGTTTCGATATTCAAGTTGGAAAACAGACCGCCCGAAAATTCTAAACTTCGTCCGAATTGCGTAACCGCTGATTCATTCGGCGAACTGCCTTTGACAATCAACATATCACCGGTTTGCTCAATACTTTCGAGGAAAAGTCCCGGAACCATTGTGATTCTTTCGGTCATCGCATCTAACACGGCACTCGGTCCGGCTTGCGAGGCGCGAAGTTTCTTGATTGCCTCAATCCGCATATCTATATTCTGGATTTTTTGTTCCAGTTCTTTCTGCTCTTTGAGAACTTCGGCAAGTTCCGCCTGAATCTTTTTCTGTTCTTCAATCTGTCTTTCAGCTTCTTTTTTCGCCATTTGAGTGCTGATGATGTCCCAACCGATAACGGCAAATAACATAAATGCAACGGCGATGGACATCAGCAAGACGCGCGAAACAGGGCTTCCCATTTTGCGTTCGACCACCGTAATAGTTCCGGCTTGTCTTTCCGTAACTGAGTCTAAAAGATTTATCTTAATCATCTTAATTCCACTCCCCTTACTGCCAAACCGACGGCTACCGCCATTTCGGGCATAATTTCACTCAAATAATCCGGGTCGAACTTTCTCGTATCAACCTTGATATTGCGGAACGGGTCTAAAACTTCGACCGGCAATTCCAGTTTGACCGAAAGGTCTTCGGCTAAACCGTTTAATTTTGAACCCCCGCCCGAAATCAGAATTTTCTGCACAACCATTTCGCTGTCATCGGTCGTTGCGCGGTAAAAATCAAATGTTTTCTGAATTTCCATCGCTACCAGATCGGTTACGTTGTCCATCAGCGGCTCGATTGCCGTTTCTTCGATTCCTTCCTTCGCTTCCGCCACGCCGCGTTTGACGGCTTCGGCTTGTTGAAAGCTCAAGCCCAAACTTCTTTGCAGAACGTCTGTGAACTGACTTCCGCCGACCGTGATGTCGCGTGTAAATAAAGAACGCGTTCCCTGCACGATATTGACATTCATTGTTGACGCGCCGATATTAAGCAAGGTAACGACCTGAGAATCGTCCGGCTGATAATTGACTTCGTAGCAATTTTGCAGAGCGAATGTATCAACATCAATAATGACGGGCTGTTTTCCCGCAAGCTGAATCGCCTGTTTGATATTGTCAATTCTTTCACGCTTGCAGGCGGCGATCAGAACTTGCGTTACTTCCGCATCTTCAGCCGTAACTTGATAATCGAGGCTGACATCGGCTAGATCATATGGAATATGTTCTTCCGCGTGCCAGTCAATTGATTCTTCAAGTTCTTCGCGTCCCATTGACGGCAGAATTATGTTTTTTATAATTACCGAATGTCCGCTCACGCCCGTTACGACATGATCAACATTTATATTATGGTTTTTGCAGATGTTTTGAATGACATCCGAAACGACGTTTAATTCCATAATCTGACCGTCAACAATTGTGTCGTCGGGCAAATTTTCGAAACCCAAACTTACCAAATTCAGATTGTTCATCTTGCCTTGAAGTTCAACCATTTTGATCGAACTTGAACCGACATCTAAACCGGCAACGCTTTTCTTTTTACCGAATAGCATTATCTATTTACTCCTTTTAGCTTCCGCGTCAATTTATTATTTTTTACTGCTTTTGTTGTTTTCATTTTACCTAACGATTCAGGCTTCCGACTTTTAGAAGATTTTGTGCCGCCAATATTCGGACTTTCAGCAAAGGCTGGACTTGTTTTTGATAGGTCAACTGATTGCAGAGTCAAAATACCCGTTTCGTCTTTTGTGATAGAGAACTCTTAATTCTTTCTCGTTTCTAATTTTGAAAACTTTTTTTCGCTTTTGGCGGCGAAGAGATTTGATACTTTTCGTATCAACACTACTTAAATTACACTACCTATAAAACAATGTCAACAAGTATTTACATTGTTTAACATTATTTTGATTAGTTTTTCATCAAATTGACTGCTATTCATTTCAAAATGAACGAAAACCTTGTCAAAATCAGTTATTCAGCTAAACTTGAAGCGATTACTTTTTTGATAATACGCGCGGTTTTTTGTGGATTTTCAAGCGGAAAAAGATGCGAGCCTTCGAGAAAATAAAAATTTATCGGAAAATATTTTTTCATAAATCCGAGTTTGGCAAGCCGCGCTTCACGCGAATTAATTCCGCCGATGTAAGAAACCGGCATTTTTAATTTTCCGCGCAGTTTCGGCAAATCAACGGGAATTGTTTCATAAATCTGCGCTTCGATATGCGGTTTGAAAATAAGTTCGATGCCTTTTTCGCTTTTTTTTGTCGCGTGTTTAACATAATCGCGCAGAACATCTTCGTCGAAATCTTTGAATTTTTCCTTTTTCTTAAAATGCGCGAAGGCTTCCGCTTCATTTTGCCAGACCGAACGGCGGAATTTTGTCAGACGCGAAGGCGTATATTTTTCCATCAGATTCGCCCGTTTGAGAACCTTCAAACCAAAACTGCTCAGACGGCTGATGATCGGCGCATCCAATAAAATTATTTGCCGGTAAAGTTCGGGATTTTCCGACGCAGCAAGTAAATGAAGAACGCCGCCCAAACTGTGTCCGATGCCGATTACCGGATGTTTGTAGGAATTTTCAATCTCGTTTTTCAGCTCTGCGGTGAGAAATTTCCAATTATCGGTTACGGGAAAATCAGGATTATGCCCGTGTTTTTCAATAAAACCGATTTCAAAATCATCTTCAAGAAATGAGAAAAGTTTATTATAAGTTCCGGCAGGAAACCCGTTGGCGTGGGCGAAATGAATTATGTCTTTCATTTTTAAAAATGTAACGCTGCCGTCCCGGCGGCTGTTACGCCAGCGTCTCGCTAGCGCGTGTAATATAATAATCAGCAAAAGTTTGTCGTGAGGGCGAGACGCACTCACGACAGCCGCCGGGACGGACGGCGGTACAAAAACTACCTTATAACTTCCCAGTAGCCGACATCAATCCAGCGATCCATTTTGAAACCGACTTCGCGAAAATGCGCGACTTTTTCAAAACCGAATTTTTCGTGTAGTTTGATGCTCGCGTCATTCGGCAGAGAAATTCCGGCGATGATCGCGTGAACATTCATTTTGCCGAGTTCCGCAAAAAGTTTTTCATAAAGCCGTGTGCCGATGCCTTTTCGGTTTAAACCGTTTTTGAGATAAACCGAAACTTCGACCGAATGCTGATACGCCGAACGCGGTTTGTAATGCGTCGCGTAGGCAAAACCGAGAATTTCGTTTTTATCTTCGCAGACGAGAAACGGACAAGTTTCGGAAATCACTTCGATGCGATCCATCATATCGTTGATGCTGACGGCTTCATTTTCAAAACTGTGATGCGTTTCCAACACATAGAAATTGTAAATTTCCGCAATCTGCCGCGCATCTTTCAGATTTACTTTTCGAATATTCATTGCTTAATCAACAACTTCAAACTGAACAAACTGCGAAGCGATCTGATTATTTTTCTTTGCGAGAGAATCGGTGATAATAATCTGCAAAACATAATCGCCCGTTTGCATTTCAGTTCCGAGTGATAAAGCTCCGACGGCTTTGATAATCTGCAAATCCGTCTGTCCGGTTAAATCAACCGGAGTGGCATTTCCCGTATGAACGATCTCACCGTTGCGGAAAATCCGCGTTTGCATCTGTAATTGGGGTTTTTGAGATGATGTAAATTTCGCGTTATAAATTTCAAAACCGTAACGTAAAACCGTCCCACGTTTGAAAACGCGCACTGCCGTATCAGTCAGCGGATCGGGATTTTTTAGTTTCGGATCCGGCGAAACCGTATTTTCATCAACGCCCCACAATTCGCGGCTCATATTTTCGACAATAATGCCCGAAAGCGTCAATCTTTTTCGGTCAAGCCTGGGAACTTCGATAAATTGATTTGCCGAACCGACTTGCTCGGTCGCGTGATCGCGGATGGCAACACGCATCTGATATGCGCCGGCTTTTTTAATCGGAAAAGTAAAGTTATAAATAAAACCTTCATTCAAGAGTTGGCGATAAGTTTCATTTTTGAGGCTGATCGTATAAGTTTTGCTGAAGTTGTCCGCGGGATTGCCGTTATCGCCGAAACTCATTGCCATCAAATCAAACACGGCTTTTTTATCACCGTTTGCTTCATCAACAAACTTTAAATCTTTGATGCTGATATACAAAAACGAATTGATAAACAGACGATTTTTGGTGTCGCCTCTGAAAACCGTATTCAAACTCAGATTTATATCATTTATCGCAAACGGCGAAGTCAAAGCGGCGGTAATCTGCTGATAAGGCGTAAGATTTTTTGGTCTGTCCATATTTTCATCGGCGATTCCAAAAAAACCGCTTCTGAACCGAACGTTTACGCCCGGACGCTTTACCTTAACTTCCAACCTGTTAAAAGTCCTGTTTTTCGGATCAAAAACTTCTTCAGCGGGCTGATAACCGATCAGATAATAACTTTGATCTTTCATCACATTCGTTATGCCGCGATTCAAATCATTATTGTTCAGCACCGCAAAGCCGCCGGTTTGTTTGGCTAAATAGGTCAAACCTTCCTGCGTATTAAATAAAGTATCGCGGCGGTCGCTTAATCTCTGTTCAATGCCTTCCGGTGAAATTGAGGAAAAATCATCGGCGGCAGAAGCGCCGAGTGTCTGCAAACCTCTCGCATCTAATGTATAAATGACAACCGACGAACGGTTTGCCAGATCAACCAATCTTCGCAGAGAATCAAGCACCCGACTGCCGCTGGTGAAACCGCTTGCGTCCCGGGAAAAAAGCTGAAAACCGTCCGACAAAAGCATCACGGACTTGCGCCCGGGCAGTTCGCGCATTCCGCGAACAATATAATTGATCGCTCCGAGTGTTCCTGTGGCAAAAATATCTTCCCGAAAATTGCTTTCCCCGGCAATAAAATTCTTTTCCGCTTCGATAGCTTCATCACTTACTTCTGCGCCGTTTGCCTTTGCCCGTTCAAGCGGAGTCGCCTCAATCGGCGCAAACGCGCTGATGCCGCCCGATCCGAAAGGTTTCCATTGAACCTTTTCGATTGCGGCATAAAGCATTCGTTTATCGGTCGTAAATTGCTGAAGCGCACCGATTCCGCCGCCCGTGCGAATGATCGCGACCAGATCGCCGTCCTGCATTTGTTCATCAACAAACTTTTTCAGAGCGCGGCGCACATGATAAGTGCTTTCAAAAGAAAGAGTAAGATCATCAACAACCAGCGCAAAAGTGCGGCGAACCTGTTCGGGACGAACGGCGGTCGGCGGAATCGGAACGCCCGTTTTCTCGGTCGTTTTTTCGGCAACTTGATTCTGACGCGCACCGGCGGAAATAAACGAAAAATTTGTAATATCCTGTTTTTTTCCGTTTTCAAAAATCTCGAAATCATCCGCTGTTAAACCGCTGACAATATTGCCTCTGGAATCGGTAACGCTGACATCAACTTGAATTAAAGTGGTCGAAATTTTTACCACATCATTTTCATCAGGCGTAACCGGCGTGGCGGTCGGCGCGGGATTTTGGGCGACAAGGCTCAAAGCCGTCAAAAAAATGATAAGCAAAGTGAGATTAATTTTTTTCATCGAATTTCTCCAAAAAGTTTTAAATACTCTGTTATCATATAACAGAATCTTTTTGTTTGAAAAGTTTTTTTAACCGGTAAAACAGTTTTGAATCGTGCCTGAAAAGCCCGCCGCAAAACTCGAACCTTGTCTTTTGCCTGCGTCTTTAACGCATAAATACATAACTCTAAACATTACTTTAGAACTTTCGGGAGTACCAATAAAATATGTCTTTTTATAATAATTTACGCTTTGATACCGTTCCGTTTTTGACATTTTTAACGGCTTTTTTGCTCGTTTTCTTCAGCCTCAGCTGTTCGGCGAAAACGGCGACGGCTTCGGAAGAAGACGCGCTGAAAACATTGCGGCAGATGACGAAAGACGGGAAACTTCCGCCCGAATCCGTCGTTTTGCAGATCGAAAACCGTTTTCCCAAAACGCGCACCGGCGCACTTGCCAGACTTCTGCGGGCGCGAATTCAATACGAAAATAAAAATTTTGCCGCCGCCGAATCGACTCTCAATTCCGATGTTTTCCGCGCATTGACGACCGTCGGCGATTACGCGCTCTGGCTGCGCGGCAAATCTCTGCAGGAATTAGGCAAAACCGCTGAAGCGATGGAGGTTTATGCCCAACTTGCGCGTGATTTTCCGAATTCGATGCGGGCGCGGGAAACCAAACTTTTATGGGCAAATCTCGCGATGGACGCGCAAACCGGAAAGGCGGGCGAAATTCCGGATTTTCTCAAATTATTGAATGAGCGACATAATCCGGACGCGCTTCTTTTGACGGCAAAGGCTTTTGAACAAACCGGAAATCAGCAGCAAGCCATCGAATATTACCGCAAAACATTTTTTAAAGGCGCAGGTTCAAAAGCCGCTGACGAAGCCCAGGGGAAATTAATGAGTTTCGGACAAGATTTATCGCCGCGCACGGCGGAAGAGATCAAAACACGCGCCGAAAAATTGGTCTCTGCCGGAAAATTTCTCGAAGCATCCGCCGCTTATAATGAATTGATCGGCAGATTTCCGGCGGAAAATTCGCCGCAGATCAATCTCCAACGTCTGAACACTTTTCTGAAAATGCGCCGGATGCCGGACGCGCAGACGGCTTTTAATTTAATTCCGACAAGCGTTCCCGAAAAGGAAGAAGCGTTTCATAATCTCGCCGTCGGTTTTGCCGACACATCGCAATGGGCGGCGGCACGAGATACGGTCACTGAAATGCGCCTGCAATTTCCGAAAAGCGATTGGACACCGAAAACAATGGTCGCCGTCGGCTTAAAAGCCCGCGATAAGAAAAACCGGGCGGATGAAACATTCTTTTTAAGAACCGCGCTGACCGCATACCCGGCGGCAATCGAGGTTGCCGGAGCGCAATTCGAGCTTGCCTGGCTCGAACACGAAAGCGGTAATTTTCAAAGTTCTTCGCAAATGCTGACCGAACATCTGGCGCGATATGTTGATAAAGACACGACGAATCGCGGCAAAGCCGGATATTGGGCGGCGCGTAATTCGGAACGCGCTGGAAAATTGACTGAAGCGTGTGCGCTCTACGATGCGATGCTGCATCGCTACGACGCAAATTGGTACGGTTATCTTTCGTTTAACCGCCTGAATGCGCTGCGGAAAAACGGCAGATGCCAAAGCCCGCCGAACTTTCCCGCCGGTTCGATCATTCCGCAAGCGGTTGCCAATCTGAAAACCGTAACAGTCGCACCGGAAACGGCGACTGAAAAGGAATTATTGAGAGCGGAAAACGCCGACGAACTAAGCACCATCGGGCTTTTCGATTGGGCAATCGAAGAACTCGTAGAAGCGAAGAAAACCGCCGACAACAGCCCGAAGATCAATCTCGCGCTGGCAAAGCATTACCGTATGAAGGGCGATAACGTCCGCGCACTTCTCGCTCTGCGAACCAGCTATCCGGATTATTATGCGATGACACCCGAAGAAATGGGACGCGAGGAATGGGATATTTTTTATCCTTTGACGCATTGGAACGAGATCAAAAAATGGGGCGAGCGGCGAAATCTCGATCCGTATCAGATCGCCGGTTTCATCCGTCAGGAATCAATCTTCGATCCCAATGCCAGATCAAGCGCAAACGCTTACGGAATAATGCAGTTATTAGTTCCGACGGCGCAGATGATGGCGCGCAAATACAATCCCCAACTCGGCACGATTTCCGCGCAGACGCTCTATAATCCGGCGATCAATATCGAACTCGGCACCGCCTACATCCGCGATCAATACGACAAATACGGACAGGTCGAATTCGTCGCCGTCGCCTATAACGCCGGTCCCGGCAGAGTCGTGCAATGGCAGCGAACTCTGCCGCTCGAAATTGACGAATTTGTCGAAAAAATCCCGTTCCGCGAAACAAAAGGCTACGTGCAGGGAATCATCCGCAACACGGCGCAATACCGCAGACTCTATGAAATGGACGGAAGTTTCAAAGCAAACGTCGGATCGAGACCTCTGCGCGGCAAGATTGACACAATGCCCCGTGAACAATTCGCCCAGGAATTCCCGGAAATCATTCTCCGAACAGATGCTTCCGGTGAATAAAATCCGGATGCCCTAATGTTAATCGGATTCGTTCGTGATCTTTCAGGCAATCAAGAGTTTTAATCTTTGCCGATCTCGAATTTATCGCCATGCGAAAAGCCGAGGTCGTAGTTTTCAAAGACGCGAAAGAAACTGTTTGAAACAAATTCAAAGTTAAAAAAGGAAGCAGGCTTGAAATTAAAATTTCAAGCCTGCTTCCTTTTTTCCTTTAAATTCTACCCGCGTTTATTGCGGCGGAAGAATTGATGAAACGAATATCTCGTTCGCCGAATTTCCGGTCGGAAATGGAGAGGCTCCGGGATATTGATCCTGAAAACTCAGATATACCGTAGAGGTCGCTGAACGATAAGCACCAATTCTGGGATATTGCAGGGTGTCGCTAAAAAACGGTACGTCATTTGCGAGCCCCCAAAACATTACCGAAGTTGAGTAATCACTTCTCAAAACATACCATACACCATCCCGATAAACCGTGATATTGGCTTTACCGTCGCCGTCATAATCACCCGGAACAGGTATATCTGTGCTGAGACCGTACTGAACTATGAAAATAGAACTATTCGAACTGTTAAATACATACCAGACTCTTGTTGATGGGCGGTAAACAGCAATGTCGGCTTTGCCGTCGCCGTCGTAATCGGCAGGAACGGGTTTGTCTTCGCCGATGCCAAAACGAATGACGGAATACTGGCTTGTTTGACTTAACCAAAGATGCCATTCGCCTGTTGATGGGCGATAAACAGCAATGTCGGCTCTGCCATCGCCGTCGTAATCGGCGGGAACGGGTTTGTCTTCGGGAAGTCCGAACCGGAAACCGGAGATCGAAGTTCCACGGCTTCCGTTGATCCACCACGTTCCGTCGGATTTACGGTAAACAGCAATATCGGTTTTACCATCGCCGTCATAATCGTTCGGCACAGGCACGTCGCCTAAAGCTCCCGATCCCAACTGCATTGTGACTTGACTGTTCGTAAAGTTGTTATACGAAGGATAATACCGCCAAACGCCGGTTTGCGGATTCCAGAACGCGCGGTCAACAAAACCGTCACCATCAAAATCAATGACCTTCGTTTGTCCGGCACGTTCGCAGACATTTTTTCTGAAGCTGACCGAATTGTGCCGATAAAAATAGTTAAAGTTATTTCCGTCCCACAGACGATAACTGCTGTTGACTACCGAATAATTCAAGAAAACCGCATCGGCTCTGCCGTCACCATCCAGATTAGCGGGCTGATCGATACCCGGATAACCTATGATTGTCTGTGATGAAAAAGTCGCGTTGCCTTGATTCCAAAAGATCATATACGCGCTCGTTCCCGGATAGATAATGTCCGTATCACCGTCATTGTCGAAATCTGCGGCAGAGAAATTCTTCGCGACATAGTCTTGGGCAAATCTGTTTCCGCCGTCTGCAAAAATGATTAATTGCGAAGAAGTAAACGTATTATCGCCATTGTTCACGGCGACTCGCGCGCTGTAGTTTCGCTCGAAATCGGAAATAAAATCCTTCTTGCCGTCGTTATTCAGATCGTAGGCTCTTAATTTCGTAATTACCTGACCGAACGCGACCGGAGGCGATTGAGTAAAGTTCAGATTTCCGTTATTCGTCAAAACAATCAGATTGTAACTCGAGGTGCCGCTTTGCGAAACGTAAGCTATATCTTTCAAACCGTCGCCGTTTAGATCCTCGACGAGCATCGAAAAACTATTGATAAATATATAACTGATTCCAAACAGATTCCGTCCCGAACTAATAGATCCACTTTCCACGATAAAAACCGGATCGCCGAAACTGTTGTCCGACTGCGCCAAACGATAATGAATCCCGTTGGCGATGGTTACGATAAGATCGGCTTTTCCATCGCCGTTCAAATCGCTCGCCGCCCAAATAGTGTCGTTCGCGGTCAGCGTCGGCGCGGTCGTCGTGAACTTGCCCGTGCCGTCGTTCAGATAAGTCGTGATCGTCTGCGGATTCGTCTGATGCTTGACGATCACGTCTTTGTAACCGTCGCCATTGACATCGCCGTAAACGAAACCGTTAAAAAAACTGACATTCGCTATCGCGGTGCTTTGCGCTGTCGTATCGAAGGAATTATCATTCAGCCTTTTGTAAAAGTGAAACTGATAATCTTTCTGATTGGTACTCCAGATATACTGCGTCGGCGAAAATCCCAAAAGATCTTCCTTCCCGTCATTATCAAAATCTTCAAAATGACCGAAGGCAATCGCATTAGATAAAACCTGACGGCTCGAATCCTTAAAATATCCGCCGCATTGTCCCCAAATCTGCACAGAGACAATCAGAACAACCGATAAAGCCGAAAAAACTTTAAACATTTCTCCTCCAAATTTGTAAGCAATTCAATAAATTGTATCCGGAAAACAACTAAACATACCATCAAACGTAAGAATTTATCAAGATTTTTCCAATAAATTGAAAATTCGTATTTTCGGACTACCCTGCTACAAACTGAAATTGTCGAAAATTAAAAGCTCAGAGTTCAAACTTTAGTTTGCGCTCTCTCGAAATTTATTCAGCCTGAAGTTTGAATTCTGAACTTATTTGACCTTCAGATTGATAAATTGGTTTCGGTATATCTTTTAATTTTTTCGGCATAATTTGTTTCAATAATAACCATCCATCCAAGGTTCAGAATTTATTTCATCAATTTTTCCGTAAAATAATTTTTGCCAAAGTTCTATCACTTTTTCTTTGCTGACATTCTTCAAATGCTTCGGTTTTATTTTTTCGTCCTCCAGATTTTCCCAGATTAATGTATTGCTGGAATTTAAACCTAAAACCCAATCGTCGTTCGTCAGGCTAACTCCGAAATGCTCTTCATCGCCATTGTCCTTTTCTGCATATATTTTTTCCAGTTCCGAAACGTCGTTAATATCCTCGGAATTGCCGACCGGATAAGTTACAAAGGCTGTCATAAAATTATCTCGTGCTAACTGTTGATTTAGTTTCTGCTGAATTATGAATCTCCTGCAAACTTCGGACTTCGATTTTGGATTGTGATTTTTTCGTCGCAATGGCTTCGATCAGGGCTTCCGCGCCGGTCATTGTGGTAACGGTCGGGACGTTGAATTGCAGGGCGGATTTGCGAATGGCTTTTTCGTCGTAGTGCGAAGTTTTCCCCAAAGGCGTGTTGATAATCAAACTGATCTCGCCCTGTTTGATGTAGTCGGCGATGTTCGGGCGACCTTCGTTGACTTTGAAAACAATTTCGCATTCCAGACCGACTTCCTGCAGACGTTTTGCCGTGCCGTAAGTAGCAATTAAATCGAAACCGAGTTTGTTTAATCTTCTAGCTAAAATTACCGCCTGACCTTTGTCGGAATCATTGACGGAAATAAAGGCTTTGCCGCGCATCGGCAGAGTCAGAAACGCGCCTTCCATCGCTTTGCCGTAAGCCTCGCCGAATGTTTCGCCGACGCCCATCACTTCGCCCGTCGAGTGCATTTCCGGTCCGAGAATCGGATCAACTCCGGCGAATTTTTTGAATGGGAAAACCGGCGATTTGACGAAGATTTTCGGCACATTCAGGACTTCCGGCAAATTGAAATCGGACAATTTTTTATCGCCCGCCATAATCAAAGACGCAATTTTGGCAAGCGGAACCCCCGTCGCTTTGGCGACAAACGGAACTGGTCTGGAAGCGCGCGGCTTAACTTCGATGACATAAACGCGGTCGTCTTTTATGGCAAGCTGTAAATTCATCAAACCGACTACTTTTAAGGCTTTAGCGAGATTTCTCGTGTAATGTTTGATCGTTTCCAGATGTTCTGCGGCAATGCGCTGCGCGGGCAGAACCGAACTCGAATCGCCCGAATGAATTCCCGCTTCTTCGATATGTTCCTGAATTCCGCAGATGACGACCGCTGATTCGTCAGACAAAGCATCAACATCAATTTCAACGGCGCGTTCTAAGAATTTATCGATCAAAATCGGCTTTTCCGGCGATGCGTCAACCGCCGAACGCATATATTCGTCGAGAGTTTGCTCATCATAAACGATCGCCATCGCGCGTCCGCCAAGCACGAAAGACGGGCGAACGATCACCGGATAACCGATCTTTTCGGCAATCACTTTGGCTTCTTCGCCTGAAACCGCCGTGCCGTTTTCGGGCTGCGGAATCTTTAGATCCTGAAGAAGCGCACTAAATCTTTTGCGGTCTTCGGCTAAATCAATCGAATCCGGCGAAGTTCCGATGATCGGAACGCCTGCTTCGTTTAACTCATCTGCGAGATTAAGCGGAGTTTGCCCGCCGAATTGGACGATCACGCCTTCCGGTTTTTCGACCTCGACGATGTTCATCACATCTTCAAACGTCAGCGGCTCGAAATATAATCTGTCGCTCGTGTCGTAATCGGTCGAAACGGTTTCGGGATTGCAGTTGACCATAATCGTCTCAAAACCGGCATCGCTCAGCGCAAACGAAGCGTGGCAGCAGCAATAATCGAACTCGATTCCCTGCCCGATGCGATTTGGTCCCGAACCTAAAATCATAATTTTTCTCCGGTCGGTCGGTTCGGCTTCGCATTCTTCTTCGTAGGTCGAATAAAGATACGGCGTGTGCGATTCAAACTCCGCGCTGCAGGTATCAACTCTTTTATAAACAGGTGTGATATTTAAATGTTTTCGTCTTGCTCTGACTTCTTCTTCTGTCGAATTCGTCAGATATGAAACGCGACGGTCTGAAAGCGCGTATTCCTTCGCCGTCCGCAAAACCTCGCTCGGCACATCGTTTAGAGCGCGTCCGTCAATTCTTGCTTGAAGTAACATAACTTCCTGCAATTGTTCCAAAAACCACGGGTCAATTTTCGTCAAGCGATGAATTTCCTCAATCGAATAACCGTTTCTAAGCGCGTAAGTTATGTAAGAAAACCTCTGCGAATTCGGACGCGCCAGTTTTTGCTGCAAAATGTGGTCTGAAATGCCTTCGAGCCGCAAGGGTTTAACGGCTTCGAGTGAACGCAAACCTTTGAAAAGAGATTCTTTAAACGTCCGCCCAATTGCCATAACTTCGCCGACCGATTTCATCTGCGTTCCGAGAACGTCTTCCGCACCGGGAAATTTCTCAAACGCCCATTTCGGGATTTTCGTTACGACATAATCAATCGTCGGTTCAAAACTCGCGGGAGTTTTCTTTGTAATATCATTCGGAATTTCGTCTAGAGTGTAGCCGACAGCGAGTTTGGCGGCGATCTTTGCAATCGGAAACCCGGTCGCTTTACTCGCCAAAGCCGACGAGCGCGAAACCCTTGGGTTCATTTCGATTATACGAACGTCGCCGTCTTCGGGATTGACGGCAAACTGTATGTTCGAGCCGCCTGTTTCCACGCCGACCTTGCGGATACAGGCGATTGACATATCTCTGAGGCGTTGATATTCGACATCGGAAAGCGTCTGCGCCGGCGCGACCGTGATCGAATCGCCGGTGTGTACGCCCATCGGATCGAAATTTTCAATCGAACAAATGATGACGACGTTATCATTTAAATCGCGCATCACTTCGAGTTCGTATTCCTTCCAGCCCAAAAGTGATTCTTCGACCAAAACCTGTGAGATCGGCGAAGCCGAAAGCCCGCGTTCGACGATTTCCTCGAATTCTTCCGGGTTATAAGCCGTCCCGCCGCCCGTGCCGCCGAGCGTGAACGCGGGGCGAATGATTGCCGGATAGCCCGTTTCTTCGACAATTTCTCTGGCTTGTTCCCACGTATGCGCGAATTTACCTTTCGGACTCGGAATGCCGATCTCGTCCATCGCTTTTTTGAAAAGCTCGCGGTCTTCGCCGACTTTGATTGATTCGACATTCGCGCCGATCAATTGCACGCCGAATTTGTCAAGAATTCCCTGCTCAAAAAGCTCGATTGATAAATTTAAAGCCGTTTGTCCGCCGACCGTCGGCAAAAGTGCGTCGGGCTTTTCCTTTTCGATAATCGCGCTAACCGTTTCGACGGTAAGCGGTTCGATGTATGTTTTATCGGCGATTTCCGGATCGGTCATAATCGTCGCCGGATTGGAATTGACTAAAACCACCTCGAAACCTTCCTGTTTCAAAGCGCGGCACGCCTGCGTTCCCGAATAATCGAATTCGCAAGCCTGCCCGATGACAATCGGACCCGATCCGATGATTAAAATTTTATTAATATCTGTACGTTTTGGCATTTAATGAATTGATGTAAAATAAAGAGTAATAAGTTTGTAAGATTATATATTATCAGAGAGTATAAATTAAATGTTTGTTACGAGGTTGAAAATTGAAAATTGGAAAAACTTTAAGAAAGGTGAAATAAATCTCTCTCGAAGGTTATTCCTAATTGGACCAAATGCTTCGGGTAAATCAAATTTTCTCGACATCTTCCGTTTTCTTCGCGATATTTCACTTTCTAGTGGCGGAGGTTTAGAAAAAGCGGTTAAAGACCGACGAGGCGTATCTGCTATTAGATGTCTTGCAGCACGTGAAAAGCCGGAAATTATAATAGAGGTCGAATTAAAAGAAGATAACCCGGAACAAATTTGGGTTTACCGTCTCAGTTTTAATCAACATAGAAAAAATTTGGAAGTCAAAGAGGAATATGTTGAATATAATGGAAAAATTTTATTACAGCGTCCTGATATAGAAGATAAAAAAGATCCTCTTCGACTAACACAAACAGCTTTAGAGCAAATTAACTTAAATAAAGATTTTCGAGATGTAGTTAGTTTTTTTCAAAATATTAGTTATCAGCATCTACTTCCTCAAGTTATCAGAGATCCGCAAGGTTTTACTTCCGTTCCAATCTCTAATGATCCATTTGGCAGAGATTTTCTGCAACGTGTAGAAAACACCCAAGCAAATTACAGAGAATCTCGGCTTAATAAAATTCAAGAAGCCTTAAAAATTGCGGTTCCCCAATTAAACGAACTAAAAGTAGAACGGGATAAATTTGGAGTTCCTCATTTAATCGGACTTTTTGAACATTGGCGACCACATGCGGCACGACAAAATGAAGTTCAGTTCTCAGATGGAACATTAAGATTATTTGGCTTGCTATGGTCTTTTTTTGAAGGTGATGGAATGTTGCTGTTAGAAGAACCTGAATTATCGCTACACTCAGAGGTTGTGCGACAATTTCCTGCAATGATGGAAAAAATTAATAGAAGACGAAAGGTAAAATCACGTCAGATAATCATAAGCACTTATTCAGAAGAAATGTTAAGCGATGAAGGAATTGGGGCTGAGGAAGTAATTCGTCTTGAGCCTAGTGAGAATGGAACTTTACTTAAATCTGCATCTGAAGAAGAAAAACAACAACTTAATGCGGGGTTGACTGTTGCAGATGTAATGATTCCTAAAACTACACCTAAAAATGTTCAACAACTTGAACTCGTATTTGAATAATGGCAATTATCAATTATTTAGTTGAAGGCGAAATTGATGAAGCAGTTGCAATTCGTATAATTCAACACCTAGGTCATGATGTTGGAGTTGGTTATGGTAAAAAAGGATTTACTTATATCAAACAAAAAATTGATAAATTTAATCAAACGGCTAAAGAAATCTGCTATCTTTCCTTAGTTGATTTTATGGATACTAATTGCCAATGCCCATCTGAAGTAATTTCCAATTGGCTTCCAAACCGAAATAATTTGATGATTTTTCGGATAGTTGTCCGGGAAATAGAGAGTTGGCTAATTGCTGACCGAGAAAATATTGCAATTTTCTTAAATATAAATATCGAAAAAGTTCCGCTTGATCCAGAAAATGAGAAAGACCCAAAACAAAAACTTGTAAATCTTGCTCGAGGATCACGATCTTCAAAGATACGTTCGGCAATTGTTCCAGAACAAAACTCAACTGCCCAAGTTGGAAAATTATATACTTCTGAACTTAAAAGATTTGTTTCAGATTATTGGAGTGTTGAATCAGCCCGAATAAATTCACCAAGTTTAGATAAATGCATTATTCGGCTAAAAGAAATCTAATCTCTCCTTCGTTTATATATTCCAAAGAATTCTTCAAAAATCGTAATTCGTATGTCTGAGCCGATAATTAGTATTTTATGAATATCTGTTCTTTTGGGGATTGTTTGATAATTTGATGAAAAAAATATTGTAAAATTATGATGTATCAAGCTATTATACACATCAAAATTTAAATCAAAAAAACCGGATTTTCATAAAAGGTTGCGAGCAAAATTCTGTGGACTAATTTTTTCCGATTCTTTGGCTTTACCGGAATTTTTCAAATACTAAACAGGTTTATGTAGAACCTGTTTTCAAAAATGTCTGCCGAATTAAATCCTAAGCACTTTTTCAAAACTTAAAACGGTTTACACGAAATAAAATAAGTTCGGAGGCACAATTAATGATCTGCAAATACCTTATCATCGCTTGCTTTATAATATTTTACAGTATTTTGGTTTTACCGACGGTTTTCGATTTATCTTCCGGTTCGACAGTTTTCGCCGAAGAAACGATCCAAAATGAAACATTTCACACTAAATTGAATTCAAACAAATTGTTTCCGAGCTATTTGCATATATATGCGCCGACCGAATGGTGGCGTGAAAAAAACAAAGCGAATGCGGAAAAATATCCTATTTTCCAACTTAGCCAAAATTATCCAAAAAATGAACCGGTTCAACAAAGTTTCCCGTGGCAAAATCCTAAATACGCAAATATTTTTAATGTTAACAAATCTGCTCAGGAAAGATGGGAAAAGTGGGGCAGAGAATATTTAACAGAGGTATTGAAATATGCCTACAAAGAAAATATTAGTCTTAACGACGGAAGAAATATCGAAAACGACTGGAATCCGCTACTTAAAGATAACCCGCAATGGTTTCACGCACCTTGGCTGCACGCTGACAAAAAAAACGATCCCAAACCGAGAGGACGCGAATTCATTCACGGTTTGACAAAGGAACGCTGCAACTGCAAAGAAGAGTTAGACGGAAAAAGCGAATGCACGGAAACGCCTAAACCAAAACCCAGATTTGATAACAAGGCGTGCAGTAATCCGAAAGAACCGATTCAAAATTGGGGAGTTGCCGTCTTTAACAATTTAGGCGGATATAATATCAATAGAATTTGGCAAGAAATGACCAAATATGAAAATGAGAAAGGACAATATCCGAATCCTAAAAATTTTAAGAAAATGGATTTTCCCGACGGAACTGTAATTGTCAAACTTTTATTTACGGCGGCAACCAATGAAGAAGCCGCTTTTCTGGAAAAGAGCAACCTTGTCTGGCGAACCGACATTAATCGAGCGGGACTGAATTCACATCCCGACGAAATTGAAAGCTATCCGACACTTCGTCTTTTACAGATTGATTTGGCTGTCCGGGATAGTCGCGCCGACGAATTTTCAGGTTGGGTTTTCGGAACATTTACTTATAATCCGCTGAGAAATCTCACAAAGGAAATCGGGAAATTTGATGGCTGGGAAAAAGTCGAACCGCTCGGTTTAATGTTCGGCAACGATCCTGAGGTAAAAGTAGCCGGGTTTAAGAATCTTAAAGAATCATTGATCAACAAAGATATCGAAAAAACCCAACATCTCGGTTGCGGTCAGCGATTAAACGGAACGGTAGATAACCCGAGGTCTTCGTGTATCGCCTGTCATACCCGCGATGCCGAGGTCCAAATTTCCAAAACCGATAATCATTCGATCAATTTTACCGAAATAAAGTATAAAATTAGCAGTCCGACCTGTGATATTTTTGAAAATACTTTAGATCAGACAGATTTATCTTACTGGTTCAAAAACATCAAACCGCTCGAAACTTTTTCTCGAAAGACTAAACGGGTCAAGTATTTTCCGCTCCACAACGTATTGCAGATGCAAATCGGCATTACGCGCTATTGCGATGCGTTTCCGAATCATTGTCGGGATGAAAATTTCAAGAAAACATTAAAAGAAACGGAGATAGAAACTCCGCAGATGAAAGAATCTTCCCGCGGAGAAGATTGAAACGTAAAATAAATTTTGAAAATTTGTCATTTTCGGACTATCCCGCTAGATTCGCTGACGGGGTATTCGCCTAAAGCGGCAAAATCACGAATTTTCTAAGAACAAGAAGTTAAACCTTTTCAGAGTGAATAAGAAATCCCACGATCCAATCTGACGGGAAATTCTTTTAGATTAAAATTAAAGGCAAGATGAAGGTCGGATTTTCATCTTGCCGCTAATTTTTGATTGCTTGAGTATCTCAAGGCAAATCATTTTATCAATACCTTCGCCAAATTAAGCAGAAGAAATAGAAATGTTGTGCCGATGAATGCTGCCTATTCGTCCGATGGCTGCTTTGACCTTTTCTATTAAAATTATCTCTGCTTTTGGCTGAACCATTTTTATTGTTTCAAGCG
>JBGTIH010000129.1:0-3108 GCA_041745765.1 Pyrinomonadaceae bacterium | reverse complement strand
TAATATGATTGAGGTTTCAAAATGCACGGATGAACTGCGTAGTCGTCTTGTTGCTGTCGCTTTGGAATGGGAGCAGAAGTTTGGTGTCGCTCCTTCGATTACAAGCTCTGTTTCTGAATATGATGCGGCTCGACTTGTCGGACATAGTGAAGAAAGCTACGGGCAAGATTGCATCGGGCGAACTGCTGTAACTCGTGGCTCTGATTTCATCTATAACGGGTTTCGTTATCAGATTAAAGCGTGTCGTCCAAGTGGCAAAAAAGGTTCAAATGTTACCAAAGTTCCGAGTGCGAGTAATTACGATTGGGATTATCTTATCTGGATTCTTTATGACCCTTATTATGTCATTCAAGAGGCTTGGCAGTGGGAAGTAAATCAATATCGTTCGGAATTTGAAAGTGTTTCCCGCCTTTCTCCAAAAGATATGCGTCAAGGAAAAAGCCTTTTGTAGCAGCCGAGGGCTTGGCTGACTATGGTTCTGATTTCTGGTTCTTTCATATTTGCTCCTTTGGAACTTATTGCAACATTGCAATAAGTTCATCTATTATGTTTTCTGCTCTTTTTCGCTAATTTATTACGGCTCTTTTTCTTCTTCCATTGGGTCGCCGAGAACGGTTTCCCTCCCGCACCTTGTCGAGATTCCGACACGCCTTAACGCCGCTAAAGTCAATAGATTTAGGTATTAAACAATGTTATGAGGTAAAATGAGAAATCGCCGCTTAGAAGTGGAGCAACTAAGCGACGAAATTTAGAACCGAAAAACTATTTTTGATACTGGAAAGTTTTTCTTACTACTGTTAATAGTTATGGATAGTATAAGCGTTTGCTATAACGATGTCAATTTCAGGATTTCCGAAAATTCTCTGATAGATACATTCCGTTTTCGGGTTGGTTGCGAGCATTCATACTATGCGCCGAATCATTACGGCGATGCTGTCAAACTCGACGGCATCACGATTGCCGCTGATAGATATAACGGCGGGAAATTCAATTTTTATAATCCTTTTTTCGACTTTGAAACGTCTGTTTCCGCTCTGTTATTCGGCGATAATCACGCAGGATACAGCCACGAATCCGAACTTTACAAAAATTTCGACTGGCAAATGAATCGTTTTCAATTGCTCGTTAGAAGTCAATTCGGCGGCTCTTTCAATGCGTATCGGGCAAGTTGTTCCCGCCTTCATATCGCCGTCAATTTCGACTGCTACACGCCCGAAAACGCCGTTTCTCTGCGTGATAACTGGTATGAGTTCGCCGCATTGCCGCATCTGAAAAATAAAAAGGCTTTCGAGAACACACGATACTTTAACTGCCGTTCATACAATCCAGACGACGACGACAAACGGCGAACATATAAAGACGGTTCACTCATCCAGTCAAACAAAACATTTGCGCTCTATCCGGTCGGCTCTGATTTGCGCGGCGAACTTCGATTTAATAATTCGGCATCGGTTCGGGCTTTGTTCCGGTCGAAACTCGGCAAGGCTCTGAAACTGGTAAATAATTTCCGGTATCTCTCACAGCCGCATATTATGAATGCAATTTTTTGGGATACGGCAATAAATCTATTCGATAAAAAAGACCGTGAAATAATAAAAACCGCTCTTTCCTTTTAGGATAGTTAATGTGTGTAAATTTTTAACATCCGTTTTCAATTAAACTATTCATTTCATTAAACTTACAGAAAACAGCAATTCAGCGTGTTCGTGGATGATACACAATTACATTTATCTGTCATAATCCGCTGATTTTATTATCTAATTTATTATAACTGTCAAGGAATTAATCATTTTTTTTAATTTTTCAAAAATTCTAAATAATTCCTTGACAGTTATAACAGTATTTGTAACATATTGATATAATTAGGCTTATCCGAATATTTTACTTGACTATAACCCTTTAACATTCGACAATAACACATCGGGTTTATGACAATTCGCCGTAAGAGCTTCTTTCTTTCGGTTTGATAATCATAATCCCGCGCCGATTGGAAAAACTTTTCTCGTTTTCGTCGGCATTTTGCCGGACATAGGAGCAAGGTTTTGAACTTCCTTGCTCCCGTCATAAATTTTAAGATTTCGCCCGTCTGACAGAATAATTTTCAACATCAACGCAGACGGAGAAAGGGCGCATCGGGTCAATCCTTTGCGCTTCAAATCTTTGACACTGGGACAATTCGCGAATGAGTCGGCTGAAATTACGCCGAAACGAAATGTTCCAGTATCAATTAAAATTCGGAGCTTACACAAAATGAGCAATTTATCGGGTTTGTTATACGAACAGACACAATTACAGCAAAGACTAGACGATTCAATCATCGCTGCGGATGCGGATTTGCACTCAAAATTGGAACGCTCCCGTCTCGAACTCGAAAGAACAATTTTCTTTGAGCGAACCAAAGATTATAGGGAACGACTCGCCGAACTTGAATCGGAACGGGCGGCGGCGGCTGAACTAAAGACCGAACTGCAATCGAGTCTGGCAGATGCCGCAAAAGCCGTTCAAGAGGCAAAAGCGGTCGTTTATGAGCTTACTGTCAGTCATTCTGCCATAGACAGCCAATTATTTTTTCTTGATACACATCAAGAATCAATTCGCCAAAAGACAAACGAACTCAAAGCGGAACTCGACAAACATCTGAAACAAAAACTTTACGGGGGTAACAACTAATGAGTGATATTAAAAAACTGGCGGCGTATATGTCGAAGCCGGAAGTGTTCAATGAAATTGCTTCCGCTCCAGATGCAAATGAAAAACAGCGGCGTATCGAAAAGCATAAAAAACTATTTCTGTCCGGCAATCATCCCGGCAATTTCTCGACTGCCGCAAACTTTTCAGCGGCTTGTGATGAGGGAGGAAACCCCGATGCAATCCACGATGCCGACTGGGATTTTGCTACTTTTTCGGCGAAAGCTCGTGAGGTTACTGCATTTCAGCGAATTAAGACCATTGTTGCCATCGCAAACAGTAGTGTTCGTGATAATGCTAAACAATACGCTTTGCAGAGAAACGAGATTGTAAAGCGAAACAAAGCCAAGAAAGCCGAACAGGACAAACAAAAGAAAGATAAGTTTGTAAGCCATCCGAATTTTTATTGATAGTAAATCG
>JBGTIH010000128.1:0-4209 GCA_041745765.1 Pyrinomonadaceae bacterium | reverse complement strand
TCGATGTTTGAAAGTTTTTCGGTTGCGTATTCGAGCAGTTCGTGTTCGTAACGCGCCGCCGCCGCAAAATCAATCGAATTCAGATAATCAATTGCCGCGCCGAGTCCGATTCCGGCGGCGATGGCGGGCGTTCCGGCTTCGAATTTTTCGGGAATCGGCGCGTAAGTCGTTTCTTCAAACGAAACCGTGCGAATCATTCCGCCGCCGGTTTGATACGGCGGCATTTTGTCGAGAAATTCTTTTTTGCCGTAAAGCACACCGCTGCCCGTCGGCGCAAACATTTTATGACCGGAAAAAGTGTAAAAATCCGCGTCCAGATCCTGCACGTCAACCGGAAAATGCGGCACGGCTTGTGCGCCGTCAACAAAGACCGGAACGCCGAATTTATGCGCCGCCTCGATCATTTCCTTTACCGGATTGATCGTTCCCAAAGAATTTGAAACGTGCGAAACAGCGACAATTTTCGTGCGTTCATTGAGCATATTTTCGTATTCTTCGATAATAAGCTCGCCGCGCTCATTCATCGGAATCACTCTGATAATCGCGCCTTTTTCTTCCGCCAAAACCTGCCACGGAATAATATTGGCGTGATGCTCCATTTGCGACAGGATAATCTCGTCGCCCTCGCCGATAAATTTTCGCCCGTAAGAATAAGCGACCAGATTTACGCCTTCGGTACAACCGCGCACGAAAATACATTCTTTCGCTTCTTTGGCGTTGATAAAGCGTTTCACTTTTTCCCGCGCCGCTTCATACGCGGTCGTCGCGTGCTGGCTTAAATAATGAACGCCGCGATGAATATTGGAATGCTCTTCTGCCAGATATTTCGCGCCGCGCTCGATCACTAAGTTAGGAACCTGCGACGAAGCCGCATTATCCAAATAAACCAGAAGTTTCCCGTTCACCGTCTGCGATAAAACGGGAAAATCTTCACGAATTTTTTCTACATCAAAATTGCTCATCTGTTTTACTGCTGTCATAAATTTTCTTCGTCTTCCTGATAATTAAATTCAACCTTGCTTTGCGTAATTATTTCGGAAAGTATTGAATTCAAATAGTCTTGCTCAACTGCTTCTCTAAATCTCTCAACCAAAACCGGAATATTTATAAGTTCCTCGATACAACTCAAATATCTTTCGACAATCGCTACAATCAGATACGATTTAACTGCATTTTCTTTTAATTTTTGATGCAGATTTTCGATAGATTCTTCGGATTTTATAACGAATGTAATCGGATATTTTTCGATTTTATCAATGTCGAGAAAGTATTTTTTGAAATCCAAAGTTTCCGTAACTTGAAAAAATCTGCCGAGCGGTTTCATCACAAAATCAATTCCGCCGTCGTTTGCGTTTGTTCTGCCGGTTTTGTAAAGTTTGAGATTTTCTTCAGCCAAATTTTCAATCTCGAATCCCCAAAAGATTTTTTGGTCGTGATAGTAAAATTTCAGTATTGCGTAGCTGACAATTTCAAAAAGCCGTGCATCAACATTTGGCGCAAGCAAAGATAAAATAAATTCCTCGACGTTTTCGGGCGAAGTTTTTCCAATGGTTTGAAGTTCTTCGCAAGTTTGAATGAATTTTTGAAAAGCGTCTTGTTTTGTTCTGATATATTCGTCAATTATTTCAATTACCGCTTTTGAAATATTGAAAATATTCTTGCCCAGTTTAATTTTCAGTAAATTTTCATTTATCCAATAACGGTTCGTTTCGAGATTGCGGAGAATCGGGATAAATTCGGATGTCGGAAAAAACTTTTGAAATTCGGTGTTGATCCGATTGTTGAGCGCGTGATTTTGAAGTTTGCTTCCGAAAGGTAACTGTCTTTGCCGTGTTAATAATTTGGAAAATTCCGCGCCTTCGTATTTCGCATAAGTTTCGTTTTCAGCAAAACCTTTTTCAATGTAATCTTCTATCAAAACATAAACCGCATAAAGATTGGCAAAACTTCCACGCGCTTTTGAGCCGCTGTTCGCCGATTTTGTTTTCAGATTCAAATACCGCAAAATCTGACTATTTTCATACACAGTTTCGCCCGCTTCGCCAAAATGCGAAGTTAAAATTTCTTTCAATTTTTTGGTAAAGCTATGCTCCATTCTCTAAAACAAAGTCGTTTGCTCGGCAACCGCAGGTTTTTCAAAAGTGCGAACGGGTTTTTCCAATTTTTCGCCCTTAAATTCGGTTTCCAATTCAAGTCTTCGCAACCCGATTTTTACATATTCTTCCTGCAATTCGATTCCGATTGAACGGCGATTTAATTGTTTAGCGACAAACGAGGTAGTAAAAGTTCCGGCAAAAAGGTCTAAAACCAAATCATTTTCGTTTGAACTTGCCTTGATAATTCTTTCTAAAAGAGCAATCGGTTTTTGCGTCGGATGATTTTCATATTCGTCCATTCGATAGCGAACACGCGGAAACTCCCAAACATTGCCCGGAACTTTTTCCGAGTTATAAACTTGAGGCGGATTTTTTCGATAGTCAATTAACTTGCGTTTGGCACCTGTTTTGGCTTCAACCAAAATTTTTTCAGAGTTAAATATGTAATTTTCTTTGTCTTTGACACAAAACAAAATCGGTTCATACATCGAGCCGTAATAATTTTTGGCTTGCACGCCCGAACTGTCATAAAACCAGACGATACGCGACAATATCTCCAATTTATTCCGCAAATAAATATCGAAATACGGCATAAATTGCGTTGAAGTCATCACATAAAAACTGCCGTTCGGCTTTAGTTTTTTTACGCATAAATCAAGCCATTGATAAGACCATTCGAGATAGCTTTCATCATTTTTCCATTTATCTTTATGACCATTGAAATTTTTCCCGATATTGTAAGGCGGATCGGCAAATATCAAATCAATCGAACAATCTTGTATCTCGTCTTTAAGAGTTTCGACAGCCTCACCCAAAATAATTTTGTGTCTTTCATTACCAAAATCTTCACGAATTTTTTCTACATCAAAATTGCTCATCTGTTTTACTGCTGTCATAAAATTATTTCCTAAAAACATCCTTCACCGTAAAGTTCAAATCGGGAAGAAGCGGCGATGAAATCTCATCATTATTTCTGAAAATTCCGACCGAAGAGAGAACATTTTCATTTAAACGGGTGATTTCGATAACTTCGACCGTCGGTTCGACAATCCAATATTCCTTTACGCCGAATTTGCCGTATGTTTGGCGTTTGACGATCTGGTCGCGGCGCACGTTTTCCGTTCCCGGCGACATAATTTCAATCGCTAAATCCGGCGCACCGACGATGTGAAGTCCCGAAGCGATTTGCGGAATTCTGTCTTTGGCAATAAACGCCAGATCGGGAATCGCGCTGTTGTATTCATCAAAAATCACGCCCGGCGTAATCCAAATTTGTCCGATCGGATTTTGCCATAAGTAATTATTTAAAATCGTTGCAAAATTGCCGATTATTTCCTGATGTTTCAAAGAGGGTGCTTTTGCCACGAGGAGTTCTCCTTCAAACAATTCGTAAATATTGCCGTCATCGGGCAATGATTCGAGATCATAAATTGAAATTAAAGGCTCGATTGTTCTTAAATTTTGCATAAATTGTTATGCCCCCAAATTTGCGCTCATTTAGTTTCCAAAGCTGATTTTCAGCTAACGGTTTCCGGCTGCGGCTTGTTTGCTTCTTTTAATTCTTCGCGTTCGATAAATTCGAGCAAGGCTTTTTCGATAATGGCAGCGCGTTTGTTTTTTTCTCCGGCGATAGCGTCAATTCTTTTCAGAATATCTTCTTCGATTATTAAATTTGTTCTCATTCTCATAATTTTTTCACATCTCCAAATTTGCGTTCAGGCGATTTAAAACCGCTTCGTCCAATTGCCGTTTAATTGATTCAATTCCGATTTTATTAACGATTTCTTCGGCAAAACCGTAAGTTAAAAGATTTCGCGCCAGAGTTTCATTCAAGCCGCGACTCAAAAGGTAAAATAATTCTTCTTCTTCGAGCTGCCCCACGGTCGCGCCGTGAGCGCATTTTACGTCGTCGTTATAAATTTCAAGCTGCGGTTTCGTGTCAACTCTCGCTTCATTTGAAAGCAGAAGATTCTTGTTCGATTGATAACCGTCCGTTCCGCTCGCGTTTTCGCGGACGAAGATTTTCACGTTAAAAACCGCGTGAGACTTGCCGTCCACGATGCCTTTGTAAGTTTGATGCGAAACGCAGTTCGGCAGAGCGTGGTCAATCACC
>JBGTIH010000127.1:0-5619 GCA_041745765.1 Pyrinomonadaceae bacterium | reverse complement strand
ACTGCAAGTGCAGAGGTTTTGGAATCGGAACGCGAATAAAATTCGCTTTATTGCTCTTTTCTGATTAAGAAAAGAAAACTTAATAAATTCTTGCGCTAAAAGCGCATAGCTTTTACTAGCGTACTGGAACAGTAAAAAAATTCTGTTTAAGCTCAAATAATCTGATGCGATTCGGGCATCAGCACGATTTCCGACATCACGCCTTCGCCGGATTGCGTAGCGGCGAAAAACACGGCTTCTGCCGCTGCATCAACGGAGAGCATTTTATCGCGCTGAACCTTCATCGAGATATTATCCCAGAACGAAGAATCAACGCCGCCGAAGTGCATCAGCGAAAATCTGATGCCGAAGCGTTTATATTCCTGCGCGAGACATTTAATCATTCCGGTCAGCGCGTATTTTGCCGCACAATACGCTGAAGCCTGCATCATCGGCACTTTGCCCAAAACGCCCGGAATCGCCACGACGCGCCCGAATTTCTGCTGAGCCATCACCGGCAAAACCGTCTGCAAAACATTAAAAGCCGTCCGCACGTTGGCATTGATCAGATTATCAAAATCTTCCAGCGTTAATTCGCCGAAAGGCTTTAAAATCCCCATTCCCGCCGTGTGAACCAGAAAATCTATCGAACCGAATTTCTTTACGCTTTGTTCGACTAAATCCTTTATATCTTCCTCAACCGAAGCATCTGCCGCAAGTGCCAGAATATTCGGATTTCCCTTTGAATTAAGTTTATATTCGAGTTCCATCAATTCGGCTTCGTCGCGCGAACTGATCACGACATTGGCATCGGCTTGTGAAAAAAGATCGGCTGCCGACCGACCGATTCCGCGCCCCGCGCCGATAATCAAAACAGTTTTTCTTTCTAAATTCATTTTTTGTTCCCTTATTCATTATTTTTTTAGATTAAACATTCGTTAAATTTATTCGCTCAATCTTCGGGAACGGTTTTAAATTCAGTCCGGTACTATTCCGGTATTTTACAAATTACTCGTAAATTTATGATTTCTGAAATTCTCAAAAACATTCTAAGTATTTGACACCCGCGCCGGTGTTGAAAATCACGACCGTTTCGTTTTCATCAATCAAATTCTGCGCGACCAATTTCCGCAAAGCCGGAAGACACGCCGCGCCTTCGGGAGCGCAAAAAACGCCTTCTGCCGCGCCGATTTCCCCCACCGCTTTGACCAAATCTTCATCGGAAACCGCAACGGCTGTTCCGCCGGATTCGCGCAAAGCGTCCAAAATCAAAAAATCGCCGATTGCCTTCGGAACTCTTAAGCCAGAAGCAACGGTTTCGGCGTTTTCAAATTCGTCAGCAAAGCGAAGCCCTGCGTGAAAGGCACGAACAATCGGCGCACAGGTTTCTGCCTGAACCGAAATCATTCGCGGACGTTTTTCGCCGATCCAGCCCATCGCTTCCATCTCTTCAAACGCCTTCCACATTCCGATCAAACCCGTTCCACCGCCTGTCGGATATAAAATCACGTCCGGCAAATTCCATTTGAATTGCTCAGCAAGTTCGTATCCCATCGTTTTTTTGCCTTCGACGCGATACGGTTCTTTCAAAGTCGAAACGTCAAACCAGCCTTCAGATTCTTTTCTTTCCGCGACGATCTTTCCGCAATCCGTGATCAAACCGTCAATCAAAGTAACAAACGCGCCGGTTTGCCGACATTCGATGATGTTTGCCTGCGGCGTGTCCGACGGCATAAAAATATGCGCTTCCATTCCGGCACGTGCCGCGTAAGCGGCAAGCGCACCAGCCGCATTTCCGGCGGACGGAACGGCTAATTTCTTCGCGCCGAGTTCTTTCGCCATTGAAACGGCGGCAGTCATTCCGCGTGCCTTAAAACTCTGCGTCGGATTTTGTCCTTCGTCCTTGATAAAAAGATTTATTTTTAACGGCAGATGCGTCGCAAGTGTCTTTGCTTCTAAAAGAGGAGTCCAGCCCTCGCCGAAACTAACGATATTTTCTTCATTCTCGACCGGCAAAACCTCGCGGTAACGCCATAAACTCGCTTCACGCGAAGAAAGCGATTCTTTCGTCAGGGTTTGTTTCCCTTTTTCCAAATCATAGCGGACGAGAAGCGGTTTTCCGCAATCGCCGCAGAGATTTAAAAGCCGTCCAGCTTCGTAATTTTTATGACAAAAAGCGCATTCGAGATGTATTACGTTCATTTGTTTATATTCTGATAAATCTGTTTTTCTATTTATTTTGCTGTCATTCGGATAACGAAAAAGCCCGAACATAAAGCCCGGGCTTTTGCTGTTTTTTATAATGCCAAAACAAATCTATTTTTCCAACATCGGTTTGAGAGATTTATAAATATTTTCGGTCATAATCTTCGTGCCTTCCGCGTTCGGATGAATTCCGTCGGCTTGATTCAATTCCTTTTTGAGCGCGACATTTTCCAGAAAGAACGGCAAAAATTCAACCTCGTGTTCGCTTGCCAGATCGGGAAAAGCTGTCACGTAATCGCGCTGGTATTCCGCGCCCATCGTGTCCGGCGCGAGCATTCCGCAGAGCAGAACTTTGACATTTTTCGCCTTCGCTTTTTCGATGATCGTGCTGAGATTTTCCTTCATTTTAGCAACCGGCAAACCGCGCAAAAGATCGTTTGCGCCGAGTTCCAAAACCAAAATATCAACATTTTCCTGTTCCAAAACCCAATCTATTCTTTCCAAACCGCCAAGCGAAGTTTCGCCCGAAACTCCGGCATTGACGACCTCATAATTAAATCCGTCAGCATCGAGTTTTTGCTGCAAAAGAAACGGGTAAGAATCTTTTTCGGCAAGCCCGAATCCGGCGGTCAAACTATCGCCGAAAGCAACAATTTTCGGTCTGTCAGAAGTAATTTTCGGTTTGACCAGCGGTCTGTTCGCGTCGGCTCTCGAATGCGGTTCAGCGGTCGAAACATCGCACGCCGAAAAAATAACCGCCGAAGAAATGAAACTTAAAATGGCAAATAATCGAATAAATCTAAACATATATTTTTTATGTGTGTTTCGCTAAACTCGTTTTTTATGATGCAAAAAATGTCGAACTTGTTTGCGCCATTTTTGCAAGCCGTCAAAAATGGTAAATTATATCTTAATGGTGAATGGTGAATGGTGAATGATTAATGATAAATGATAATTGGTGAATCAAAAATGGTGAAAAGTAAATTATTCCGAAAATTCACCATTCACCATTCACCGTTCACCATTAAGATTGTTTACAATTTTTATTATGATAACTCTGCAAAACGTAACTAAAACCGTTCAATCCGGCACGGAAGATTTGACGATATTAAAAGATGTTTCTCTGGAAATCCCGGACGGGCAATTTGTTTCCGTAACGGGCGCGTCGGGGAGCGGAAAATCAACGCTTCTGGGATTGATTGCCGGATTGGACGCGCCGACTTCCGGTGCGATTTTGATTGATGATGAAAATATAACCGAGATGAACGAAGACGGTCTGGCGACTTTGCGAAGCGAGAAAATCGGTTTTATTTTTCAATCGTTTCATTTAATTCCAAGCCTGACGGCGTTTGAAAACATCTTAATTCCGATGGAAATTCTCGGTTTGAAAGATGCCAAAGAACGCGCCAAAGACTTGCTTGAAGCCGTCGAACTGACCAATCGCGGGCATCATTATCCGACCGAATTGTCCGGCGGCGAACAGCAGCGCATCGCCATCGCCCGCGCTTTTGCCAATCAACCGAAAATACTTTTGGCGGACGAACCGACCGGAAATCTCGATTCCAAAAACGGCAATCACATTTTCGATCTGATGACAGATCTGCACAACCGCCACAATGTTTCGCTGATTCTGGTAACGCACGATCAAAATCTGGCGGACAAAGCGCAAAGACAGGTGATTTTAAAGGACGGTAAAGTTATCAGCGACAAATTTAACGAGTTTCAGAAAAAAGACGAGAAATGACTCTCAGATAAACAGTAATAAATGTTACAAACTTAAACGGGAACGAAATAAACTAATGATATTAGACATTATTTGAAATAAAGATGGAACACGCGCATTTTCACGAAGGAAAGAAAATATAAACAAATAATGTCTAATAGTTTTCGCCGGAATATTAGATAACCGATTACAATTTCTCGTTAAAAAATCCTGTAACTAAACTCCAAGCATCTTTGGCGGCGGTTTCATCATAGACTTCGGGGCGCGTGTCGTTGAAAAATGCGTGATCGGCTTCGTATTTGACGGATTCGACCGGAAGATCGTATTTAGCGGCGATTTCTTCGAGTTTTGCGACCTTTTCCGTATTTATCCATTGATCCTTTGTGCCGGATATGAAAATCACCGGGATTTTTAAGTTTTTCAAAATATCTTCTTCGGGAATATCGCCGTAAAAAGGCGCAGCCGCGTTCAAACCCTCGAGTTCGCAGGCGGCGCGTAAGGCATAAGTTCCGCCCATACAATAACCCGTGATGCCGAAATGCGCCGGATTATAAGTTTCACGCGCCTTTGCAATCGTGTTTTTGATCGTGTCAATTCCGTCTTCGATTTGCAAATTATTCATTAAAGTAGAGGCTTCTTCGGGATTCGCCGCCATTTTTCCGCGATAGAGATCGGGCGCGATGCATATAAAACCTTCTGCGGCGTAGCGTTTGGCAATGTCTTTGATGTGATACGCCAATCCCCACCATTCCTGAATCAAAATAATCGCTTTCGTATTTTCATCCGTGTTGTCAGGCATTGCGACAAATGCGGTCGTCGCGCCGCCGGCGGTATCGAAGTTTAAAGTTTCGGTATTCATATTCGGTAAAAAATTCTCCTTTGCTTTATTTGGATAAACCAATTATAAACAAATTCGGCGCAGATAAAAAAATGCAGAATTATCTTTAATTTCTTGTCAAAAAATAAACTAATGGCTTAAAATAATTTTTATTGCTTTGTAGGAGAATAAATGAAACTTCAATTTTTCAAACTCACTTTACTAATTAGCCTTAGCTTAACATTTACCTTTTTTGCCCAAGCACAAACCGCCCGCGAAGAAGGTTTAGCACTTTATAATCAAGGGAAAGACAGAGAAGCAATCAAGTTATTAAAATCAGCTTTAAAGAACAACAAAAATGATGCAGAGGTTTTAAATAATCTTGGAATGGCTTATCTCAATGTCGGCAATTTTAAAGAAGCCCGAAAATCTTTAGAAAAAGCTGTCGAAGTTGCTCCGCAAAATTCCGCCATTCGCTCAAATTTAGCGTATGTTTATCTTTTTGATCGCAAAGCAGATAAATCTCAGGCTGAACTCGAAACTGCTATTGAGTTAGACCCCGATAATGCTAATGCGTATTATATTCGCGCCACGTTAAATCTTTGGAAAAGCGATTATGAAAGGGCTATTTTCGATGCTGACAAGGTAATTCAGATAAACCAGGGTTTAACTGATGCTTATCTCTTAAAAGCCGAAGCTCTGATTTACATTTTCGGCAGAGAATGGGGAGATGAAAAAGAACCTGTTAAATCATTCAATACCTTCGCCAAAAAGATATTTGAAAAATTGAGATAAAAAGTGAAATGAAACGAGTAATTTAGTAGATTGATTTGAACAAAATTATTCAACTAAAGACCCGATTCATTTCAATGGATATAATATCAGTTTTTGCTTG
>JBGTIH010000126.1:0-29272 GCA_041745765.1 Pyrinomonadaceae bacterium | reverse complement strand
TTCGACTAATTTCAGATTTGCGAAATTTGAATTGCCGTTTTCATCAAAATTTACCCACGCTTCAACGTCTCTCAGATCGGTTGTGTCAATGCTGATGTCGCGGCTCAACTGCCACGCGTAAAGGTCTGTAATGGTTAAACCAAGATCGGCTTCACCGATACGAAAAAGTTTTTCGCCTGTGAGTTTATCATTAAATGTCGCCCCTCTCAGCACCAATCGGAGCGGAGAAATTCTCACTTCAAAAACGTCGGCGGCAAAAACCATTCCGATCTCATCCATTTTAGCGACGAATTGAGCTTTGATGTAGTTATCAAAATAACCGATGCGGTATAAAACTGTTCCCAAAACGGCAACTAGAACAAGAAGAACCGCCGCCGCGCCGAACGCAATTCCGACATTTCGCCGCGTAAAAATTCTTCTTTTCTGCGGCGATTCATTCGGAGAATCTTCAGCCAAGTTTTCCTGCTCTGATTGTTCCTGAATCTCTTCAGTTTTATTATTTTCTTGTTCTGACATTTAATTCCCGGAGAGAGTAATTAAATTTATTTCAAAGGGGTTTTATTTATTCTCGGTTCTTTCTATTGATTATTGTAAAACTATTTGCGGTATTTATCCAACAGATTCGATATTAACAATTTCCAGATCAAACGCTTCAATCGCATTAATATGCGGCGGATGATTGGTTAAAAGATTTATTCTTTTTACGCCGAGATCGTTTAAAATCTGCGCTCCGATGCCATAATCTCTAAATCTGCCGTAGCCTGTTTCGCGTTTTGCAGTTTGAAAATCTACATTTTTTTCCTGCATCACGCCGTAAGTTTGAAGCTGATGAATCAAATCGAGATTATGTTCGCGCTGCCTTAGATAAAGAATCACGCCTTTTTCAGCTTCGGAAATCTTTTTTAGCGAAGTCTGAATCGCCTGTGCCGCTTCGCCTAAATTTGAACCGAACATCGCAAAGGTTATATTCTCGGTTTGGACGCGGACCAAAACGGGTTCGTTGTCCGAAGAAAAATCTTCGCCCATCGTCATTGCAACGTGCGTTTCGCCGTTGATGATGTTTTCGTAAATAATCGCGCGGAAAATTCCGTATTCAGTCGGCAGATTCGTTTCGACGATGCGCCGCACGAGCGTTTCTTTTTCAATGCGGTAACGCACCAGATCGGCGACCGAAATAATTTTCAAATCGTGTTTTTCAGCGAAAACTTTTAACTCCGGCAGACGTGCCATCGTGCCGTCTTCGTTCATCACCTCGCAGATTACGGCGGACGGATCGAGTCCGGCGATTCGCGCAATGTCAACACTCGCTTCCGTTTGCCCGACGCGCACGAGAACTCCGCCGCGTTTCGAGCGAAGCGGAAAAATATGTCCGGGACGCGCCAGATCACTCGGTTTTGTCTGCGGATCAACGGCGGTCAAAATCGTTTTAGCGCGGTCGGCGGCGGAAATTCCGGTCGTAACACCTTCTTTGGCTTCGATGGAAATCGTAAAAGCCGTGCCGAAACCGGAAGTGTTTTCCTGAGTCTGCGGCGGCAATTGCAAAAAATCGCAGCGTTCTTCAGTCAGCGGCAGACAAATCAAACCGCGCGCGTGCGTTACCATAAAATTGACGATTTCCGGCGTCACCTTTTCCGCCGCACAGACTAGATCGCCTTCGTTTTCACGGTCTTCGTCATCTACGATGATTATCATTTTGCCGCGGCGAATATCTTCGGCGGCGGCTTCGATTGTACTTAAAGACATCTATAATTATTTTCAGTTATCGTTTTTGTACCAAAAAGCTATTTTTTGTAAAGAGAATTTTAACCAAAATAATGGGTTTTGGCGAATTCCGATTAACAATTAACAATTAACCATTTACCATTAACAAATGTCTTTCGAATTAAAACTTGCCTTGAGATATTTTCGTGCGCGGCGAAAATCTCTGGCGCGTTTTACGTCGTTTGTCGCCGTGATCGGAATCGCGGCGGGGGTGGCGAGTTTGATTCTGGCGCAATCGCTCGCCCAAGGTTTTGCCGACGAAATGCGCGATAAAATTTTGACAAATACGCCGCATATTTCCGTTTTTATGAGCGGCGGCGGCGATATTTTCAATTGGAAAGACGTAAAAATCGAACTCAAAAAAATCGAAAATGTCGCGGAAATTTCCGAAACGACTTTTGAAAACGCCGTAATTATCGGCAAAGACGCGACAAATTACGCGATGCTTCGTGTCATTGAAAGTCCAAAGCCCCAAGTTCAAAGTCCAAAGTCCGATGTTATCCGGCAACGAGCAACGAACAACGAACAACCAATCGCTGTTTCAATCGGCAAAGAGCTTGCCGAAAAAAGCGGTTTGAAGATCGGCGATGAAGCGGAAATTATTACGTTTGAAAATGAAACGGCGAGAAATTCAAAAATTTATGCAGTTGATATTTTTCAAACCGGACTTTATGAATATGATGCAAATTGGATCACCATTTCTGCCGAAAATTATATAAAACTTACCGGAAAATCAAGATTTACGCCGAAGTTTTTAAGCGTTTCGGTCAAAGACATTTACAGCGCGGACAAAACCGCCGACGAAATCCGCATCACATTGGGCGAAAGTTTCAAAGTTTTGGCTTGGCAGGAAGCGAATCAGCCGCTTTTTGCCGCTTTGAGTCTTGAACGGCGTGTCGCGCTTGCCATAATTTCTTTGATAATTTTTATCGCGGCTTTGAATATTACGACAACGCTTGCGCTGCTCGTCAATGAAAGAAGACTCGACATCGCCGTTTTGCGAACGTGCGGTGCGCGGGCGAAAAGTTTGATCTTTGTTTTCTTATTTGAAGGCGTGTTTCTGGGTTTTACAGGCATTTTTCTTGGCGTAATTTTCAGTTTAACAGGTTGTTTTATCGGCAATTATTTTAAGATTGTCAGTTTGCCGGAAGAAGTTTATTCTTTAAGTTATATTCCGTTTCGCCCGGATTTAGGAAATATTTTACTGATCGTTTTCGCCGCCTTTATAATATGTTTGGCGGCAACCGTTTATCCGGCATTCAAAGCCAGCCGCATAAAGCCTTTGGAAAATCTGCGAATGCAGTAAATTTTGGAGTTTCCGGCATATTAAAACTTTAGTTCATAAAGTCCGTAAAATATTATTCTTGATAAATTTGCAAAAAAAGTTCAGACTTCTTTTTTTAACGTATTTTATTTTTCCGAAAAGTCTATGTAATTATTTGAAAATTGTACCGCCAGCGTCTCGCTGCCACGCTGGTTAAATGTCAAAGATTCTGAAACTTGAACGTGAGAGCGAGACGCTCTCACGACAGCCGCCGGGACGGCGGCGTTACTTCTTTTTTATATTATGTTTGAACGCTACACAGAAAAAGCGCGAAGAGTGATCTTTTTTGCGCGTTACGAAGCATTACAATACGGTTCGCAGGTCATTTCGCCCGAACATATTTTGTTGGGTTTGATGCGCGAAGACAAAACGATTTCGGCGCGATTTTTCCCGTTTCGCAACACTTTAACGGTCGAAGCCGTGCGGCGCGAGGTCGAGGAAAGAATCGTTCTGCGCGAGCGAATTCCGCAATCGGCGGAGCTTCATCTGGCAACGGAAACTAAACGAATCTTAGCGTTTGCCAATGAAGAAGGCGTAAAACTCAAAAATCGCCACATCGGACCCGAACATATTTTGCTGGGTTTGATGCGCGAAGAAAATTCAATCGCGGCAGAAATTCTGTATCAATATGGTCTTCGCCTGCAAAATGTGCGCGAAGCGGTAGCGCGACAAAACGGTTTTCCGAGTTTTAACGCGATCGGCGGCGAAAAGTCGAAAGTTCCGCATCTTCAGGAATTTACGCGGGATCTAACGTCAGACGCGGCGGAAGGAAAACTCGATCCGCTCATCGGGCGCGAAAGAGAAGTTGAAAGAATTATCGAAATTCTCTGCCGCCGGACGAAAAATAATCCGGTTTTGATCGGCGAATCGGGCGTCGGGAAAACGGCGATCATCGAAGGCTTGGCGCAGCGCATTATTTCGGGCGACGTGCCGACGTTTCTTGAAAACAAGCGAATTTTGTCGCTCGATCTGTCCTTGATCGTCGCCGGTACGAAATATCGCGGACAATTTGAAGAACGGCTCAAGAAAATTATGAGCGAACTCAAAGAAAACAAACAATATATTGTTTTCATAGATGAGCTTCATACATTGGTCGGCGCAGGTTCGGCGGAAGGCACTCTGGACGCGGCAAATATCTTGAAACCCGCGCTTTCACGCGGCGAAATTCAATGCGTCGGCGCGACCACGCCGAACGAATTCCGCAAATCAATCAAAAAAGACCGCGCCCTCGAAAGACGTTTTCAATCGGTCAGTGTCGTTCAGCCGACCGAAGCCGAAGCGTTATTGATCGTTCAGGGACTTGCCGAAAGATATGAAGCGTTTCACCAGATTCGCTATTCCAAAGAAGCTCTCGAAGCCGCCGTTTATCAATCGAACCGCTATATTCCCGAAAGATTTTTGCCCGATAAAGCGATTGACGTTTTAGACGAAGCCGGCGCGCGTGCCAAACTGCGCTATCAGCAGGAAGCGCAATCCGAGCCTTCGTGGAAGGAAACGGTCGAAAACTGGAAAAAAACCGTTACGGAAGAACAGAGAATCTCGCTCGAATTGCAGACTCTGGAAGATTCTTTTTTCGCCGTCGAAGTTTCCAAGGACGACGTTGAAGAAGTGATCGCGCGTTGGACGGGAATTCCGGTGCAGTCAATTAAAAAGGAAGAAGGCAAAAAACTGCTCGAAATCGAAAAAGAACTGCACCGCCGCATTATTTCGCAGCGAACGGCGATTTCCGCGCTGGCAAGAGCAATTCGCCGTTCGCGTGCGGGCTTGAAAAATCCGAACAAACCCGTCGGTTCGTTTCTTTTTTTAGGTCCGACCGGAGTCGGGAAAACGGAAGTTGCCCGAAGCCTCGCGGAATTTCTGTTCGGTTCGGAACGCGCGCTTGTCCGGTTTGATATGTCGGAATTTATGGAAAAACACACGGTCGCGAAATTTATCGGTTCACCGCCCGGATATGTCGGACATGAAGAAGGCGGACAATTGACCGAAAAACTGCGCCGCGCGCCGTATTCGCTGGTGCTTTTCGACGAAATCGAAAAAGCGCATCCCGATCTTTTTAATATTTTATTGCAGGTGTTTGAAGACGGAATTTTAACGGACGCGCAGGGCAATCAGGTTGACTGCAAAAACGCGATCTTTATAATGACTTCCAACATCGGCGCGAGATTTATTCAGAAACGCGCTTCACTTGGCTTTCAGAGCGGTGCGGATTCTTCGCGCGAGAAAATGGAAGATCAGGTGATGAGCGAAGTTAAAAGAATATTCGCGCCCGAATTTATCAATCGTTTGGACGAAATTATTATTTTCGACGAGCTTTCCGATGAAGATTTGATGCAGGTCATTGATCTTCAGGTCAACGGCTTAAACGAGATTCTGGCGCAGCACACCTTGCAGATTCGCTTAACTGAAGGTGCAAAACGGTGGCTGATCGAGAAAACCTGTCTGGACAGAAAATACGGCGCACGTCCCTTAAAACGCGCTTTGCAGAGAAACGTCGAAGACGAACTCTCCGAATCTCTGATTCAAGGGAAATTGAGCAAAGAAAGTCTGGTCGAAGTTTTCTGCGAAAATGATAAACTGGCGTTTCGTTCGGTCGGTTTGGAAGAAATAGAAGAGATTTTATTTGAAAAAATCTGAAAATTCGGAAAAAATAATTTTAAAAAGCGTAAAAGTTTTCAGTTAAACCTTTTACGCTTTTTCCTTTTTAATGATTTATCTGTATAATTCGGAAGTTTGCAGGCAAGAGCGGTTCGTCAGGCACGATAGGCAACCAAGCTAAGATTCAACGAATCAAAGTTCGCGTATCTACACCAGCAAAAAATACAGCCCGAATATATACAGTATTTTTTTTTGAAATCAGCGGGCAATTTTATTGTTTATGGCTTTTAGATAAAGCCCCAAATCTATTGCACTTATTAAGGAAAATCGGTTTATGCACATTCTTCGCGTTTTCATATCTTTATCTTTGATTTTTATGTTTTCGACCGTTCTTTTAGCGGCGAAAACATCCGAAGAAGCGAAAGATACTCCAAAAACTGAAAAGGTTGCGGACAAAGAAACTACGACAAAAGAAGCGGTTGTTAAACAGCCGGAAAAAGAAAATGTCGTTCAACAATTAGTCGAGTCGGTTGATATACAGGGAAATCGTCGTCTGCGTGATGAAGATTTACTTTATTATATCAAAACCCGACCGGGCGATGTTTATAATCAAGCCCAACTCGAACGCGATCTACGGGAACTTTTATCGCTTAATTTCTTTGACAAAATCGCCACCCGCGTATTGACGGAAGAAGGCGTACGCGGCGGTGTTGACGTGATTTTTGAAGTCAGAGAACTGCCGATTATCCGCGATTTGCAGTTCGAAGGCTTGAAAGCCGTTCCCGAATCAGACCTTTTAAAAGCCTTTCGCGAACAGCGCGTCGGTATTTCAAAAGAAGCGGTTTTCAATCCGGTCAATGCTCAAAAAGCGATTCGCGTAATCCGCGAACTGCTTGCCTCGAAAGGTTATCCGAATGCTAAAGTAACAGTCGAAGAAGAAGAAGTTTCGGCGACTTCAATCGCTGTAAATTTTAATGTTGATCAAGGCAATCGTTCGAGAATTGTTGAAATTGATTTTGAGGGCAATGAGAAATTTTCGAATCGGGAACTTCGCAACGCAATGGAGCTTGTCAGAGAAACCGGACTTATCTCGCGTTTTCAAGGACAGGATATTCTCGATCTGAGAAAATTAGAATTCGATCTGCAAAAGAATGTGCGGTCGTATATGTTCTCAAAAGGTTATTTTCAGGCGCGAATCGGCGAACCGGAAGTAGTCGGACTCGGCTATAAACGCACGGGTTTTCTGCCGCTAATTACGATTCCGCTTCCGCTTTTGAGTTCAAAAGACGATACTTTGAGAATTATCGTACCGGTTTCGGAAGGCAGATTGTTCCGCGTCGGCGAATTAAAGGTTGAAGGCAATTCGATTTTTTCCGAACAGCAGATTTTAGGTTTTATCGGTTTGAAAAAAGGCGACGTAGCGGACGGAAAACGATTGCAGAACGCCGTTTATGAAGATCTGAAAAAACTCTACGGTTCGCAGGGTTTTGTCAATTACAACGCCGAATTCAATCCCGAATTCAAAGAAAATCCCGATAATCCGAATGAAGGAATCGTTGACATTACGGTAACGATTGAAGAAGACCGGCAGTTTCGCTTGCGCCGTCTGGAATTTACGGGAAATACATTTACCCGCGACCGCGTTTTGCGCCGCGAATTTTTAATCAATGAAGGCGATATTTACAATCAAATCGCGCTTGAAAGATCGGTTTTGAGAATCAGTCAGACACAGTTTTTTGATCCGGTTGATAAAGATAAAGACGTAGAAATCAGGACAAACGAAGACCAAGGCGATGTTGATGTGATCGTCAATGTCAGAGAACGCGGCAGACAGCAGATTTCTCTCAACGGCGGCATTTCGGGGATCGGCGGTTCGTTTTTCGGTTTGGAATATTCGACCAATAATCTCTTGGGGCGCGGCGAAACGCTTTCGCTTAACTTCGGTGTCGGAAACCGTCAGCAGCAGTTTTCATTTACTTATCAAAATCCGTATTTTCGTGATCGCCCGATTTCCGTCGGCTTCACGCTTTTTGCCAGCCGTTATAAATTTTTCGGTGAGGGAACATTTCTTTCACAAAATCAAGCCTTATTTCAAGATGCGTTCGATCCGCTCGGCACTTTGACGACGAATGAAGAGAATTTATTCACGCAAAGAACATACGGACTTACTTTATTTGCCACTTCGTCGCTGGCGGAATTTTATCGAAAAAGTCGTTTTTCGCAATTTTCGCGCATCGGTTTGAGTTATCAATTTTCGGCAACAACGATTACCGATCCGCCCGTAAATCGTTTGGGCGATCCTGATTTGGCAATTCCGATTATTTTTGCCCAGCCGAACATTATTACCAGCCGCATTACGCCGACTTTTGTTTATGATACGCGGCAGCCGTCGCCAAACGGAATTGATACTTTAAGAGGAACACAACTTGCCGCTTCGTTTGCTCTCGCAGGTTTGGGCGGCGATGTCCGAACTTATCAGCCGAGCATAACTTATACGCAATTTATTCCGATCCGGAAAAAACGCTCAGCCACCAGAACCGAAGTTTTCGGTTTTCGTCTGACAGCCGGAACAGTCGGAAGTTTTGCGACAAGCAATAAAATCAGAAATGCAAATTCGCTCTCATTTATCGGCGGAGTGCCGATTTTTGAACGCTATTTTCTCGGAAGCGAATATGATCTTCGCGGCTACAATACGCGCTCGGTCGGACCGATAGCGTCGTATGATACATATATTACCAGCCGTAATGTCGTTGTTGCCACAAATGCGAGCGGCGACCCGATTCCGGTTCCGGGATTGAACACCCGAGACGCGCAAGAAATTGCTTCGCTCGGATTATTAACCGGCGCAAGCGGCGATAATCCGGCGTTGCTGTCGAATAATTTTCAATTTATCGGCGGCGATACGCAGCTTTTAGGGAATTTTGAATATCGGATTCCGATTTTCGGACCCGCGGCGTTGGCTTTATTTGCCGATGTGGGCTCGGTTTTCAATCTGCGAAAAACAGGAACGCAGGAAGTCAACAGCACTTTTCTTGAAGATGACAGATTTATCGGCGCAGGCTTATTGACGGCATTGGCAGTAAGAAACAAACCGGAGTTTAATAATTTCAGCAGTCTCTTTCTGCAAAATAACCGACCGCTGACGACCGATCAATACAGAGAGGCTTGCAATCTGGCGGGAATTATCTGCCCGAACAGTATTCCACCTGGCATTCAACAAGTTTTTCTGCGCGGCGAGGCGCAAACCAACAGATTGTTGGAAGTGGATAATGCCGCATTTAATGGTTTAGGTGATTTCCGCTCTAGTATCGGCGTAGAACTGCGTGTTCAGGTGCCGGTCGTTAATGTGCCGTTCCGCTTGATTTATTTTTATAATCCGAATGGAAAATTCGGCGTTACGGAAGAAGTTCCGGGATTGTTTTTGCCCGGTAAAAGAAGCGGTTTCCGGTTTACGGTCGGAAGGACTTTCTAAACTTGTTATTCTAACATTAGTGTTCAGTCAAGTTTGAAATGACGGGTCTTCAGCAGCCTGCGTGAGCGGGTTGATTAAAGCTGACTTTCTAAAATGCCAAGTTTTGACAGCCCGCTCACGCAGGCTGTTCTGACATCATCCGCCAACTCAAACTTGACTGAACACTAGAAATCATCGTTAATAAATTGACAATGATATAATTGATAAATTACCATTGCTTTCTTTTTTTAATCTATAAAATAGTAAGCAACAATCTTTTGAGAAAAAGTTTCTAAAGGAATAATCAGATAAAATCTTTTCCGATTACCCTTTTCAAATTTAAGGAGTATTACAAAATAATGAAAACATTTCGCTTTATTATCGTTGGTTTTATATTTACAACCGTTTTTACAATGGCGGCGTTTGCTCAGGCACAACCTGCGGCAAAAATAGCTTTGATTGATACCGAGGCTTTTTATGATCAGAAAGAAGGCATCACAAGAATTACTAATGCTTATAGAACTCTGGAAACCGAATTTAGAACCAGCACGACCGATTTGGAAAACGGAGTAAAGCGATTTCAGGCTTTGCAGGGTGAAATTCAGGTTCTGCAAACGCGCGCCAACGATCCGAACAATAAAGTTCCGATTGACCGCAATGCGGCTCAGGCTAAATTAGCCGAGGCGGATAAACTTCAGCGCGAATTAAAATTCAAGGAAGAAGAATTAAAGGCTCAATATGAAAGACGCGAAGCCGCAGTGATCGGACCGATTACACAAGACATCGGTAAAGCACTGACGGATTTTGCCAAGCAGAAAGGCTATACGGTAGTTTTGGATGTCGGCAAATTATTTCAAGCACAAATCATCCTTTACTGGCAGGAAGGTACGGAGATTACAAAAGAATTTGTCCAATTTTACAACACCCGTCCTGCCGGATCGGCAACGACAAAGCCGTAGTGATTTTAGAAAATAACAAAACAACATTTTATTCAGGTTTAAGGAGTATTACAAAATAATGAGAACATCTCGTTTAATTTTCAGCAGTTTAATTCTAACTGTGTTTTTGGCAATGACGGCTTTTGCACAGGCTGATGTTCCGGCAAAAATTGCTCTGGTTGATACCGAGTCTTTCTATGCCCAAACAGGCGGTATTAATAGAATTGCCAACGGTTATAAGAGTTTGGAAACCGAATTCAAGAAAGATATAACTGATCTGGAAACTATGGCAAAAAGACTTCAAGCATTACAAATTGAAGTTCAGAACTTACAAAAACCGGGACCCGTTCCAGTTAAACCGGAAGCTATTCAGGTAAAAGTCGAAGAAGGTCAAAAACTTCAGCGCGAATATGCTTTCAAACAAGAAGATGTCAAGAAGCGGTATGAAAGCCGCGAAGGTGCGATTATCGGACCGATTCTTCAAGATGTCGGAAAATCAATCGGCGATTTTGCCAAGCAGAAAGGCTTTACTTTAGTGATGGATTCGGGCAGATTATTTCAAGCTCAAATCCTGCTTTATTCGCAGGACACAACTGACATAACCAAAGAATTTATCCAGTTTTATAATGCCCGTCCCGCCGGTTCGGCGACGACCAGACCTGAGTAAAAATAATTTCTAAAGTATTAAAAGTCAGAAATCGGCAAGATAAATCTGCCGGTTTCTGACTTCTGTTATTCTATTAAGGAATAGGTGAAAATAACATATAACTCATCTAACGCGGCAGGCAATTTCAGCCCGATTTATCGGGCTTTCCGTCGCAGACGGTTGTTAGCCGCGCTATTTATGGTGCGGTCAGTCGGCAAGAAATAAACTAAAAGGGCGTTTTAACGTCCTTTCAAAACGGCGGCTTTAGCCATCGCCGGCTAAAGCGAGGCAAAAAGGACGTTAAAACGCCCTCTTGATAATTATCTATATTTCTAACCGCGCCATAAATAGCGCGGCTAATTGCCGCTTCGCGGAAAGCCCGATAAATCGGGCTAAACAGAAAAAGCGCGGAAGGTGAGTTACAAATTTTACAGACTGAACTCCGAACTTTTATAAGTTATTTTTTACCTATTCCTAAGCAACCTTTTTTATTATTATGAGCATTCTTGATTCCAACGCCATTCAAGAACTTCTGCCGCATCGCTATCCGTTTTTGCTGGTTGATAAAATTATCGAAATCGTCCCGCGTGAAAAAATCGTCGGCATCAAACAGGTAACGATCAACGAATATTTTTTTCAAGGACATTTTCCGAATGTTCCGGTAATGCCCGGAGTTTTAATAATCGAAGCTCTGGCGCAGGTCGGGGCGATTCTGGCTTTGCGTGAATTTGAAGACCGTTCAAATAAAATACCGTTTTTCAGCGGTATCGAAAAAGGACGTTTCCGCCGTCCGGTCGTTCCGGGCGATACGCTCCGTTTGGAAGTTACGGCTCTGAGAATCGGTACAAGAGTGCAGAAAATGTGGGGCGAAGCCAGCGTTGACGGAAAAATCGCCGCCGAAGCCGAAATTATGTCAATCATCGGCGAACGCTGATTAAAAGGAGAAAAGTTTATTTATGTTGCTATTATTACAACAAATTGAAATATCACAGATCCAAGCAGGTGCGATACTCGGCGCATTACTCGGCGCGATAATCGGTTTAATCCCTTTGATTCTCGGTATTATAAAAAAGAAAGTCAAATTTGGAATAATCGGTTTCGTCGGAGCAATTATCGGAAATACGATTTTGGGAATTTTTCTGTCAATTCCGATTATTGCAATTGCCATCTATTTAATTTTCCGAAAAGATTCTCCCGAAATTGTCGCCGAAGCTAATGTTTCCGGTGGTTCAGACGTTTCTTAAACTTTCTTTTTTATGTCTTTCATCCACGAAACCGCCATCGTCAGCCCAAAGGCGCAAATCGGCGAAGATTGTTACATCGGAGCATTTTCAACCATTGGCGATGAAGTTGTTTTAGGAAACAGCGTTCATCTCGAATCGCACGTCGTCATTGACGGAAAAACCGCAATCGGCGATGAAACGCGCATTTTCCCATTCGTCTCAATCGGACTCGCGCCGCAGGATTTGAAATACGGCGGCGAACCGACCGCCACCGAAATCGGCAAGCGAAATCACATACGTGAATTTGTTACCGTTCATCGTGGAACAGAGGGCGGCGGCGGTTTAACTAAAATCGGCGACGACAATCTTTTGATGGCGCAGGCGCACGTCGCGCACGATTGCCTGATCGGAAATCACGTCATAATGGCAAACGCCGCAACGCTTGCCGGACATGTCGAGATCGCCGACCGCGCAAATATCGGCGCCTATTCGGGCGTTCATCAATTTTGCCGGATCGGTTTTGAAGCCTTCGTCGGCGGTTATTCGGTCGTCGTCAAAGATGCAATGCCGTTTGCGACGATTCAAGGAAATCACGCCAAATGCTACGGCTTAAACCGTGTCGGTATGAAAAGACGCGGTTATTCAAAAGACGTAATTCAAAAATTAAATCATGCTTTTCACCTTCTGCTCACCGCAAAATTAAATACGACTCAAGCTCTTGAAAAAATTAAAGAAGAAATTACGAATTGCACCGAAGTTGATCTATTAGTCGAATTCATCGAAACTTCAAAACGCGGCGTTGTAAAATAATTTGATACGAAATTTCTTGCCGCTTGAATGTTTTCCGAACAAATCGAGATGAGATGTCCGTAATGTAAAACAAGCAATGACGGGAGCGCAGACCTGTAATCTGCGCTCCCGTGTAAGCCGGACAACATATTTGTTCCGAAATGAATCTATTCTGTTGGACTCAAGACGAATTATACAGAATTTCCCGATTTTCGGGATATGTCATAATTTTGAATAAAGTGAAAAGAAGGAAGGAAAAGCTGATGAAAAGAAAAATTTTATTTATTTTGTGTGTAGTTTTTATCGCGGTCAGTTTTGTTTCGGCACAGAATGCGAAAAAGGTCGTCACAAATGCCGATCTGGACAGATTTAAGCAAAAACGTCTGCAAGCCGAGAAAGATTTGCGCGAAAATTACGAAAAACTTGGATTTCCTTCGCCTGAAGAATTGGAAATACAGCGCAAAGCCAGCGACATCGAACGCAAAAGAGTCGCTGAAAAACTGCGCCGCGAAAGACTGGAACGCGAACAGCTACGCCTTGAGCAGCAATACCTGCAATCGCAAAACATGCCGGATATTTATCTCATACAAAATTCAACCCGCAACCGATCTTATCCGTATTTTTATAACTATGCGCCGCGCTATTTCGGCAAACGATTTCGGCAAAACTACGATTTTCCGCTCGGCGGCGGCTATTTCGGTCCGACCTTTAATCCGAATCAAGGCGTTCGGATAAATACAACAGGAATTCAGATTAATACTTTAACTCCGATCCGTCCTCCGGTTAGAATTAGAAATCCGCGTTAAAAAAGAAAATGAAAAAACAGAATACGAAATTGAATTTGTCTTCTGTTTTTTTGTATTTCATTTTCCTAAGAATCTGTGTCCAAACTAATCAATCAGCAAAATTTATCAATTATTCATTCCCGATTATCAATTATTTCAGTAGTTTTTATGTTTTAAGTCTAAGTAAATCGCGGGCATCTTGCCCGCGCGCGTGTTCAAGGCTTTGCGAGAACAGGCGCAACACTTAGTTTATCTGAAAAATTTTAGGTGAACCAACGCCTTCGCCGTTCTTGCTTCGCCCTGAACGGCGGCAGGCAGAGATGTCCGCGCTCCGACTTAAAAATAATTCTGCCCACTTACGGAAGTTATTTTTATAGGAAAATTCTGTTTATCTGAAATTTTTATAAATAAATTGCTTTTTCGGCGCAGATAAGTTATTAAATCTGTTAGAATTTATTGTGAAATTTTTCAATTATTTCGACTCGAATAATTTGAACCGCCCCTTTTTATTTGCTTTGAGGTTTGTTTAAGCAGAAAGTCACCGTATCTTCAGAAGACCGATTAAACTTACTTAAAACTTGGAAATGAGGAAAATCTCTAATGTTACGAAACCTTTTAATCACGCTCGGTTTGTCTTGTTTTTTGCTGCTTTTCGGCTTGTTTGTATTTATGCCGGCAAGCGAAGCGCAGAGCGTTAATGTTTTAACGCAATTGCTCGATTTGCCCGCGCCGCCGCCGCCGAATCCTTTGATCAAGTATGATTATACGGAAAAACCGCCGGAGTTTTTCAGCACCGAAACGCCGCCGCCGGACGATGCGCCGATTGAAGATTTGATTGAATATTGGATGCGGCAAAATTCGGGAAATCAGGTTTTCGATTATAATATCGCACCTTCGGACAGAGTTTTGGAACGGCTTTTGGAAGTGATCGAGAAGTATCCTCCGCTTTTGAGCGGTTTTTTCAATGTTTTGGAAAGAAAACCGCAATCCGCCGCTGCCGTCAAAAGAATTTATGAAAGGCTTTTAAATAATGAAAATATCGAAAAATATCAAACGGAACAAATAAAGCATTGGCTGACCTACAACAGCAATTATTTCAGCGACGAACTTTTAAAGAGCGCGCAGGAAGTCAAAGATTCGGAAGAATACGTAACAAATCAGCGGGAACTGCTGGCACTGGCAAAGGTTGATTTTGAAAAAGCGCGTCCGATCTTAGAACGGTTGGTAAATGATTCAAACCAACCCGTTTCGCAAACTCTGGCGCGTTGGGCTTTTTATCTGAACGCGTTAAAAAAAGGAAATTCAATCGAAGCCGGAAATTACCGCGACGCATTGATGAAAACCGTCGAAGATAAAAACGTCAAACCCGGAAATCGTGATCTGGCAATGGATGCGATTGTTGACGGCGGCGATTTTGCGGGACGCGACGAATGGTATTTTTCGCTGCTCGAAGACGAAACTCTGCACGAACTGAAAGTCGGCGGTCAAACTTTTACGGGTTTGACGACTCTTTTAATGCGTTCGCCGCCCGATAAATATGCGGACAAAATGATCGAATTGCTCAAAAGCAATAATCTGGCGGTCAGAAGCGCGGCAGTCAGGAATTTGACGACCGTTTTGCAAAGAGAAAGTGATTTGAAGATCATTACGGCACTCCTTCCCTGGCTCGAAAATCCGAATTGGGTAAGAAGCACCGGACAGGCAAGAGGAATGCTCGTCAGAGCTTTGGCGCAGGTCGAAATTCCGGAAAGCGTTCCGGGCTTGATCGCGGTTTTGAATGAAAAAACGACGGTTGACGTTGATGATGAAGATTATTTTTCCTCGAATGCAAATGTCCCGATTTATTCAAATTCAAACACAAGACCGCGAAGCGGCAAAACTCGTGAGGTTTATGCGTATCGAGATGCGGCGATTGATGCTCTGATTAAACAAAAAAATCCGCAAGCGGCAGCGGCTCTGCGCGCAGTTTTGCCGGAAGTTTCGATCTGGAAACGGGGCGATGTGGTCAAAGCGATTCTTGTTTCGGGCGGTTTTACGATTGCCGAACAGATCGAGGCTCTGGAGATAATCGCCGGAGAAACTAAAAAAGAACAAGCCGAAATCGCTAAAATACGTGAATCGTTAAATTCGGTTGATATAGATGAGGAAGAATTATACCTGCAAAGAGCGTCTGCGGTAGGGAATTCGGCAAATATCAGAATCGGTTCAGCTTCGAGAAGTGAAGTTTTCAACCCCGCCGAGATTAAATCTCTGCTCGGTGAACAATTGGTGAGTATCGGCGAACCGTCGAGCGAACTCGTTTCCGCCGTTGTATTTAGAATAAATGCTTTAGAAAAAACCGATCCGCAAACCGCCGAAATTATGAGAGGTTTTCTGCAGAATTGGACGGGCGCGGCGGTTAATATCGCATTGCTGAATTATTTGGCGGAAGGAAAAACGGATATTACGGCAATCGTTAACCTTCTGAGTCTGCGAAAGAATTTGCGCGAAAATCAAATCAATAATATCTATGAGGCGCGAGGTAAAGGAAATCCGATTGCTTTTGGCATTTCAGCGTGCCTTCTGGAAAATGAAAGTGAATATACGACAATTTTGGCAAATGCAAATGATGACACCAAAATCGCTCTGTTCGGCTGCGCGAGAATGATTCGCGCACGGATTCCGGTGCAAACCGCCGCCGGATTTCTAAAAAGCCCGAATAAAACGCTGGCTCTCGCGGCGGAACGCTATATCGAAAGCGAAGATTCGCCCGCCGCGCGGCAGATTATTTACGCGCTCTATCCGAACGAAGCAAAAATTCTCGGCGCAAGGTTGTTCTTTGGCGAATGGAAAACGAATCTCAGAGCGGAAACCCTTTCCAATCTTTTCACAAGCATAAACTCTTCACTATCTTTTCCGCCGTATTATTATGCGTCGGCGAGCTTTAAAGACAACGCGACTGAAGAGAAATTAAGAAAAGAGATCAGAGCAGATGAAGAACTTCTCGGAATTTACGCTTACGATAAAAATTTTGTAAGGATTTACCGGGACAAAGCCGTTTTCAGTTGGGAAGAAGATGAGGCGCGATATTTTGAACGCCGATTGAGCGATACGGAATACGGGCATCTGAGAAGTTTTATGGCTACGAGTGATGTTAATAATTTGCCGCCGTTTATTTCATATTGCGAAGGCTGTCAGCCGAAGGAACTCGTGATGCTCGGACGAGCAGGTGGGCGACGGATTTTTCTTTATTCCGAACCGAAGCCGGATTTTTTCACGAGTCTGGAAAAGATTTTTGAAGATATGCGAAAACCGCCCGCGACCTTGCGCTATTGGCTTGAAAAAGACATCGCCGGAGCGCAGATTTTGTTTGCCGACAAAGATTTGCAAGCCGTAACCGTTTGGAAAAACGGCGATGATCTGCGGCTTTTGGTTAATAATACGATTCGTCAAAATGAAATCGAAAAAGAATTAAACAAAATTTACCAAGCCGAGCAGGAAAACGAAGATACCGATTATTCAGAAATAATCAGAGCGCATCAAACACGCCGGAATCAAAGGGCTTTCGAGAGTTTTTCGTGGCACAAATTTGCCGAAAACAAACTCGGCGATTTTGCCAATCAGCCCGACGGCATTGATCTGAGCCAATTAAATCATTTTATCCGAATTAATGAATATGGAGGCTGGAGCGTAAAAAACGGAAATGTCGAGATTAAATCAGATGAAGAAGCAATCTACAAAACTATCAACGGACAAACAACGAAAATTCTGACGGGATTTTACAGCAATCCGATAATCACGGCAAACGGTCGTTGGATTGTGCTGACTAAATATTCCGAAGATATAAGAGAAGGAACAATAACACGGATAAATCTCCAAACCAACCGCGAATTTGTCGTGAAAATTGATAAATACAAAGTAGCGCAGCCGCTTGTTTTTATTGAATCGGCAAATAAAGTTTTGATCGTTGCGGGAAATTCTTTGAATTACAAAGATGAGATTAATAAAGGCGCGTATTTTTTACTCGATCACGAAACGGGCGCGATACAGCCCGCAAAAGGCGAGTTTCGTCCGTTACTACAGCAAACATTTCGCCGTCTTCAAAAAACCGCAAAAACGGATGAAGTCTGGTCGGCGATTCCCGACGAAAGTAAAAAAGAAACGCAAATCGGAACTTTTAATGAGAAAACTTTTGTTTTCACGCCGATTTTAAATGTCCCGCAGCTTTCCTTCGATAGTATGCAAATGTGGGTTGACGAAGCGGCAAAAAAAGTTTTCATCGTCTATAACGGGCAATTGCTTTCGATTCCTTTGAGGAAAGAAAAGATTGAACCGCCGAAACCGTAAAAGTTTAGAGTCCCGTCTTTAAGCGGCTTTCTGCCGCGCTTCGGAGGCAGTTGCCGAAAGACGGGATTTGCTAATACAAATAATTTCACGACAAACTTGCCAACGCGCTGAAAAAAGTGTTTAATTATTGTTTGCTCTTTTCGAGCAGGGAATTTACGCCGAAAAGGGGGTGATAGAAGACTATGGCTTTTGTAACATTAAACAATAACGAATCAATCGAGAATGCGTTGCGACGTTTTAAACGTAAGGTGATGACCGAAGAAATCATCAAGGATTACAAAAAACATCAGCATTTTGTGCCGCCCGGACAGAAGGCGAAACTCAAATCCGCAAATGCGCGTAAGCGAAACCGCAAGCGTTTCCGCCGTCCGTTTCGTCCGATGAATACGACCGGAAATACGGGAGTGGGTAACAGATAAAAAAAGCTTATAAAACTATTTAAGCAATAAATTGATGCGTTGTGCGACGTGAGTTTTGGAAATAAAAAACATCTCGCATTTTACGCATCATTTTCTTTTTGTATGACAGAAAAACCGCGAATTTTAGTAACTAACGACGACGGTTATCACGCGTCGGGCATCATCGAACTGGAAAAAGCTCTGCGCGAAATCGGCGATGTTTATGTCGTCGCGCCCGCTTCGGAAATGAGCGGCGCATCGCACAGCCTGACACTTGCCAGACCTTTGCGGATTCGGCAAATTGACGAGCGACATTGGACGATTGACGGTACGCCGACCGATTGCGTAACGCTTGCCTTAAATCAGATTCTCCCTTATGATGAGCGACCGCACATCTGCGCTTCGGGAATCAATGCGGGCGCAAATCTCGGCGATGACGCGACTTATTCGGGAACGGTTGCCGGTGCGCTTGAGTCAACGATTTTGGGCGTTCCGGGACTCGCTTTCAGTCTGGTGGTCAACCGCAATCACGATTACACCGAATCGGCGAAAATCGCCAAACAATTGACGGAAAAAGCTCTCAAAGAAGGTTTGCCGGACGGAACTTTGCTCAACGTAAATATCCCGAAGGGAACGCCGAAAGGGATTCATATTACCAAGCAGGGCTTTAAGAATTCGCGCCCCGTGATTACCGAGCATACCGATCCGCGCGGTAAATTATATTACTGGATTGGCGAAGTGCGCGAGGGTTTTCACGCCGAAGGCGGAACGGATTTTGAAGCGATTGACGAAGGGTTTGTTTCCGTTACGCCGATGCGAAGCGATCTGACAAATCATCGCGTCATCGAATTATTGAAAGATTGGGAAGAGTCTTAGGGAGTTTGGCGAGTTTGCCGAGTTTGCTGAGTTTGCCGAGTTAAAATGGTTTTTGAACTCGCTAAACTCGCCAAACTCAGTAAACTCGGCAAACTGAAAAAACAGTGGATGAATTTGCAATTTTGCGCGGACGGATGATAAAAAGTTTGCGCGAAACTTATAAAATAAAAGACGAACGGGTTTTGGAAGTGATGGGCGCATTGCCGCGTCATTTATTTGTTTCCGATGCTTTGAAATTTCAGGCGTATAAAGATAACGCTCTGCCGATTGCCGGAAATCAGACGATTTCGCAGCCGTTTATCGTGGCGCGAATGACCGAACTTTTGGAAGTTTTGCCGGATAGTCTGATTCTGGAAATCGGCGCGGGATCGGGTTATCAAACGGCGATTCTGGCAAAACTCGCCCGAACGATTTATGCGATTGAGCGCGTGCCTAATCTCGCAATGAAAGCAAATGAAAGACTTAGTGCGCTCGGCATAAAAAACGTAACCCTGAAACGCGACGACGGAACGCTCGGTTGGGAAGAATATGCGCCGTTTGACGGAATTTTGGTCGCCGCCGGAAGTCCGGTAATTCCCGCACCTTTGCTCAAACAATTGAAAATCGGCGGTCGGCTCGTTATTCCGGTCGGACAAGATACGAAAACCCAGAAACTTATTCGTATAACACGCACGGAAAAAGGTTTTCAAACCGAAGATTTCGGCGCGTGCGCGTTTGTTCCGCTGATCGGCGAACACGGTTGGCGCAATTAAAAGTTTTATTCCCTGTAAAATCGGCTTAAAGTGGAAAAATGATTTCAGATAAACGATATAATTTGATAGGATATTTTTTGCTCGGCAATTTTTTTTACAGTCGAGCCGTTTTAATTTATGGACGCAATAATTGATTTTCTGTATCAAGTTAAGGATTTTCTTAATCCGAAGGTAATAATTGACACATTGCTTGATTGGCTGGGAATTTATGTCTATTTCGGTTTGATCTTTATAGTTTTTGCCGAAACCGGACTAGCTATCGGATTTTTTCTGCCGGGCGATTCCTTATTAGTCGTCGCCGGACTTTTTGCCGCTGCCGGAAAATTAAATTTATGGGTGATGCTGATTACCTTGTTTATCGCCGCTGTTGTCGGTGATGCAGTCGGCTATTATTCAGGCAGAAAGCTCGGTCCAGCAATTTTTAAACGTCCGAAATCGAGATTTTTTAACCCGAATCATCTCAAAAAAGCGCACGCTTTTTACGAAAAACACGGTGGAAAAACTATTATTATTGCGCGTTTCGTGCCGATTGTCCGCACCTTCGCGCCGATTGTCGCAGGTGCGGCGAATATGCGTTACAGAGATTTTTTTGCTTATAACGTTTTCGGCGGATTTATCTGGGTTTTCAGTATGATTCTGGCAGGTTATTATCTGGGCGGAGTTGTTGAACGAGCGATGCAGAGTTGGTTTGGTATCGCCGATTTCAAACTCGAAGAGCATATTGATAAAGTTGTCATCGTCGTCGTTTTCCTTTCTATTCTGCCGATAATCTATGAATATCTGAAAGCCAAATTCGGCAAAAAAGAGCCGGAAATCGAAGTCGAAGCTCAAGCGTAGGAAGTATCAATGGATAATGGATAATATAAAAAATTCTTAAAGAGTTTCAGTTTCGATAGTTAAAAAAACTTTTTAGAATTTTAATTTGAAAAATAAATCAATTATCTATTGGTGCTGACAATTTCTGAAATTTTAAACAGTATCGGACGGCTTGGGCTTGCATCTGCTTCAAACGGAGCAATTTGCAGATTCAAAAGGTAATTTCCGTCTTCGATTTCATCCGCTGCATAAATTAATTCAGTAATTGTCTTTTGAATAAAACTATCTGCTGAAATTTCAAAGCTTCCTTGCGCGACATTCCAAAAAATTCGATGGTTTGAAAGTTTGCCTTCATCAAAAATCCGGTCAATTGAAGGCAAATCAACGAGCAGATGATTTATCTTTAATTCAATAATAAACCGCATCGCCTCAACGGAAAAAAAAGGTGGAATTTCATCGAGATAAGTTTTGGTTAATTTGCTTTTATCGTTTGGCAAAGTGCGAATAACCAGAGATTTTGGAGTGTCTTTCGACTTGAAATCTGAAACTTGAAACTTCACATTTTCTAATGCTTTTTCAATTGCTTTTCGCGTAATCAACAGATCATTATCATTCAATTTAACTGGATAAGTTTCTTCAGTTTCCGAAGCTTTTTCCGGCACGACCGAAATCAAACTTGCCAAAATAAACGCATCATTTAAACAATCGTGAACCGAAATTCGTTCGTTTGTGATATGCCCGACACCTTCGGTGTGTGTGCCGTTGCAATGCGGAATAAATTTCACCTGCTCGAAATTAACGCTTCCGCCGCGCCGCGTGTCGCCGATCATTTCTCCCGCTTCGCAGGGCTTTGAATGCGCTTTTTCCACGCCGTAAGCATTTGGTTGTGCGCCGTTGAATTTCAGCGGAATCGCAATTGAACACGGATTTTCCGTATCAATTTTGTAAGTTTGATGATTAATTTCAAAGAAAAAACTCATTTTTATCTAAAATCTTAATTTGATTCAGGGTTGATTTTTCAATTTGTAAAATAAATTATTCAGTATTTTTACAACCAATCAAATAATTATTTTCGTCCGCGAAATTATAACTGTTTCAGTTTGAAATACAAATCCGAATCAATATTTTTGATGTTCGCGGTTTTTTTGCGTAAAGTAATAAAATCAACAAAATGGAAAAAATAGAAAACTACATAAACGGAAAATTGGTAAAACCGGAATCGGGAAATTATCTCGAAAACTTCAATCCGGCAACCGGCGAAATTTATTCTTGGATTCCTGATTCTGATGAGCGCGATGTTCAAAAGGCAATCGAAGCGGCAAAAAATGCGTTTCCCGTTTGGTCAAAAATGTCTGCGGAAGCGCGGCACGACTGTTTGATGCGCGTTTCAAATTTGATCGAACGCGATCTGGATTTACTGGCGACCGCCGAAAGCATTGACAACGGAAAGCCGAAATCGCTCGCAAAAGCAGTTGATATTCCGCGCGCCGTTTCAAATTTCAAATTTTACGCGACCGCCGCGATGCACACCTGGAATGAATCGCACGAAACTGTCGGACAAGCGATAAATTACACTCTGCGCCAACCGATCGGTGTTGTCGGTTGTATTTCGCCGTGGAATCTGCCGCTTTATCTTTTTACCTGGAAAATCGCACCCGCGCTCGCCGCCGGATGCACGGTTGTTGCGAAACCTTCGGAAATTACGCCGATGACTGCTTTTCTACTTTCAAAACTTCTTTCGGAGGCGAAACTTCCCGAAGGAGTTTTAAATATCGTTCACGGTTTAGGCACCAAAGCGGGCGCGGCAATTGTTCAAAACAAAGATGTAAAAGCGATTTCGTTCACCGGCGGAACGGCAACCGGCGAATGGATTGCGCGCGAAGCCGCACCGAAATTTAAGAAACTTTCGCTCGAACTCGGCGGCAAAAATCCGAATATAATTTTCGCCGACTGTAATTATCAAGAAATGCTCGAAACGACCGTTCGTTCGTCGTTTTCAAATCAAGGACAAATCTGCCTATGCGGTTCGCGCATCTTCGTCGAGCGTTCAATTTACGAAAAATTCAAGACGAATTTTATTGAAAAAGTTAAAAAATTGAAAATCGGCGATCCTTTAGATGAATCAACAAACATCGGCGCAGTCGTGTCACATCAGCATCTCGAAAAAATTCTCTCTTACATAGAATTAGCCAAAGAAGAAGGCGGAAAAATTCTCTGCGGCGGCAAATCCGTTGATTTATCAAGCGAAACGTATAAACTAAATAATCCAAAATCCAAAATCCAAAATCCAAAATTAAAGGGTTGGTTTATCGAGCCGACCGTCATTGAAAATCTGGCATTCGATTGTCGGACGAATCAGGAGGAAATCTTCGGCGCGGTCGTTTCGATCCAACCGTTTGATACGGAAGAAGAAGTCTTAAATTATGCAAATTCGGTGCGTTACGGTTTATCGGCAACCGTTTGGACGGAAAATCTCTCACGCGCCCATCGAATGGCGGAAAAAATCGAATCGGGAATTGTCTGGATAAACTGCTGGCTTTTAAGAGATTTGCGAACACCTTTCGGCGGTGTAAAAGATTCAGGCGTAGGACGCGAAGGCGGTTTTGAGGCTTTGCGGTTTTTTACGGAAGAGAAAAATGTTTGTGTTAAGATAAATTACTAATGCGAATCAGTAGTTAAAAAAAATCATCCTTTTTTAACTACTGATTCGCATTAGTAATTTGCTTTCACTTTTGAACTAATTTAATTTTTGAATTTTCGCATTTCAATTTGGTAATTAAAGGCAGAAATTTTTCAAGTGTTAAATCCACGCTTGCTTACACACAACCTTGCTTTTTTTTGCCGCAAAATACTGCAAGTTTTCAATTCAAAATGGCAATAGTTTACGCTGCCGCCGCGCCGGAAACTACTTCGATGATTTCCTTCGTAATCGCCGCTTGACGAATGCGGTTCATATTCAAAGTTAAGGTATCAATCAATTCGCCCGCGTTTTTCGAGGCGGAATCCATCGCCGTCATTCGCGAACCTTGTTCGGAAGCGACCGATTCGAGCATTGAGCGGTAAATCTGCGTTTCGATTTGCTTAGGCAGGAGTTTTCCGAAAATTTCTTCCGCCGGCTGTTCGTAGATGTATTCGGCTTGCACTTCGTTTTCGGTCTTGTTTTCGGGCGAAATCGGCGGAATCGGCAGAAGCTGTTCGACCTTGACCTGCTGCGACATAACGGTTTTGAATTCGGTAAAAACGAGAAAAACCTTGTCAATCGTTTCGTCTTCGATAAAAGTCTTGATGATCTTTTGGGCAATCTCCATCGCATCGGGAAGTTCGACGCGTCCCGAACCGGTCAAGCCGAGATATTCTTCGACGAAAACCATCTCGCGGCGGCGGAAAAAATCGCGCGCCTTTCTGCCGACCGGAATCATTTCCGCTTGTTTTCCGGCATTTTCCCGCAAGAAATTCTGCGTTGCCTTCATCAAATTGGCGTTAAAACCGCCGCATAACCCTTTGTCCGCGCTGACTAAAACGATCAGATATTTTTCGTCGCCGCGTTCATCGAGAAGCGGAGATGAAAATTCCGTGCCGATATTCGCGCTCAGATTTCCGAGAACTTCGCTCATTTTCACGGCAAACGGACGCGCCGCCGTAACGCGGTCTTGCGCGCGTTTGAGCTTTGCCGCCGCGACCATCTTCATCGCTTTGGTAATCTGCTGTGTGTTTTTGACGGACTTAATCCGCCTTCGCATATCTAATAAACTAGGCATATTTTTAATGGTGAACGGTGAATGGTGAATGGTGAATTAAAACCAATTAGTGTTCGAAAAACAATAATTTGTCTTATTGATTACAAAAAAAATGAATTCTGATGAATTTAGTCTTCAGTTTAATAACGCAAAACTGCATCCGACAATTTAAGGTTTTTTAAACATTAGTCATTCACCATTCACCATTCACCGTTAAACTAAGCGTTTGCTACTTCTGCTGTTTCCGTCGGCGCAGTTTCCGCTTCTTCTTTGTTCCAGCGGGTCGCTTTGAAATCTTCGACTGCCTCGCGCAGAGACGCTTTCATATCATCGTCAATATTTTTCTTTGTGCGAAGCGTTTCTAAAACTCCCGGATGCGAATTTTTCATATAGACCAGAAGTTCTTCGTTAAACCGCTGCAATTCTGCAACCTCGACATCATCAACCAGACCGTTGGTCGCCGTCCAAATCGTAACAACCTGATTTTCGACTTCCATCGGTTTGTATTGTCCTTGTTTCAAGATTTCGGTCAGACGCTTTCCGCGTTCGAGCTGGGCTTGGGTTGACTTATCAAGATCGGAGCCGAATTGAGCAAACGCCGCGAGTTCGCGGTATTGGGCAAGGTCAATTCGCAGAGTTCCCGCAACCTGTTTCATCGCTTTGACCTGCGCCGCGCCGCCGACGCGGGAAACCGAGTTTCCGACGTTGATGGCGGGGCGAATACCGGAGTTGAAAAGGTCTGCTTCGAGAAATATCTGACCGTCGGTAATCGAAATTACGTTGGTCGGAATATACGCGGAAATATCGCCGGCTTGCGTTTCGATGATCGGCAAGCTCGTCAAAGAGCCGCCGCCGCGCGCGTCGGACATTTTCGCGGCACGTTCAAGAAGTCGTGAGTGAAGATAGAAAACGTCGCCCGGATATGCTTCGCGTCCCGGCGGTCTTCTTAAAAGCAGAGAAATTTCGCGGTAAGCCGCCGCTTGTTTTGATAAATCGTCGTAAATCGTCAGCGCGTGGCGACCGTTGTCGCGGAAATATTCGCCGATGGCAACGCCCGCATACGGCGCGAGAAATTGCATCGCCGCCGGATCGGAAGCCGTTGCCGAAACAACGACCGTGTAGTCCATCGCGCCGAAATCCTGAAGTTTTTTCACAACTTGCGCGACGGTCGAAGCTTTCTGACCGATAGCGACGTAAATGCAGATCACGTCTTTGCCTTTCTGGTTGATGATCGTATCAATCGCCACCGCAGTTTTTCCGGTTTGGCGGTCGCCGATAATCAGTTCGCGCTGTCCGCGACCGATCGGAACCATCGCGTCAATCGCCTTCAAACCCGTTTGTAGCGGTTCGCCGACCGGCTGACGGTCAATAATTCCGGGCGCGATGCGCTCGATCGGATTATATTCATCGGCGATGACTTCACCTTTGCCGTCAATCGGATTGCCGAGCGCATCAACGACGCGACCGATCATTACATCGCCGACCGGAACGCTCATAATGCGACCCGTGCGTTTTACTTCGTCACCTTCTTTGATTTTTTGGAAATCTCCGAAAAGCACCGCGCCGACCTTGTCTTCTTCGAGGTTGAGCGCGAGTCCGCGAACGTCAAAAGGAAATTCGAGCAGTTCGCCCGCCATAACCTTTTCGAGTCCGTAAATTTCGGCAATCCCGTCGCCGACCTTGATAACCGTTCCGACTTCGTTGACGGTCATACTTGCATCAAAATTCTCAATTTGTGCGCGAATAATTTCGTTAATTTCGTTGGCTTTAATTGCTTCCATATTATTTTTAATGGTGAATGGTGAATGGTGAATGGTGAATGGTTTTATCTAAAACTCACCATTCACCATTCATCATTCACCATTCACGTTTATCCATTAACCAGTTTATCTCTAAGTTCTTCTAATTGTGTTTTTACGGAGCCGTCATAAACGGTCGAACCGACACGGGTGATTACTCCGCCGATAATATTTTCGTCTATATTAAAATGTAAATTTATCTGTCTGCCGCCGGTTACTCTGGCAAGACTTGCCTGTAAATCGGTTTTATCCATTTCCGAAAGCGGACGCGCCGACGTAACTTCGGCGGAAATCAGACCGTTGCGTTCGTCCAAAACATCGGCAAAACGCTCATTTATTCGGCTGATTTCGGTCAAACGGCTGTTTCTGAGCAGAACGCGCAGAAAATTCGCCGTTGTTTTAGTCGGCTTTGTTTTGGCGATCAGATTTTCTAAAACTTTTTCTTTGCTCGCGTGCGCGATTGCCGGACTGCGAAAAGCCTCAAACAATTCGCTGTTGGAAGACATCATTTCTTCCCAGGTTTTGAGTTCGCTTTTAACGGGTTCGGTTTCGCCGGTTTTAATGACAATATCCGCCAACGCTCCGGCGTAGCGGCGGGCAACGGTTTCAACACTCATTTTAGTTTAAACCTCCGATTGATTTGATTCCGGCTTTGATGAGTTTTTCATCGGTTTTCGCATTCATCGCTTTTCTGATTTTTTCTTCGGCAAGCCGGACGCTTTCTTCGGCTGAAAAACGGCGCAGTTCGCTTTTGACCTGTTTGGTCTTGCGCTCGATTTCCGAATTTGCTTGATCTCGTAATCTTTTCGATTCTAATTCCGCCTGTTGAACAAGCCGCGCTTTTTCGGCTTCGGCTTCAGCGCGGGCTTTTTCGATTATTTTGTTGGATTCGGCTTCGAGGGAAGCGATTTTGGCATCAGCATCACTCAAACGAGCGAGAGCGGCTTGTTTGTCTTGCTCGGCTTTGATTAAATCGGCGCGAATCGCATCGCGTTTCGCTTTAAATGCGTTGCTCAGAGGTTTTTTCAGCAAATAAACCAAAATAGCGATAAAAACCGCCAGGTTCAAAAATCTCCACGCTTCAAAGCCCGGAAAATTAAAGTATTGATTCCAAACCTGCATAAACCCGCTGGAATTTTCTGCTCCGGAAGCAAATAAAAATATATTAAATAAAAAGGCTGACATATAAATATAGATTTCAAATCTAAAATTTTAGATAAATTTCAGAAAATCGGTTCGATAAATCTGTTTATTCGGATAAATTCTTTAAATTAAGCGGCTTTCAAAATATTGGAACTGATTTTGTCCGACATTATTTGAGCTTCTTCGGAAATCGCCGCTCGCGCCGCCGAAGTTTGTCTGCCGAGTTCCGCGTAATCGTCCGCCGTTTTTTGTTCGATCCCCGTTTTTGCCGCGCTAATCGTTTCTTCTCTCTGGGCGACGGCTTGGGCGCGTTCCTTCTCGATTAAATCGTAACCTTTGGAACGCGCTTCGAGTAATTCGGCTTCAAATCGGGCATTTTTCTCCGCGACTTCGCGCAAAATCGTGTCGGCTTCGGAAAAACCGCCGCCTTTATTTGTTTTACGCGATTCGATTACTTTATTGATCGGACGGAAAAAAGTGCGGTTTAAAATATAAATCATTAGCAGAATAAGCGCGATATGAATCAGCAACGTGCCATCCGGTAATAATTGAATACTCTCGGCGAAAGCTAGGAAAACCATATAATTAGTAAATTTATGTTAAAGTAATTTTATAATAAATAAGAGCAGAAAAAATTGCTCACTTTTCAAAAGAGATAAGAATATCACGCTTGATTTTAGCGGTCAAGCAAGGTTCAAAGACAAAATTTTCTCAAAATAAACTTGACAGTTTTCCGTTAAAAACCGTAGCGTTATGTTAAAGATTTCTCAATTCATAATGTGAATCAGAAGTTGAAATAAATCAGCCTCATTTATGAGGCTTTCCGCCGCAGGCGGCTTTTAGCCACGCTATTTATGGCGTGGTCAGGATTTGAAATATCTGCGTTAAAGGGCGTTTTAACGTCCTTTTCATCTGCTTCGGGCAAAAAGGTTTGGTGCTAAAGCCAAGAAAAAGGACGTTAAAACGCCCTTTTGGAATTCGGTTTTAACCTGAACCACGGGCTAAAGCCGCGTGGCTAAACGCCGCCTGCGGCGGAAAGCCTGTTAAAACAGGCTGGTTTCAACTCCTGATTCGTATTTATATTTAAGACAGAAGATTTCTTAATTGATATTTTTTCTTAAAAGATGCGGAGGCGAAACTCGTCTGGTGGCGGGCGCGGTCTTCAAAACCGTCCGTAAGATTGCGAGAGCAAGCTTAGGTGGGTTCGATTCCCACACGCTTCCGCCAATTCGATTTTGGATTTTGGATTGCCGATTTTGGATTAAATTAAATTCACATTGTAAAAACTCAAAATCGAAAACCTGAAGATCACACTCTTTTACTAATAAAATCAGTTAAGAGTTAGCTAATTTTCCAATATGGAATCTTTTACGAAAAACTCTCTTCCGAAATTAAAAGAATCTCAGCACTATTTAGCTCTTGCTGAATTAAGAACAGGAATAATTCTTGATTTAAATGAAAACTACAATTCAAATCCTGATGATTATCCAGTTCTGATTTTTGATTCTTTTGAAGAAATCAAAGAATTTGCAGAAAAGAAAATCTTGGAAAATCCTGATGTAGAATGTTTAATCTATAATCATAAACAAGAATTTGTTGAGGTTGTCTTTAATAAAGGACAGATAGAAGAACAGAAAAGAAAACTCGTAAATGGTGGAAATTTTGGTAATAAAATCATTGTGAAAACTTAGATCTCCGCTATATTGGATTTTTTGGCTTAGGAATAATTTTATGCAAAAAAATAAAAAATCAATTAAATTACATTGCGTCTGTCAATACCTTCGCCAAAAAGATATTTGAAAAATTGAGATAAAAAGTGAAATGAAACGAGTAATTTAGTAGATTGATTTGAACAAAATTATTCAACTAAAGACCCGATTCATTTCAATGGATATAATATCAGTTTTTGCTTG
>JBGTIH010000125.1:0-16441 GCA_041745765.1 Pyrinomonadaceae bacterium | reverse complement strand
AGAATACCTCGAAACCGTCAAAGGTAAAGGCGGCGTTTTCAAAGTTACGGCGAATCTGCAGAGAGAATTCGGCTCGGCGCGTGTTTTTAATTCGCCGCTCGCGGAAGCCAATATCATCGGTCGCGCCGTCGGGATGGCGATCCGCAATTTGAAACCCGTTGTTGAAATCCAGTTTTTCGATTATATTTTCCCGGCGTTTCACCAGATCAGAAACGAAGTTGCGGTAACGCGCTGGCGTTCGGACGGCGACACGAAATGCCCGATGGTGATGCGCGTTCCGGTCGGCGGATACTTAAAGGGCGGCGCGGTTTATCACTCGCAATCCGGCACGACGCTTTTTTCGCACACGCCCGGACTGATGATCGTTTACCCGTCAAACGCGCTCGATGCCAACGGTTTGCTGCGAACGGCGATTCGCTGTGACGATCCGGTTTTGTTTCTCGAACACAAACATCTCTATCGTCAGGTTTATAATAAATCGCAGTATCCGTCGTCGGAATTTATGATCCCGTTCGGCAAAGCGAAAAAGGTGCGCGAAGGCTCGGACGTAACGATCGTAACCTTCGGCGCGCTCGTTCACCGTTCGAACGAAGCAGCGAAACGGCTTGAAAAAGAAGGCGTTTCGGTCGAAATTCTCGATCTTCGGACGCTCGTTCCCTACGATTGGGAAGCAATTGCGGAATCGGTTAAAAAGACAAACCGCGTCATCGTCGCGCACGAAGACCCGCTTTCCTACGGCTACGGCGCAGAGATCGCAGCGCGGATTTCGGATGAATTATTCGAGTATCTGGACGCGCCCGTCCGAAGAGTCGGCGCGACCGATACGTTTGTCGCATATGCTCCGCAGGTCGAAGATTTCATTCTGCCGCAGATCGAAGATGTCGAAAAGGCACTGCACGATTTGATGAAATATTAAATTCAAGAAAAGGAAATCGTTAGATCATTGCACAATTATTTTAAGGGAAAGGCTTAGATGAAGAAGTCTTTCCCTGTAAACAATAATGTCAGACGAAAACGTAGATAAGTGGAAACAGAAAGGTTATATGTATGTTTGGCGGTATGTCGAAAATACACTTAATTATCCAGGATGGCATTTAGCTGCTGATAAAACTTTCTGTCATAGCTTTGCCGATTTAATCGAGAGAATTATAATGAACCCCGAAAACTGGTTCTTCGGCACTTGTGGTGCAACTTTTTCTGGCAAACTATTGCATATAAGAAGCTTATCGGATTTTAGCCGCAATTTTCGTTAAGCCTGCAAACTTACTGTGTATAATGGTTTACCAGAGGCTTGCGCCACAAGTGCGGAAGAACCGGATAATGGGGGTTCACTTTACTACTGCGTTTCTTACTGTAGTAGAATTTCTGTGAACACATTTTTGTTTCGCGCAATCAGACTCCACCATTCTTGAAAAAATCTGATTAATTACATCAGGTGAAGCACCATCTTCCCAGAACCAAACTAAACCATCAGCAAACTGAAACAATTATTTTTGGCGGATTCTATCATTTCCGTCCAGTTTGCTTTTCTGCTTCGATCTTATCCCAATGTTTTTGCGGTATTCGGTTGGAGTTACGCCGTATTTTTTCTTGAAGTCGCGGGTTAAATGGCTGTCGTTCAGCATTCCGACTTGTCTGCCGATCTGATTTCCTTGATCCCAACTGTGTTTGAGCAATTCACACGCTTTTTCCAGACGCTTTTCGCGCAAATAAGTAAGCGGCGGCATTCCCATTTCGGATTTGAAAAGTTTTTGCAAATGAGTTTCCGATAAATTAACGATTTCTGCCATTTCTTCAATTGCCTATTGATCTTGAAGATTTTCGAGAATTTTATCTTTGAGAAAAATAATTCTACCGTCCTTTGTGAGAGTTTCTCTATGAAATGTTTCTGAAAACTCTAAAAGATGCAACTATTTTTGCAGAAAAGAAAAATGCTGTCAAGTTGTTTTTTTTGGCGAATTTTGATTAAATCATCTGTTTGTTTTGATAAAGTTTTTTTCTACGAGGTTTGATATATGACGGAATTTGAAAATTATTTAACTAAATACGACGAAGCGACCTGGGATTCGGCTTTGGAGCGGCTGCTTTTGGAGATTCACGAGGTTGACCGCACGGCGACGCAGGTCTGGTTTCGCTTTTATCCGCTGGCTTTGCACGAGTTTTTGGAAAACGCCGAAGACAAAGCGAAAGCGGTGCAGAAATTCGTGATGCAGGGCGATTACGAATTAAAAGATCAGATTGATTCGTCGCACAGATTTCTTTACGGGCATCGCTTCTGGAAAGAAGTCAAAGCGGCAATCGAAGCCCACGCTGAAAGTTTCAATAATGAAAACGCCGATTTAGCCGAAAAAATTCGCCTAATCGCTAAAACTGCCGCCGATAAAGCAAAAAAAGACATTACATTATTACTGGGAATTACGGCGGTCGGTTTGATGACTTTGCGGCAAGTCGGTTGGGAAAGTTTCAAAAATGCCGCCGGAACGGTCGAAAAACCGAAAGGCGTTTTAAATCATTCGCCGGAAAAAATTCTCGAACTTCGCACCAAAGATGATTCGCAAGGTCTTCTCGGTTTTCTGAAAACGGTTGATAAAAAATTTACCGTCATCTACGACGAAACAAAATCGAACGGAGCTTTTCATCTACATAATGAAGAAGAAATCGCTTCCGCTTCGGCACGCGATCAATCGCAGGATTGGCGCGAAAAGGATTTTCGCTGCGGCGAAGGCGTGATTCCGGTCGAATGTCGTTCGGCGGCGTGCGGTACTTGCTGGGTGGGAATTCTTGGCGGACAGGAAAAACTCTCGGAAGTTTCGCGTCTGGAAAGAAAGCAGATGAAAGTTTTCGGCTACAAACAGGGCGACGAAGCCAAACCTTTTATGCGTCTGGCGTGTCAGGCAAAGGCTTACGGAAATGTACATCTCGTCATTCCGCCGTGGAACGGAGTTTTCGGCAAGAAGATTTATGATAACGTCGAAACGGTCGAACTCGAACCGGCAACGACCTCCGCCGTCAAACTGCGCGAAACAATTGCTTCGGCAAAGTCCGATACAAAATAAATTTAACGCAAAGATGCGAAGACGCTAAGGGAAGAAAATTTATTATTGCTGTTTTCAATTCAATATTAAATGAAACTGAAAACTGTTGTTAGATTTTATACAAATAAAAAAACTTAGCGTCTTTACGTCTTTGCGTCTTTGCGTTTAATAAAATTTTGACCAATTCCGACAACAATTCATCTTCTAAACTCCCGCCGATTGCCTTTATCGTCATCGCCGTTCTTTTGTGGAGTACGGGCGGGCTTTTTATCAAAATGACGACGCTCGATTCGTTTGCGGTCAATTTTGGACGCTCGCTTTTTGCCGCGATTACGGTGGCAGTTTTCACTTATAAAAAAGGGTTGCGGCTTGATAAATTTACGCTTTTGAGCGGGTTTCTCTATGCCGGAACGCTTTCGTGTTTTGTTTATGCGACGAAAAACACGACCGCCGCGAACGCGATTTTTCTGCAATACACCGCGCCGATTTATATTTTAATTTTCGCGCCGTTTATTTTGAAAGAAAAATTCCGTTTTTCCGACCTTTTAACGGTCGTTTTGTGCATTGCGGGAATGAGTTTTTTCTTTCTCGAACCGCAGAACGCGGCAAATACGCTTGCCGCGAATGTCTTTGCGGGAAATATCGCCGCGCTTGCTTCGGGTTTATTTTTCGGGCTTTATTTCATACTTTTGCGTCATCCGAAATCCTTGCGCGTCAATCCCGCACTTTCGGTTTTTTACGGAAATATCATCATTGTTTTGCTAATGTTGCCGTTTCTTGTATCAAATCCGCCGACGCAGGTTACTTCAAATGATTTTCTGGCGATACTTTTTCTCGGAGTTTTCCAGATCGGCATCGCCTATATTCTTTTTACAAAAGGAATTGCCGAAGGCGTAAGAAGCTTGGATGCGAGTATTATCGGCTTTATCGAACCGCTCTTAAATCCGGTCTGGGTTTTTGTCTTTGTCGGCGAACGTCCGAGTCTTTGGGCAATCATCGGCGGAACGATTATTATCGCCGCCGTCATCTCGCACACTATTTTTCAAGCCAAAATAAAGCAACAAATAAGAACTAATTGATAATGATTTCTTTTTACATGGAAATTTCAAAATGGTCTTTAAACATCAGAACTGAAACAGTTTAAGAGCTTTCTTGCAATTATCACTTATCCATTGTCCACTAATTTACCCGTCGCAGGTTTGAGTGGCGGCTTTTATATTTTCTTCCGGTAAAATAACAGGTTGAATTTTGTTTTGGTTTGTTTGATTTTTATTAAAAATCAGCGTTAATTCGGGATAGATCAGATGATCGCTGTTGAAATCTATGTTGAGATTTTCGATTTGACTAATTTTATCTAACTGCGTTTCGCTCAGAGGTCTGGCAAAATAAAAACCTTGCCCGAATTTACAGCCGAGCGTTTGCAGTGCCGGAACTTGTTCGGCAAATTCTATGCCTTCGGCAATCGTCGAAAGCTGCAAAGTATCGCTCAAACTGATGATCGTGCGCGCAACTGCCGATTTTTCTGAGCCTTGATTGATTCCTTTAGTGAACGCCTTGTCAATTTTCAGAATATCAACGGGAAATTGCTGCAAATAACTCAAAGAAGAATATCCCGTCCCGAAATCATCAATGGCAAGGCGTACTCCGAGTGCTTTTAATCTGAGCAGACGGCGCAGCGTATCTTCTGTATTCTGCATCATCACGCTTTCGGTTATTTCCAGAATAATCGAAGACGGAAGCGTTTGGGCGGTTTCAAACACATTAGCAATATCGGCGGAAAAACCGGGATGCTGAAGCTGTTTACCCGAAATATTTATCGTCATTGTGAAATGCCGGTTATATTTTTCGTAAAGCCTATTGACCTGCCGGCAGGCTTCACCGATGATCCATCTGCCGAGCGGCAAAATTAATCCGGTTTGTTCGGCAAGCGGAATAAAGCTTTCGGGCAGAATAACGCCGTGCTGCGGATGATTCCAACGCACGAGGGCTTCAAAACCGGCGACTTTTTTTGTGTCGAGACGGACAATCGGCTGATAATTCAAGACAAATTCGCCGTTTTCGATAGCGCGGCGCATATCGGCTTCAAGTTCCATCTGTGAGAGAACAGCTTCATACATTTGATTTTCAAAAATCGTGTATTGCCCTTTTCCGCTGTCTTTAGCAATATACATCGCCACGTCCGCATTTCTTAATAATTCATCGGCGGTTTCTTTGCCTGAACTGCTGAACGAAATGCCGACGCTGATGCCGACTTTGACATCATATCCTTCAACATTAAACGGTTCGAGAACACATTCCAAAACACGCTCGGCAATGGTAATGGCATTATTTGCCTGTTCGGTGTCTTCCAGCAGAATCGCAAACTCATCGCCGCCAAGCCGCGCAACCGTATCGCCGAATCTGACACAACCCATCAATCTTTCAGAAACGGATTTGAGCAATTCATCTCCGGCGGCGTGTCCTAAACTATCGTTAACATTCTTAAAATCATCCAGATCAAGAAATAATACGGCGAGTGGAGTTTCCTGTCGTTTATAACGCATCAAAGCGTGTTCGACGCGGTCGCGGAATAACACGCGGTTGGCAAGATTTGTCAGAGGATCGTGAAAAGCCTGATGCATTAATTGCGCTTCGAGATTTTTCCGCTCCGTGATATTGCGCGTAGTGATGACAAGTCCGGCAACATTCGGGTCTTCCAGCAGATTTATGCCGACGCTTTCGACATAATGAAAATTTCCGTCCCTGTCTGCCAATTGCCATTCGATTTGCGAATTTATGCTTTTGTTTTTCTTTATTTCTTCGATAAACCCGTGAACTTTTTTGGTATCGTCGAGATGTGCGAAATCTGTTAGTTTTCGTCCGAGCAATTCGATAATCTGAAATTTGCTCAAACGCTCAATCGAAGGACTGATGTAAATGATTCTTGATTCTTCATCGAGAATGGCGATAATATCGGAAAGATTTTGAATAACCGAGCGAAACCGCGCTTCGGAGTTTCGCAGAGCGTTTTCCGAGCGCGAATGTTCGATGGCGTAGCGAATCGTGCGTTCCAGATTCAGTGAATCCACTTTGGATTTTATCAGACAATCCGCAACGCCGACTTTCATTGCTTCAATATCAACTTTTTTATCATTTTTGCCGATTAAAAGGATAACGGGTGTTTTGCTGCCTTTCGCCAGCACCGACCGGATTAAATCCAAACCTTTTTCCGCTTGAAAATGAAAATCAACCAGATGAATTTGATACTCGCCCGTGTGCATTGTTTCGAGCGCGTTTTCATATTCGTTAATACGTGTCAATTGATAAGAACCGCCCTTGATCTCGCTCAACAGACCGTGTATAAACACGAAATCTTGATCGTAATCAGATATAAGTAATACTTTGATTACATCTTCCTTCATTGAATCTTAACTCCCCTATTTAATCAAAAAATCATCAATCCTTTCGGCATCCGCGATGCCCATGGGTAACAGAACCGGCAAATTGCCGATTTTATCTGAGAGTAAAGCAAACTATATGTAAGATATTAGTGAATCACCGAACAAGTCCCAAATTTCTCCGATTTTCTATTTTCAAACTCGGTTTTTGATAGACCGGTTGATTTTTCAAGTTGCTCTCAAGATAAAATATTTCTTTAAAATTTAAGGGGGTAAAAGAACAGTTGTCAAAATCAAAAGATATACGTATATCTAGTGTGTTGGGAAGAGATGATTGGGAAGAGAGTGGCGTTATGATAAAAAAAACTGTTTTCAAGTTGCTTTTAAAATAAGAATTTTTCTGCATAATAATAATAAGTCAGAAATCAGCAGCAAAAGAAGGTTAAAACGTTTAATTTCGACATTCTTCGGCAACTGCTTTTCGACGGCAAAACGGAATAAAAAGTAAAACCGGATTTCTTCGGCAGATTAAAATTTATCATTCGTTTAGACGTTTCATTTTTATTATCTTATGTTAATATAATCGGATTACTTTTGAAAATGCGCTGCCATTGCACGTTTTTTCAAACTATAAAAAATCATAAAATTTAAAAAGAGAGATACCGGAGAAATATATGGAACCGAATTTACGAAAGGAATCTATAAACAAAGGACATAAAAATACGAATTACGAACTAAGCAATTATGGAATCAACGCGCCAAGCGCGGTTTATTGGAATCTGACGACCGACGAACTGTACGAAGAGATCAAACGCAAAAACGAAGGCGTGATCACGGAAGACGGCGTTGTTTTGGTTGATACGGGCGAACATACCGGAAGAAGTGCGAACGATAAATTCACCGTTAAAGAGCCTTCGAGCGAAGATAAAGTCTGGTGGGGACAGGTCAACAAAGAATTTCCGCAGGACAAATTCGACACTATCAAGGAAAAAATGATGGCGCATCTCGACGGCAAGGAACTATATGTGCGCGACACTTTCGCCGGAGCCGATGAAAAATACCAAATTCCCGTCCGCATTATCAACGAACTGGCGTGGCACAATCTTTTTGCCCAGAATATGTTTGTAAGACGAACAAACTCCGAACCGTTTGAACCGCAGTTCACGGTTATCAATATTCCTTCGTTCAAAGCAAATCCCGAAACCGACGGAACGCGCTCGGAAACCTTTATTCTGGTTGACTTTGGACAAAAATTAGTTCTGATCGGCGGCACGTCTTACGCGGGTGAAACGAAAAAGAGTGTTTTCAGTTTGATGAATTACCTGATGCCGCAGCGCGGAGTTATGAGTATGCACTGCTCGGCAAATGTCGGCGAAAAAGGCGATGTGGCGATTTTCTTCGGTCTTTCCGGCACGGGCAAAACGACGCTTTCGGCTGATCCGGAACGCGCACTGATCGGTGACGACGAACACGGCTGGTCGGATGACGGCATTTTCAATTACGAAGGCGGCTGTTATGCCAAAGTTATCAAATTAAGCCCCGAAGCCGAACCGGACATTTACCGCACGACCTCGATGAAGCGCACCGTTTTGGAAAACGTCGTTTTTGACCAAGAAACTTTAAAAATTGACCTCGACGACGCGAGCCGCACGGAAAACACACGCGCTTCGTATCCGCTCGAATCCATTCCGAACATCGTCGAAAGCGGACACGCCGGACATCCCGACAATATCATTATGCTGACCGCCGACGCTTTCGGCGTTCTGCCGCCGGTTTCAAAACTGACGCCCGAACAAGCGATGTATCATTTCATTTCCGGCTACACGGCAAAAGTCGCCGGAACGGAAAAAGGCGTAACCGAACCGACCGCAACATTTTCAACCTGTTTCGGCGCACCGTTTATGGTCTTGCACCCGTCGGTCTATGCCGAACTCTTAGCGGAAAAAATGAAAACACACAACGCGACCTGTTGGCTGATCAACACGGGTTGGTCAGGCGGACCGTATGGAATCGGCGCGAGAATGTCCATTAAACACACCCGCGCAATGATTCGCGCCATTCTGAACGGCGAACTTGAAAAGCAAGAAACCCGCGTTGACGCAACTTTCGGCGTTCACGTTCCGGTTTCCTGCCCCGACGTTCCCGATGAAGTCTTAAACCCGCGCAACACCTGGGAAGACAAAGAAGCCTACGACGCAAAAGCGGCACATCTGGCAAATCTCTTTAACGAAAACTTCAAAAATTTCGAAGAAGGAGTCTCCGAAGCCGTCAAAAACGCCGCACCGAAAGCGAGCTAAAGGCAGAAACACGACCGTCAGGAAGTGTGTAAAATCAGATAACCGAAAGGCGATTCAATCCGAGTCGCCTTTTTTATTGTTCAGTAAAAAAGGATTTGTTCATATTTCGAGCATATGTGAATCGAAACAAAAAGTATAAAAAATCGCAATAAATCTGTGTTTATCCGTGCGAATCTGTGGTTTCATAAATTGCTTTATAAGTTAAAGCAATTTGAGCAGTTGCGTCAATTCCTGCGGCAGAGGCGCGGTGAAATCCATTTTTTCTTTGCTGACAGGATGTTTAAAACTCAGTTTTTCGGCGTGGAGAAAAAAGCGGTTCAGTTCGGAAATCGCGCGACGGATTTCCGCGTCATTCACGGTTTTATCGCGTCCTTCGTTGTAGATTTCGTCGCCGACGACCGGATGATTTAAAAAAGCGAGATGAACGCGGATCTGATGCGTTCTGCCGGTTTTGATTTCCACATCCAGAAGCGTAAATTTTTCAAAATTGCGCCGGACTTTCCACAGCGAAATCGCGTTTCTGCCCGTTTTTATTACCGACATCTTGACACGATTATAACGGTCGCGCCCGACGGGTTGGTCAATTTTTCCTTTATTGCCGCGCACCGCGCCGTGAACGAGTGCAACGTAAGATTTATAAACTTCGCGGTCGCGAAATTGTTTGCCGAGTGTTTCGTGCGTCCGTTCGTTTTTGGCGACGATAATTAAACCCGAAGTGTCTTTATCAAGGCGGTGAACGATGCCGACGCGATTTTGGATTTTAGATTTTGGATCTTGGATTTCTTCCGGAATTTGAAAATTGAAATGATAAGCAATGGCATTGGCAAGAGTTCCGCTGTTGATGCCCGCGCCAGGATGCACGACCATTCCGGCGGGTTTATTGATGACGGCTAAAAATTCATCTTCGTAAATTATTTCGAGCGGAATATTTTCCGGTTCGAAATTATCGGGCGGAAGTTCGACGAGTTCGACTTCGATCTCGTCCGCGTCGTTTAATTTATAAGAAGATTTTGTCTTTTTGCCGTTGACCGTTACGTCTTCGTCGTCAATCAGTTTTTGCAGACGGGAACGCGACCAGCCTTCGATTTTTTCCGACAAAAAAACATCGAGACGTTTTCCAACATCTTCGGCAGAGGAATAAAAATTCAAAGATTCGTTTTCATCTTTTTGTTCAATCATTTTTGGGTTTTTCGTCCTTAAAAAAATCTTCGGGCAGGTGTTCGCCGTAAGTTCTGAAATAAAGCTGACGCTTGAATTCCTTTTCGGAAAGGTCTTTCGGCAATGAGGCGATGACGGCTTTGCGAGCGGTGGCGAACATTCCGAACATAAATCTGGCGCGTTCCCGGACAGAGCGTTTCATCCATAATTCGTTTTGCAGTTCTTCGATTTCACGAGTCGTGTCCATCAACATAATTTATCTCCAAAAGTTTACGACATTCGTCTAATAAATCTTTCACGCCCAATTTTTCAGCCCAAAGTTCGACATATTCTTTGTCGTAACCGTTGCGAATAATACTTGCGACATCGCGCATCTGCATTTCCGAACGGCTTTTTTTTGCCCAATTAAGCTTTGACAAAATCAGATCATCGCGGCTGATTGTCCAAATATCGAAATCCGTAAACCGGATTTTTTTGCGATTTGAAAAGGCAAGTTTTTGAAATTCATCATCTTTCCGCAAAACGCAATCTATCTTTACAATCTTTGTTTGATGCAGAAGATTGAACATATTCCTTCGATAAATAGCGTCTTTTACACGATTTTGCGGAACGTAATAATCCGCTTCAAACTCTTTGATTATTTTGTCGGCATCTTCCGATTTTGCTTCGATTACGATGTCAATATCGTTTGTCATACGCATCATCGCGTAAGAAATCATCGCCATCGAACCGGAAAGCATATAGGGAATTTCCAGTTTTTCAAACCGCTCGGTTACGTCTTTCAAAACTGCTTCCTGATCTTCAGAAGGAACTGCCATTTTAAGTAACCTCTTTTATTTTTTTCTTTTTCAAACGCCAGATCATAAAAACGACCGCGCCGGCGGCGACTAAAAGACTGATGATCTGCGATGTCGAAATGCCGAGCGCGCTCGTTAAACCAAAGAGATCGCCGCGCGGATCGTCGCGGAAAAATTCGATTGTAAAACGAATGATCGAGTAAAGAATCATATACGCAATTAAAACCTGACCGTTGAATCTTTTCTTGCGATGCAGAAAAACCAGAATTCCGAAAACGATGAGCATCGCAAAAGATTCATAGAGTTGTGTCGGATGCAGAAAAAGATTTTCGCCCGAAGGACCATAAATCGGAACGCCCGTTTGTTGGTGTCCCGCTTCGGTAAATTGCACGCCCCACGGCTGATGACAAACATCGCCCCAACAGCAACCGGCGGAAAAACAGCCCTGACGACCGAAAAACTGCCCCAATGCAACGCCCGGCGCAAACGCATCGGAAACCTTCCAAAATGATAATTTATAAAACGGAATAAGAATCGCGACGGCAAGCAGTCCGCCAAGAAAGCCGCCGTAATAAACGCCGCCGGAGCGCAGAAAATCGAGCGAGAAAAAATTAACATTCGGTTCGGTAAAGATCATCAAAATCTTCGAACCGAGAAGTCCGCCGATGATCGTCCAAAGCCCGAGATCGTAAATTCTCTCCTTCGGCAAACCGTCGCGTTTGGCAAGCTGCGAGGCGGTAAAAAGCGCGAGCAGCAAACCGACCGCGAGTAGAACGCCGTAAGTATTTATCGGGAAATCGCCAATTCTAAAAAGTTCTGGATACATCGTTTTTGTTAGTTGTCAGTGGTCGGTTGTTCGTTGTCGGTTGATTTATTGATTTAACATTTCCTCATTAAAACTTTCAGTATCAGAAAGCCGAAAACGCAAAAGTTTATTCCAATCTTCGTTTCCGACGGCGGCGATCAATGTTGATTTGCAGGTTTCTTCGTATTCATCAACGGCAAAAGCCACATTTAACGCAAACCAAAGTGCTTCATCTAAAGAATCTTTCTCATGCCACGTGGTAACTATATGCGGAAATCCGCGTTTTTCTACTTCTTTACGATAAATAAGTGTTTCATCGAAAATGTCGTGCATTTTCTCGCAATCTTTTCCCCAAGTGCAAATTGAAACCGCGCCTTCATCGAGCATCTTTTCAGCAAAACTACTTAATTCATCAATCGTATATTTACTGAAATCACAGGAGACGAAAAGAATGAAATGCTTGCTGAATAGTTCCTCGTCTTTTGAAATATCCGAAAGATTTGGTGCGAATATATAAAACAAATCTCTTTCAAATTCGCCTTTATCAATAAATTTAGTAAATTTCGTCATTAATTCTTTTATATGACAAACCGCATGACGATTTCACCGTCGCTTATTTCGCCCGTGCGCTCGAATCCGACATTTTTGTAAAGTTTTTCCGCGTTGTCGTTTTACGGCACGAAGCTCAAAAAAATTTCTTTGCAGTCTTCGGTTTCTTTTAAGCGTTCGATAACTTCGAGTGTTGCGGCTTTGCCGAAGCCTCTGCCCTGATGTTTTTCGTCCATCATTAAACGACAGAGATAAAATCTTCTGTCATCCGTGTCGAGACCGAACATGACGAAACCGACCATTTCATCGCCCGAATAAACAGCAAATGTATTATATGCCGGGTAAATTTTCGACTGCGCGATTGAATAGACATTCGACGCGATGAAATTTTTCTGACTTTCGGAAACTTTAAGATTTATGCATTCCTTAAAATTTTCCGGCGTGATTTCGCGTAAAGTGATTTCCATTTTACTGTTCCAGTACGCTAGTAAAAGCTATGCGCTTTTAGCGCAAGAATTTATTAAGTTTTCTTTTCTTAATCAGAAAAGAGCAATAAAGCGAATTTTATTCGCGTTCCGATTCCAAAACCTCTGCACTTGCAGTGCAGAGTGGATTAGTTTTCGTCTTGCATCTGCTGAAATTTTAGCTGAACGTCGGCGAATGATTTTCCGACTAGATTCTCTCCCGTAAAAAAATTGTGGTTGGTAACTTCATAAATAACGAATGACGGCAATTGGAAATCATTCATCTCGTCGGGCGTTTCAAAATAGACGTTCATCATATTTAATCCCCAAAGTTTTCCCAGATAAATATCAAATTCGAGCTCTTTGCCGTCAATTTCGTGAAAATACCGATTTTTGCGGATTTCTCTGCCTTCAAATTGTTCAAAAATCTGATATTCGACATCATTTAGAAAAATTTGTGAGATTTTCCAAACGCCGAAATCATCCGGCTTTAAAGGAAAACGCTGCTGCACAATCCACGTCCATTTATTATCTTCGGGAATCCGAATCGAGCGCAGACGAATTCTTGTATTTTCAATATAATTATCAAAAATCTGCAAATGACTGCTCGCCGGTGTAAGCGGTTCGGGTAAGCCGTATATCAAAAAGGTGCGATATATTTCGGTTTGGTAAGTTTTGTTCATATATGTTTTTTGCTTTATACTTCATTTTTTTGAAATAAATTTGAATCAATTTTAATATATTGGGAGAAAAAAATGCGATATAAAACACTATTTTTTATAACTTTTTTCACATTTGCACTTTTAGCATTTGGCTGCGGCTCAGAACCGGAAAAGACTAATTTGAATACAAATACGGCAAACGCAAATACAGCCGCGACAAACACAAATACAGCAAATCCACTCGAAACGACGAAAACACCCGAAGTTGCGACATCAAATGACGCGCCGACATTAACGCCCGTCGTCAAAGCGTATTGCGAAGCTGTTGTGAAAAAAGACGATGCGGCACTGCGCCGGATTCATTCACGCGAAAAATTGATGTCTTACGAAAAAGATATGCAGGACGCGGATAAAAAATCTCTGGCGGAATTTTTATACGAACTAGATCCGATTAAAGATGTCAATCAATGCACGGCGAGAAATGAAGTAATTCAGGGCGACAGAGCGGTTGCCGAAATCCGAAACGAAAACGCGCCGAACGGTTCAAATCTCGAATTCGTCAGAGAAAACGGCGAGTGGAAAATTCACCGCCCCATCTTTGATACGGTTCAGCAACCGGCGGCAAACACGAAATAATCAACCGTTTTAATCGAAAAATCCCGGAATGCGGTCTGAATTCTTATAATATTCAAACCGCATTCCGGGATTTTCTAAAAAGGCGAAATTTATTTCAAATTCAACAGATTATCGCAAGATACCGAAAACCTTTTGTAGAATGCTTGTCGTTCTTCCAATCGGGTCTCTGCGGATTTTCTTTTCTTCCTGCGCGACCATATAAAATAAGCCGTCGAGAGCTTTTTCGGTAATATAACCGTCCAGATCGCGTGCGTCGCTTCCGATAAAAGCCGACATAAATCCGGCTCTGTCCATCATTTGTTTGTAGCTTTGCGTAACGCCGACTTCTTGCGTAAAGTCTTCGACAATCGGACGGAATTTTTTGCGCAGTTTTTCTTCGTTAGTGCGGCGGAAAAATTGCGTTGCGGCATCGTCCTGTCCGCTGAACAAAATATTTCGCGCATCGTTAAAGGTCATATGTTTGATCGAATCAACAAAAATGTCGAACGCGACCGGAACAGCCTTTTCCGCCGCGCGATTCATCGTCGTAATAAAATTATCAACTCGCTGTCCTTGTCCGGCAAAACGCAAGCCTTTTTCGACATTCTGTAAAGATTTTGGTAGCGGAATCTTGACATCCGCATTATCAAGAAAACCGTTTTCTCTGCCGAGATTATCAACGGCAAAACCGATACCTTTGGACAGAGCTTCTTTTAAACCGCGCGAAATTTCGTTATCAGAAACGTTTGTGCGCACTGTGGTTGTCGGACTTGTTCGCGTGCGGCGCGTTTGTGAAAAAACGTCAACCGAAAAAGAAACGATCACCAGCAAAACCAGCGAAATGGAAGTAAATCTCAAATATTTCATAATTTCTCCTGTGAAATTTGCGGGAAGAGGTTTCTTATCTTAAAGTATTCTGAAAAAAACGATAAACTCTTTTTTCATATTCTGCCGGAGCAATCTTTGATAAATCCTGATGCGCGGCGTACGGAACAATCCACATCTGTTTAGGTTCATTTAACGCACTAAATAGTTGCTTGCTTTCTTCGATAGTTGTGTGCCGATCGTTTTCTCCGGCGATGATCAGAACGGGAATTTTCAGATTTGAAATTTTATCAATCGGACGCAATTCATCAACCGAAACGCTCAATCGAAGTGAAAATTGCCGGGTCAAAAGCGGCGCAAAATTTTCTGCGCCTTGAAACAGCCATAAATTCAAGCGATTCTCAACGGCTTTTTGCATCGTCGGATAAACCATTTCAAGAATCAAAGCGTCAGTTTGCGGCATATTTTTTGCCAAAAGAAACGCCGCGCCGCCCATCGAAATTCCCAAAACTCCGATTTTTTCTTCGGGCAGTTTTTCTTTGATAAATTTTACGCTTGCTTCGCCGTCGAGACTTTCCAGAAAACCGAAAGTTATTTGTTTCCCCGTGCTTTCGCCGCTCGCTTGAAAATCAAACGCCAAAACCGAAAACCCGGCTTTATGCAAAAATCGAATTCGTTCGATCAAATTAAGCCGATTTGCCCGAACGCCGTGCATTAAAATAACTGCGCCTTTTCGATTCTCGCCGCGCAAAAACCAGCCTTTTATTACCGCGCCCGATTCGCTCGAAAATTCAACCTGTTCACAAGGCAGATCATTCGGACAATTTCCGACCAATTGATTAGCCGGGGCGGTCAAAGAACTTCCCGCCAGCCAAATCGCGCCGAAAAATAAAATAGGCAAAATCAAGATAATACCGATAAATATTTTCTTCATTTTGCCTTTTACCTTTTTACTTTTGCCTTTTTTTACTTCGCTTTCCCCTGATTAGCAACCGCTTCCTGCGCGGCTTTGATGGCTTCCTGATCGCCGAGATAATAGCTTTTTGTCGGTTTCAGATTTTCATCTAATTCATAAACGAGCGGAATTCCGGTCGGGATATTGTAATGGACGATGTCTTCGTCGCTTTTGTGATCGAGATATTTGACGAGCGCACGAAGCGAATTTCCGTGCGCGGCGATCAAAAGTCTTTTTCCGAGCTTTATTTTAGGAGCAATTTCCGTTTCATAATATGGAACAACGCGTTCGACCGTCTCTTTTAATGCTTCGGCTTTCGGAAATTTTTCGGGTTCGATTCCGGCATAACGCGGGTCTTTACCGAGCCAGCGTTCGTCCGTTTCTTCCAAAAGTGTCGGCAGAGTGTCGTAGCTTCTGCGCCAGATCAAAACCTGTTCTTCGCCATATTGCGCGGCGGTTTCGGCTTTGTTCAAACCCTGCAATGCGCCGTAGTGACGCTCATTCAAAAGCCAGGTCTTCGTAACCGGAATCCACATCAAATCCATCTCGTCGAGAATTATATCCAAAGTGCGAATCGCGCGTTTTAGAACCGATGTGTAGGCTTCATCAAATGTAAGACCTTCTGCTTTCAACAGTTTGCCCGCCGCCTTCGCTTCATTGCGTCCTTTATCGGAAAGATCAACATCTTTCCAGCCCGTGAAACGATTTTCCTTGTTCCATTCGCTCTGTCCGTGTCTGATTAAAACTAATTTGTGCATAGATTTATTGTAGATTTCAAATTTCAAATTTCAAATTTCAGAATTGCTTTTAATTATTTTCATAGCTTCTCCGACTAAATAAAGCGAACCCGTAACCAGAATTATTTCGTTCGTGCTTGTTATTTCTTGCGCGATTTTCAAAGC
>JBGTIH010000124.1:0-9583 GCA_041745765.1 Pyrinomonadaceae bacterium | reverse complement strand
TTTTCTAAATCTCTTGCTCATATTTGTATCTCCTTATAAGTTGTCACCTTCTAGGGAGATACATTTTATTTCTTTTTGTCCTGTTGCCCTGTTGTCGGATACCCTGATCCACTGCCAGAGGCAGTGGATTTAATTTTGATTAACAGGGACGGGCAGGATAAACAAGATAAATTTTTATCCTTTTCATCCTGCCCGTCCCTGTAAATTATTCTCCTAATAATATTAATCATGACTGAAAAACAAACCTACGAAAACCACGTCCGCTGGCACGCGCCGCATCATTTTGTTTTAATGCCGATACTGCTTCTTAATTTGATTTTCGCAATTGTCCGCATTGTGCAGGATTACAATATTGACCGCGTCGCTTATTTGATTATGGCAATCGCCCTGATTCTGATGGGTGTTGTGGTGCGCGTCAATTCGCTGACGGTGCAGAACAGGCTGATCCGGCTCGAAGAACAGGTTCGTTATGAAAGAATCTTACCGCAGGATTTGGCGGCAAAAGCCCGAAAAGATTTACGCCTGAATCAGATATTCGCCCTGCGTTTCGCGAGTGATGAAGAATTGCCTGCGCTGATCGAGCGCGTTTTAAATAATGAATTCGAAAAACCCGATCAGATCAAACGCGCCATCAAAAACTGGCGCGGCGATTATCTGCGAGTTTGAAATCAATGGACAACTGACAACGGACAATTATGAAGAAAATCAATCGAAATAAGTGAAAAGTGATAAATGATAAATAGCGCGAGATTTAACTGTAAAAATCAGAATTTGACCTTACATAAGTTAATATCAGATTTAATTGTAATTGTCAGGAAAATACCCTAACTTCGCCTCTTCAATAATTTACTTTGAAATTTTTACGAACTTCTTCACTTGAAAAGAGTAAATTCAGCCAATGTTTCGAGTACCTAAAAAAAGTAAAGAGAACGGTCGTTTTCGTTACTTTTGAATTAGACAAATAAAGTGAAATGTCTAATTCAAATCAGATGCCCAAAAAGCCTACTTTTTGGACACCTAAAAACAATGATTTAAAAATGTCTCAAAAGCCATACGTTTTTGGGATTTTAGTTATGAGACGACTTATGAGACAAAATAGAAAATAGCTTTAGTTGTGAATTTGATGTTAACCGATAATACAATCAACAGTTTGCGCGTCTCAAAAACGTATGACTTATGACACATTTTTGACCGTAATTATTTTGTTTCTAAAAGGGGCGTTTTTGACGCTGATGAAAAGTCGCTGTTTCGCCCTCCGTCTATTGAATTGTTCGACGGCGAGTTGCATAGAAGAAACCGCTAAAATTAGAAATCTTTGTCCGATAAAGCTACACCTAGAATAACAAATAGCGTCCCGAATATAGCTATGCCGTAAAGCCAACCTTTCTTTGGATTTACTCTTCTGCCAGTGATGAGATTCTTTTCGCCGTCTCCGGTCTTGATTTTTTTTACTTCGGTATATTTGAAAGCGAGCGTTTGTTTCAAATCAACTTCCTCTATTTGGAAACCGTCCACTTCAATATTGCTCACCTTGCCATAAAAATCTCGCTTATCAAGTCTAATTACCGTAATCTTTCCGCCAACTCCAATTTTCTCGACTTGTTTTTTAAGTTTTTCCAGTTTCGCAGTTTTAACCTGTTTAGTTTGCGATGAATTTGTAGGATTTGTTTGAGCAAAACACAAGTGATTACTCGTAAAGAGAATTGCCAAAGACGCTAAAGTTGCTAAAAATGTATGTCGCATAGTTTTTACTGTATAAATTGCATCGTTAATTACAATTGCCGCCGAAAAAAGCGGCATTTTTGTCAGACCAGTTACTTTTTGAATTTGTTTCAAAAAGGGTCGTTTTTGACACAACCTATTGTAACACATTGTCTATTTTACAAATTGACTGACCGATTTTATTATTCAAAGGAAAAAAAATTATTAGACAAAATAGTTATTTTGTCCAAAAGCAAATATTAATCATCAGTCTTTCCTGTGTTTTTTGCTGTCCAATAAGGTCATAAATTTCCCTGTAATGGCTAATGATATTTTTTTTATTGTTTTAAAGAAAGTAACGCAAACGAACGTTTTCTTTACTTTTGGAAATTTTTGATTTAATTCGTTTTTCTTGGGTGAGAAAACTGTCCGTTAGTTTTAAATTTTTCTGACATTGTCTGTTTGGTTAAATCTTGATTTTTACAGTTTAACTTATCGTTTTCACTTTTCAACTCTTTTCAACTTGTTCCGATCTGATAGGTTGCCACGCTTGTCGGCGTTTCGTAACAGCGCACTTTATGCACCATCACGCGTTCGTCGGCGATGCGTGAATTTAAGTATTCGAGGATAAACCGCGCCAGATTTTCAGCCGAAGGATTGAGTTCGTCGTCAAACGGCGGCAATTCGTTGATATTGCGGTGATCGAGATAATTGACGACCTCGTCCGCCGCTTTTTTCAGATCGCCGAAATCAATTAAAAGCCCGATATTATTGAGTTCTGCGCCTTTCGCGAAAATCTCTATCTTATAATTATGTCCGTGCAGATTCTCGCATTTCCCTTTATAGCCGCGCAATTGATGTGCGCTCGAGAAATTGCGTTCGATCATTACTTCAAAAAATGATTGCATAATGCGGATTTTACCTTTAAAGGCACGTTTCTTAAAAATCCGCCGCTGCAATATTTTTAACAATCGGCTTCTTTTTTTGATCAGCTTCTATCAATCTCTTTTCCCTGCCCGTTTTCGAAAAAACTTTCGACTCCTTTTCCGGAAAATTTTTATTTTTATTTACCTGCCGCATTTTGCAGAAATGACGGCGGTTATCCGGTAGCAACTGCTAAATATTTGTGATAAATTAATGATTAAATGCTTTATTACACAGTAGTACCAATTCAAACATCTCGAAAAAATGCCGGACTAAGATTCCGGTCGGCATTTACATCTATATTACCGCGATTCGGAATCATCGCCGCCGCTTTTTTGTTTTTCTTGACGCTGCCGGTCTGCGCCCAGGAAACGAAGTCAGATTCGCCGCCAGTCATCGTGCAGCCCGGTGCGCCCGGTCAGCCAACCCGCGTTTTGCCGTCAACGACAAGAGCGACGCTGCCGCAGCCTTCGGCGAAGGATGTCGAATTTATGCAGGGAATGATTATGCACCACGCCCAAGCTGTCGAAATGTCGGCACTGATCGAGGAGCGCACGGAAAACAAAACCGTCCGGCGACTCGGAGCGCGTATCAGCCAAACTCAAACCGACGAAATAAATTTTATGAAACAATGGCTCACGCTCCGCGGCGCACAGATTTCTCCGCCGATGCCGAAAATGTCCGATCATCAGCATCACGGCAATATGGCACATAATCATAAACAAATGCCCGGAATGCTTACTGCAAAGCAGATGGATGCCTTGAGAAAAGCATCCGGCGCAGAGTTTGACGAGTTGTTTTTGAAAGGAATGATCGAGCATCACATGGGCGCGTTGATTATGGTCAAAGAACTTTTTGAAACTGCCGGTGCGGGACAGGATGCCGAATTATTCACGTTTGCCACCGATGTTGACGGCGGACAACGTGCCGAAATTAAAATTATGCAAACCATTTTGGATGAAAAACCGTAAAATAAAAATTATGAATTCCGAACACACTTTTTCAAATCGTCTAGTAACTGCTTTTTTTCTTTTTTTCGCGTGTTTTGTTGCCGTCGCTTCGGCACAAAACCCTGAACCCGCACCGACGCTCCCACCGGGAATGACCGGCTCTGATACGAACGATCCACGCTTCAAACTTTCGCCCGGACTTTACGATGCGGGTGAAACGGCATTGGGAATACGGCATCTGCTTCTGCTCAAAAAACCGGATGCGTTTCAACTCGGTTCGGACGATGCCGATAATCCGAGAGTGCAAAAGACGCTCGAACTTCTCGGAGTCACCGATACGTCTTTGATGCCGAAGCCATTCCAGGTGCAATACGCTCAACTCGCTTTTGCCAATTCGGATATCGCGTTCCAGGGCAATCGCCTCTTTATGGGCAATTTTTACGGCATCAATATTTATGATATTGCCGAACCGTCGAATACGAAATTGCTTACTTCGCTGGTTTGTCCGGGCGGACAGGGCGATGTGTCGGTCTATAAAAATCTGCTCTTTATGTCGGTCGAGATGCCGAACGGGCGAATTGATTGCGGCACACAGGGTTTTCCGACCGCGCCTGTTTCTGCCGAAGGACAAGAGAATCAATCATTTTTGCCGGCGGCGCAAAAAGACCGTTTTCGCGGTGTGAGAATTTTCGATATTTCCGACATCAAAAATCCGAAGCAAGTCGGCGCGGTGCAAAGCTGCCGCGGGTCGCACACGCATACACTTGTTCCCGATCCGAAGGATAAGAACAATATTTATGTCTATATTTCGGGAACATCTTTCGTGCGTCCGGGCGAAGAACTCGCCGGATGCTCGGACGGTGCGCCGGGCGAAGACCCGAATACGGCGCGTTTTCGTATCGAAGTAATCAAAGTACCGCTCGCCGCGCCGCAAAATGCGCGAATCGTTTCGAGTCCGAGAATTTTCGCGGATCCTGAAACGGGTAAAATAAATGCACTTAACGACGGCGGATCACACGAAAACAAGAATAAACCGTCCGATACCGATCAGTGCCACGATATTACAGTCTATTCGGAAATCGGACTCGCCGCCGGAGCGTGCGCGGGTAACGGAATTCTACTCGACATCAGAGACCCTGCAAATCCGAAAAGAATAGATGAGGTTAATGATCCGAACTTTGCTTACTGGCATTCGGCGGCGTTTTCCAATGACGGAAAAAAAGTCGTCTTTACGGATGAATGGGGCGGCGGACTGGGCGCACGCTGTCGGGCAACCGATCCAAATGTTTGGGGTGCTAACGCGGTTTTCAATCTTAATAACAACAAACTGAATTTTGCGAGTTATTATAAGCTGCCGGCGGCGCAGGGCGACACCGAAAACTGCGTTGCTCATAACGGTTCGCTTGTTCCGGTTCCCGGTCGCGACATCAAGGTTCAGGCGTGGTATCAGGGCGGCATCTCCGTTATGGATTTTACAGATTCCGCGCGTCCATTCGAGATCGCCTACTTCGACCGCGGCGCGGTTGATCCGAAAATGCTCGCAATGGGCGGATTCTGGTCGGCTTATTGGTATAACGGTTATATTTACGGCTCAGAGATGGCGCGCGGTTTGGATGTCTTTGAACTCCTTCCGACGAAACATCTGACACAAAATGAGATTGACGCCGCCAAATCGGTTCGGACAGCCGAATTCAATGTGCAGAATCAGGAAAAAATCGTCTGGTCAAAGCGTCTGGTCGTCGCCAAGGCATATCTTGATCAATTGGAGCGTTCGCAATCTTTGACTGCGGAAGAAATCGCTTCTCTGCGGCAGGCAGTCACTAATGCCGAAAGCTCCAAAATGAATCGAAAAGATCGCGGAAAACTCAGAAGTTTCGCCTCTTCTCTGGAGAAAAACGCCAAATCGTCAAAGAACGCAACGGATTCCGCTCGCTTAAAAGCGTTAGCCGAAATTCTAAAACAGCCTGTGCTTTAATAGAGGATTCGGGCGCGGATTTGAAAATTGCTTGAGACAAAAATGCTGATTGCCGGTTTTGAAAAAAACCTCACCATCGGCATTTTTGTTTTTTTTCACGATTCGCGCCGTTCTAAATCGCTTACGGCAATAATACAGCGAGATTTTTTCCGGTTTATTGGTCGCTCTTTATCCGATAAAAATAACTGCGAGGGTTTTCGATTGAATATTTCGCTGTCCGGTGATATATGGTTTAATGTAAAGGTTTATCAGGCGGCGGAAGCCGTTGACGGGAAACATTTCAAAAAATGAAGTTTATAGCAACCCAAGTAGCATATTTCCTCGATCAGCATCAGACTCGTCAAAACATTAAAGCCCTTGCCAAGTACCTGTTTTATCTGGCTTTTATAATCACCGTTTATTCGATTCTCTTTCATTTTCTGATGACGTTTGAAGGACGCGAATTTTCGTGGATTACGGGGTTTTACTGGACTCTGACGGTGATGAGTACGCTCGGCTTCGGCGATATTACGTTCGAGAGCGATCTCGGACGAGTTTTCAGCATCGTCGTTTTAATGTCCGGCATCGTTTTGCTTCTAATAATGCTGCCGTTTGCTTTTATACGATTTTTTTACGCTCCCTGGATCGAAGCGCAGATCAATTCGCAAGCTCCGCGCGAAGTTCCGCCCGATACGAAAGGACACGTAATAATTTGTCATTTTGATTCGATTGCGCCGAATCTGATCAAAAGATTAAATCATAATCAAATTCCCTATTTCGTTATCGAATCGGACGCGGCAACCGCCGCACAGCTTTATCAAACCGGAATTTCAGTCATTCACGGTTTTGTTGACAGTTATTCGACTTATGAACGCCTTGCCGTAAAAGACGCTCTGCTCGTCTTTGCCAATGATACCGACACGACCAATACGAACATTACGCTGACCGTGCGCGAAGTTGCGCCCGATGTGCCGATTGCGGCAACTGCCGAAGTCAAAGATGCGATTGACATTCTCGAACTGAGCGGCGCGACGCACGTATTGCCGCTAAAACGCATTTTGGGCGATCATCTGGCAAACCGCATCAGCGTCGGCGATACGCGGGCGCATATTATCGGCAGATTTAACGATTGGCTGGTCGTCGAATTCACTGTTCATGATACCCCGATCAGCGAAAAGAAAATCCGCGAAACAGAGATTCGACAGCTAACCGGAGTAAATATCATCGGAGTTTGGGAGCGCGGACATCTCCTTCCGGCTGATCCTGATAAGGTTCTTGCCGATTTCAGCGTTCCGGTCGCCGTCGGCACGCGCGAGCAAATCGATAAACTGGAAGAAATGCTGAAGGTTGAAACGCCGCAATCGGATGCGGTCTTGATTCTCGGCGGCGGAAAGGTCGGACGCGCCGCAGGCGAATCTCTGAAGAAAAAAAATCTGAAAGTTTATATGGTCGAGCTGAAAAAGGAAATGCGCGAAACCATCGGCGATATTCCCGACCGACTGGTCATCGGCGATGCCGCCGATTGCGAAACTCTGTTTCGCGCCGGACTCAAAGAAGTTGCGCTTGTAATTCTTTCAACCAATAAAGACGAAGTTAATATTTATCTTTCGATTTATTGCCGGCGGCTCAAACCCGACATCCGAATCGTCAGCCGCATTACGCATTCACGTAATCTCGAAGCGATTCACCGCGCCGGCGCGGATTTTGTTTTAAGCTATGCGCCGCTCGGCGCGGAATGGATTATGTCCATTATTCAAGGACGTGATCCGGTTATCTTAGGCGAAGGAGTTGAGTTTTTCACGGTTAATCTGCCGAAAAGTCTGGCGCGTAAAACTCTCGAAGAAAGCAAGATCGGCGCGCTGACCGGAATGATCGTGCTGGCTGTTCATACGGGCAGCGAAACAATCGCCAATCCGCCGCCCAATACCGTTCTGCCGAAAGGAAGCACGCTGAACATTCTCGGCACAACCGAACAATTGCAGAGTTTTAAGAAAATTTTTAAGTAAATGATAAGCAGTTCACAGAAAGTTTTGAGTTACAGACGAGTTGCAGACAGTTTTTAGGCTCTTTGACAATTAGGGGTTGAAATAATGTTGCGAGGGTAAAAAGTTCTTATGAATTGCCGTCTGCTTTAGCTGACGGATTATTTTAGAAAGTGCATTAAGGCTTTAGCCGAAGTAAATAAATTAAATAAATTCCTTAGGGCTTCAGCTAAAGCTAATCTGATGATTGATATTTTTATCAGATTTGGCTAAAGCCTGTTTTCATAATCAAACTTATTCCGTCAGCTAAAGCATACGGCAATTCAAGAACCGCAAAATTCTAAATTTAATCACTAATTGTTAAAGAGCCAGGTTTTATTTTCAAAGAATTACCGTTTTTCTAAAATAATAAATCGGCACAAACAATTTTTCGTGTTCTTTCATGTTTTTTTCGTGGTTAATTTCTTATTTCCGATAATGTCAATTCAATTTCCGCTACATTTTTCTCGCGTAATTATTTCCCGGCAAAACGCGAATCAAATCCTTCAAATCCAAACCAACAATCGCATTATTCAGATCGCCGAACGATAATTCGCTCTTTTGCAGAAGAAAATCAAAATGCACCGCTTCGTCGGGCGTTAGAAGCGCAAAAATGCGTTTTTCGGCAACGCTTAAATTTGACGGTATTTTATTTTTTTCCTTCGATTCTTTTTCGACATTTTTCTCGTCAACCGGCGGCGGCAAGAGTTCGGCGGCGATTTCCGAAGGAAATTCAGCAACCGCGTCCTGCCATTGCTGGACGAGTTTCGCGCCGGATTTTATTAAATAATTTGTCCCAAATGAATTTTTCGAGGTGATATTTCCCGGCACGGCTAAAACTTCGCGGTTTTGTTCCATCGCGAGCCGCGCCGTTATCAGCGAACCGCTTCTTTCCGATGCTTCGACGATCAGCACACCGAGACTCAAACCCGAAATTATGCGGTTGCGATACGGAAAATTTTCTCTGAGGGGCGGAGTTTCGAGCGGAAACTGCGAAACGACCGCACCGCCGTTTGCCAGAATTTCGTCGAAAAGCCGCGCGTTTTCCTTGGGATAAACACGGTCAATTCCCGTTCCTAAAACGGCAATCGTTCTGCCTTTTCCGGCAATCGCCCCGAGATGCGCCGCCGAATCAATGCCGCGCGCAAAACCCGAAACAATCGTTACGCCCTTTGAAGCGAGATCGCGCGAAAGCATTTCGGATGCGTTTTTGCCGTAGGTCGAACACCGCCGCGAACCGACAACTGCCAGGCACGGCGCGTCCAGACACGCTTGCCAATCACCCTTGACATACAGCGTAATCGGCGGATCGGCAATTTCGCGCAATAAATATGGATAACTCCCGTCATCCAAAATCAAAATATCGCCGCCCATTTCTTTGATTTTCGATAATTCCTCTTCGGCTTTTTCGTGAAATTCACGCTTTAAAATGCTCTGAATCGTTTCGGGTTTCAGACGTAACGCTTCGAGTTCGCTCCTCAGCGCGTGAAAAACATTGTCCGCCGAACCGAACCTTTCCAAAAGTTGAGTTGCTTTCCGGGGTCCGATGCCCGGTGTCATATTGAGTGAGATCCAAGTTTTCATATTTGCAAATTATTTTGATATAAAGCTTTTTACATTTGTTTGACAAATTCACTTAATCTTTGCACTTTGTTTCTAAAAACTGAGTTGTAGGCCGGTAATGAATATACAAAACAAATTCTTTTCCTTCAGCAAGTGGACGAGAAGCAAATGAAACATTACTTTGAGGACTAAAATAGTCAAATGAACCATCATGTTCAGGTCTTCTCTCAAAGTTAGATGGATTATATTTAAAGTTTTCTAATGAAATTCCCTCTGAAAGAATTACAGTATAATAAACTACTGTATCAGGAGTAATATTTAACTTACATTTAGTTCTACTTTGTCAGATTAAAAACTGCCTTCGTCGCCCGATGTCCTTTTCCCGCACTCGGTGTCGTTGATGGATCGTTTGCATCAGTATTTCCGGCTCATCCAGCTTGTTCTTGAGAATGTTTCCCAACATCAATTTG
>JBGTIH010000123.1:0-38308 GCA_041745765.1 Pyrinomonadaceae bacterium | reverse complement strand
GTTGGAATTCTGTCTTGATTTCAGGATTTCCAAATCTTTGGCAAAACGCGCCTTTAATTCGGCATCCGAAGGAACTTCTTTTGCCTTGAACGCTTTCAAAACGTCCTGCAAAGCGGCGACCGAGATCATCCGCGACGTGATTTGCTCGGTGCATTCGAATCTGTATGTTTGCAGATAAATGAATGCGTCGGTCAGTTCTTGAAGCTGCGTCGAACTGGTCGTAATTTCCAAACCGCCGAATTGCGGAAAAACGTCCGCCGGTGCTTGAATAGGCTGAACAATCGCGCCGTTTTCGTCAGTCGTGCCGTAGGTGGCAAAGGCTTCCGAAGTTGCCGGTGTCCAGACGGGCAAGGATATTTCCGCCGCATCCGAATGATTGCCGGAAGTTACGGCAACCTGAAAACGCGCCGTTCCCGCTTTATCGGCTTTGACCGGAAAACGAACTTCAACGCGGTCATTTGCCGGAACGACGACTTTTTGACCGCCGCCGCCCAATAAATTCGCGTTTGTTGCGCGAACCGCGACGTTGACGGTCATCTGCTGATCGGTTTGATTTTGAACGACGACCGGTAATTCTATTTTATCGCCGAAATTCATAAAGCGCGGCGCGGACGGGCGAACCATCAAAGGCTGTCGCGCCGTGATCGAAGATTCGCCTTTGCCGAATTTTTTACCCGCATCAACCGCCACCGCCATCACGCGATAACGCGTTAAATTGTCGGGCAATTTAACATCAACAACCGCTTTACCACTCGAATCGGTTTTCACACTCGGCGCGAAAACTGCCAGCGCATTGAAATTTTCACGAAGATTGATTTGCTCTTGTTGACTTATATCTCCATCTTCTCGCTTGGCTGATTCCATTTTCGCCGAACGCGCCGCCATCGGCGGCGCAGGCGGCGCGGCACCGCTAGCTACTGAATCGGCAGATGAAATTTCATAAAATCCAAAAGATAGCGTTTCCTGCGGCATTACATCATCTGGATTTCCGAGTAAAACTCTCTGCCGCAGATGATAATCGGTAACGCCGTCGCTGCGCTGCGTATAGAAAATTCCCAAAGGATTCGCCAATTGATAAGCCGACAGCGCGAGAACGCTTTCATCCACGACGACAACTGCAACTTCCGTATTTGAAACGGGTTCGCCGTTTTTGTCGGTTACGGACACATCAATTTTCGTCGCGCCGCCGGGTTCTAAGGTTTTATCCTTAGGTTCGGCGGAAACGGTTAATTGACGCGTCGCGGTCGAGATCGGCAGATTGATATTTCCGCTCGCATAAGCGGGGCGTTTCGCCAATTTTTCATTGACTTCGCCTTTGTCATCCGTGCGCGTCGCCGCGCCGACCAGATCAACCTGCGCGTAGATATTCGGCAGATATTTTTCTTCTAAAGGAATTTTCAAAATTATCGAAGAATCCTTCATCGTAAACCGCTCGGTTTTCACTATTCCGTCGCGCCGTAGGGTTAAAACGCCTTCCGCCGGAGTGAATGGCGACAGAACGAGAAGTTCCGCCGTATCGCCCGGCGCAAATTCTTTTTGACTCGGAATAATTTGGGCTTCTTCCTGTTCGACATTGCGTTTCGGCACGGTTTTTCCGCCCGCAACCCAGACGGTAAATTCGCTTTCGTTAAAACGTTCGCGGTCATCCATCACACGCGCCGTGATCGTATAGCGTCCGCCCGCTTTTGCCGGGAATTTGCAGATCACGCCTTTGTCGGCAGATTTTATATTGCAGGTTTGTTCGTCAATCGTTTTTTCCTGCCAGCTTCCGTTTTCAAAAGCCCAATCTTTCAAAACGGCTTTAATTTCAATATCGCGCCCCGAAATTAAATTGCCGTCAAGATCGGCGACGATTGATTCGATCTGAATATTTTCGCCTTTTTGAACGAATGTGCGCGGCGTTTTGATGCCAACATATAATTCCGAAGGATGCACGAGCAGCGAAGTCGAACTCGACCACGTTTGCCGGTTGACATCCTGAACCGAAGACGAAGCGACGATGTTATAAGGGCGCGGCGGTTTGACGGATTCGAAATCAATTTTCAAAAGATGCTTTCCGCCCGCGTCCGTTACGCCTTTGAAGTTTTGGGTATTTCCGCCGGAATAATTGTTGTAGCCGCGATACCACCACGGAGTCCACGTTCCGAAAATGTAATCGTCGCGGTTCGGCGGTGTGTAACTCGTCGGCGTGGCGGTTACGTTCCAGTTGACATCAGCGTTTGCCAGACCGCCGCCCGCGTAATATTTCGCTTCGACCGCGACTTTTGCATCGCCGCCGACAAAATGCGGAGCTTCGGTTTCGACCTTTGAAGTAACTTCAAATTCCGGTCTGCGGAATTCCTGAATCTGAAAACCGTGGCTGTGCGTCGTTCCGCTCAAATTGCTGCTGGTCGAAATCTCGACACGCGCATAACCTAAATTGGCATTATCGGGAATCGTAAATTTGAAATCGAACGCGCCGAAGGCATTCAGGTTTGCCGTGCCTTTAGCAATCTCGTTATTTCGCGGGTCTTTCACCGAAAACGTCAAACCGCTTGCGCTATCTCCGAGCGGCTGTACGTCGCCGAGTTTTCCGCTTTCCCAAATTCTAATATAGCCTTTGACGGAAACCTCTTCCTTCGGGCGATACATCTTTCTATCGTCAAAAACAAACCAACGAAGCGAAGTATGCTCGCCTTTTTTATACCAATTTCCCGTTTGCTGCCAGTAATAATCGGGATTTTCCGGTAAAAATGCAACATCATTTCCCCGTTTGGCAATTAGTATATTTTGCTGACTTGCCGCTGTTTCCGGCAGAGGCAGACGCAAAATACCGTTTTCGGTCGTGCGGTTTGTCTGCGCCGGTTCGACTGTTTCGGTTTCGACTTCGTTTCCGTTTTCGTCAACCGATTCGATTTCATTACTCTGCGAACTTCCCCAGGTCGTCAGCCAATTCCACCAGCTTTCAAATGTGCTTTCTTCATTTGCAGATGTTTGATTCGCGGTCGGCATTTTTCCGTTCGGATAGATCGACATCTCAACGCCGTCGAGCGGTTTGCCGTTTTTCAGATCGGTCGCAAAACCGACTAATTCCTGATTATCAACAAAAGCGTCAAGCCCGATCTGCGTTGCCATCGCCCATTTGAAAATTCTCGTGCGGTCGTATTTATCGCGTTTGACGGTCGGTTCGATGTCAATGATCAGATTCCCGAAACCGTCGGTTAAGGCTTCGGAAAGATCAATCCGCGTTTCGATCATTTCATCGGGTTTGTTGGCAATCGTGACGCTCCGATTTACGACCAATTTGCCCGGAAGCGGCGGTTTTGTCGTGCTGTCGTCGTAATTGATTCGCCGGAAATATTCCATAAATCCGTGCCAATCCTGCGGCTGTACGCGATAGATTTTCAGATTTACGCTTTTATGATTTGTCGAATAAATCGAATAAGAAGGTTTGGCGGTTGGATCGAGAACGATAAAATTACCGCCTTGAGCAAATAAACTCACAGGCGCGTTTCCGACCTTGATCGTCGCGTTTGCGGGTTCTTGCAGTTTTTGACCGTAAACATCCGTTATTTCATCGGTTACGGAAATTTTGTAAGTCGTGTTCCCTTTTTTGACGCCTTGAAAATAGAGCATATTTCCGCTCGGATAAACGCTCAAACCTTCGATTGCCGGTTCGACTCTGACCATTGATTGAGTGAATTTGCTCGAATCAATCTGATTGGTGAATTGCATATACCAATTATCGAACGGCGAACAATCTTTTTTTCCTTCATAGCCGCAAACCGCTTTGATATATTTCATCGCGCCGTAGGTTTTGAAACTAAAACTCTGCGGTTTTTCGGTTTTCAAAGGTCCTTCGGCAGAAGCGGTTCCCTTTTCGACCGTTACGGAGATCGGCGAATCGGCAGGCAGCGCATCCTGTGTTCCGCCTTCCGCATTCAGAGCGCGAAAGACGAGCCAGCGGTTCGGCTGGGCGTTTTTTATATAATATGGAATGCTCGCGTCGTTTTTGATTTCTTCTTCGGTCGCCAGGCGAACGGGAAGTTTTTTGCCTTTTCCCGTAACCGAAATCGTTTTGATTACTTCATTCGGATCTATTTTCTGATCGAAGGAAACAAACATCAGCGCATCGCGCCGCGTCGTTTGATTGGCGGGAATCATTTGTTCGACTTTCGGCGGCGGAGTCGTAAATGTCCAAACGACATCTTTTTGAAGCGCCTGTCCCGTCACCGATCTTGTTCCGGCGGGAACACGCGCTGTAAATCTGGTCGCCATCGGAAAACGGGTTGTCGTATCGAACATCAAAGTTTTTGTTCCGAGCCAACGCCATTTTCCGTCGGAATTCGGCGATAATTGGACGGGAACGGTTGCGGCGGCTTGTTCCTGCGAAGTTACGGCAACCATCGGATGCGAAAACGTCACGCTCAAATCCGGCGCGAGATTTACTTCGCCTTCGGGTGAAAACCTTACGACTTCCAGGGCTTGTTTGGCGGTTTCATAACTCGGCAGATCTCTTTGCTCATCGGCAGGAAATTTTACGGGAATTTTCGTTCCGGTTTTCGGCGGCGGCAGAGTTCCGGCGCGTTTTGCAAAATCGGTCTGGTCGCCCGTATCCGTTTTAATTGCCGGAATGCGTTTCAGAAGATTCGAAGTTTCATTTTCCGAGAGATTTTCCGTATTTGCCGGAGTCGGCTTGGCGCGCACTTCCGCGCCTTCTTCGCCTTCGCTTAAGCGAAAAGATAACCCGTTCGGTGTATTTTCCATATTATTTCTCGCAATCGGTCTGCCCGAAACTCTCTGTCCGCTAACGGCAAAAGGCGAAAGCATTCCGACATAAATTGAAATCAAAATTATCCAGGAAAAGTAAATTTTTGTTTTTAACATTGACGTTTATCATTCCTCACGCTGAAATTTTTCAAGGCTTTTCGGAAATTTTTGATATAAATTGTTTTTTTAGCCCGAAAGCCGGTACGTTTTCAGGAACGGTATTATACAACTAATCTTGCGTTTTTTAATTTTTTATACCTTTTTTTCAATACTTTGGTGTATTATAAAAAAATTCACAAAGCTGAAATTCTTTTTTGATATTGAATATTTCTGCTTACGCTTTTTTCTTGCTATAATTAAAGCGTATTTTGCAACTTTGGCAAATTTAAAATCGTAGAGAAACGTGATTTGACAGTGTTTATAATAAATTTTTAGGAGCAAATTTATAAAATGGGATTGTGGCAGAGAATAAAAAGATTATTTCGCGCCGGAACTACATCGGCGTTAGACAGAATTGAAAATCCGGAGATGGTTCTCCAACAAACCATCCGCGATATGCGCGACCGCGTACCGGAACTTAATAATTCGGTAGCACAAGTTATGGCAACCGAAAGACTTTTAATAAAAAACAAAGAAAACCTCGAAAAACAAGTTGTTGATCTGGATTCAAAAATCAAAGCGTCGGTAAAAATGGGACGCGATGATATTGCAACAGCTTACATCGGTCAACTGCAGCAAGCTCAACTTGATCTGGAAAGAACCGGCGCACAGCTTGATCACGCGACAAATGCCTCGAAACAAGCATTAAAAGCGCGTGATAATTATGTTCTGAATATGAAGAAGCGCACCGCCGAAGCGATGCAGCTGATCAGCGCATCCAAACAAGCCAAACTTCAGGAACAACTCGCGCAAACGATGGAAACCTTCGATATTGGCGACGATGCTTCGACATTTAACGAAATGCGCGAGAAAATTGACCGCCGCGTTGCCGCCGCCGAAGCCAAACTCCAACTCGGTTCGACTTCGGTTGATGCTCAAATGCACGATATTGAACGCGAAGCGATGGACATTCAATTGCAGGATAAACTTCTTTCTTATAAGCAGGAAATGGGTTTGCTCGGCGAAGGCTCGAGCAACAACAAAAAACAGATTGCCGCCGGGTCTGAAGCGAAAGAAGAAGATAAATCACACGACGCATTGCTTGCCGAAGCTGAAAATTTGCTGAAAAATGCCGATAATTAGACAGATTTATTTTACTATATAAACAGCTTTTAAATTACGGAATTTAATGATTTTATGCCGCTGATAAAAGTGTTGTTTGGAAAAGCAACGCCGATTGAAGGTTTAGAATCAGAAATTAAATGCCAAAAAAACTTGAGTTGGCTGGAATTGAGAAAACAGATATTATTTCTATGGCAGATATAGCAAAATACCAAAAAGAAATCGAAAGATTTAATTCATCTTACGCCAAGGAGGCAATCAAAGAACCGGTCAATTTTTGGGGATTGGCGGGTTTTGCTGTCGCGGCGGCTTACACCCAAAGTGTAATTCCTCTGCTCATCGCTCTGATTTGCGAAATAGCTTACATTTTAATTATTCCGAATCTTCCGTCGTATCGTCAATTGGTTAATAATCGTGAGCGCGAAAGAGTTCGTGCGCTCGATATTTCAACCCGCGAAAAATTGATTAAATCTTTTACGCCGCGAGAGCGCGAAGCGGTCGAATACTTGCGCTGGCAAAAAGATAAAATTCAGGAAAACTACAAAAAATTTACCGGCGCGAAACAATTGCCGACCAACTTAAAAACTCTCGACCGCCGCTGGGAAGATTTTGTTGATCTGTTGGACGTTTATCGAAGAAGAAAACAGCATCTGAAATCAATCAACCGCCAAGCCGTACATAATCAACTAAGTCAGGCTTTCCGCACGGTAGAAAATACGGACGACGAAAAAACCAAGCGCGTTCAGCAGACAAATGTTGAGATTCTGAAACGCCGTCTGGCTTCGTTTGACGAACTGGAAAAAAGCGTCAAATTGGTTGAAGGGCAATTGCAGTCAATCGAAAATTTCTTCGGCTACTTAAACGACGAAATCGTCACAATGTCAACGCCGGAGAAATTCTCTCTGTTAGATTTTGAACAGCTTTCCGATTCAATCGCGATGACCAAACAGATGCTCGACGCAACCAGCGAATCGGTCGGTGCGCTCGATGCTTACAACCGCGAGATGGGCAATTACGAACTTCTGCCCGAAGCAAATAGATAGTGGCAGGTTTAGCAAAATTTTAAAATTCTCAGCCGATAGATCCGCAAAAGAATCAAGATGTTTTGAAAAAGTTTAGAGCAGACACATTTACGCATCAGAAACCGCCGTTTAAAAGCGGCGGTTTCATAGCTCAAGCCGTTATTCTAATAATCAAAATCACCCAAACTTATTGTGTAAACCGATTCTTGTTCCTCCGCATATTGTTTCTTAGATGCTTCGTAGTGAAAATGACTTTGAAATATGTAAAGTGTTTTTGAAGAGATTCTCTTGAAAAGGACTTGTTAAAACAATGAAAATTGGTTATCAATAAATGTTCTCGATTAGGTAAAAATTATGGTTAAAAAGTATTTAAGTTTCATCGTGTGCTGCTTATTGTTAGTTACCGCAAACGCTTCGTTCATTTCAGCACAAATCAACACACAAAATAAAGATTCATCTATTGCGAAGGTAAAAGCGAAGGTTATAGAACGCAGCACAGCCAAAAACACATACATCAAAGTAAAAATGCTTGATGGAAAGAAAGTAAGCGGCGACATTACCCAAGCCGGAGAGGATTCATTTACTCTCACAGATTCACAAACCAAACAAAGCACCTTGATTGCCTATCGAGATGTGGCACAAGTGAAAGGAAAGGGTTTATCAACCACAGACAAAATTGCGTTTGGGGTGCTTGCAGGGGCAGCGGCGGTTGTGCTGACCATTGTTTTGATACCGATTTGTAATGAGGGAGGGTGCTAAAATCCGTCAAATATTTTCACTACTTTAGTTTTGAAATTTAACAATTACGCTCCACGCTTTTTGTAAAGCTTCACACAGACAAAACATTGCGCTGATGGTGAAAACGCATCTAACAATTCAATGTACGTGAGGGCGAAACAGCGACTTTCTTATCGAAGTTATCCGTTAAAAGTTAGCTTGTGTGGTGGCGGTTTTGCCCCACGTCATCTCAGCCGTTGAACGCGTCGTGGTAAAATCGTAAGTGTGCAAAATAATGAAACAAATCATTAAAAAATGTGTTCTTATTTTTCTTAGTATTTCGCTTTATGCGCCTTGCTTGGCTCTTGCTTACGGGCAAACTAAACAACGTAAAACCAAAGTGCGCGTTGTGCCAAAACAACTAACTTCTAAATCAGAAAAACCTATTGAATTTGAAACTGACCAGAGCTTTGAGGCTTGTCTTGCTTCTTCCACAACACCGAAGCCCGATGTTGGTCATGAACTTTTGAGGGCAAAAAGACCTGAACCTAATTATAGTTGCGCTATTTCTACGTCAATCATATATCAGCCTGAACTTGTCTATCCACCAGCCGCAAGAATGGTAAAGGCTTCTGGTGCAGTCAGCATTGATACAGTTATAGACGAAGAAGGCAAGGTAATTTGGGCGAAAGTTGTCGAAGGACATCCGTTGTTGCGAGGGGTGGCTTTGCGAACCTTGTGTCAAACTCGTTTCAAGCCGATTGTTGACGAAAATGGGCTTGGTTTAAAGGTTAACGGCTGGATGACTTACAATTTTGTGCTCGATTAATAAAGGTGCGCGCAACAAATCAATGAAAGTGAGGGCGAAACACGGACGCTGTTTCGTTTGTTAGCTTACGCGGTGTTGTGCCCCACGTCATCTCAACCGTAATCAATTAATTATTTTACTTGAAATCAATGATTTACGATTGTTCGAAGAACAAATTAAATAATTTTCAAAAATCAAATCATTTCCGTTTAAACAAAATATGCCGTAATTTTTTGTTTATCCTTTTGATTTTCAGCAGTTCAGCGATTTTTGCACAAACCGATCCGGCAAATCAAAATCTTTTTTCTCAAACAAATAATCTGTATCAATGGGGCGCGATCAGTTCGTTTCACGGTTTGCCGTCCGAGCGCGTTAATGCCATCGCGCAGACAAAAGACGGCGTGCTGTGGTTCGGCACGGAAAAAGGTCTGGCAAAATTTGACGGTCGGCGCGTGCAGACGATTACTGCGCAAAATCTTTCAATTCTAAGAATTCTCGCACTAAAAGTCGCAGCGGACGGAACACTCTGGATCGGAACGGAAAGCGGCGGATTTAGGTTTGCAAATGATGTATTTTTGCCGGTTGAAGAAACCAAAAAAAGTTTAATAAATGCGATTTTTATTGATGAAAAAAATCAAAATATTTATCTGACAAGCGAAAAAGGATTGGTTTTTGAAATTCAATCAAAAAACGAAAACACTTTAACTGCCGAAAAAATTTTAGATGAAGATTTAGAAATAAAAACTATTTCGCAATTTGGCGAAAAACTCGTCATCGGAACACATAAACGCGGAATTTTAGAACTTGAAAACGAAAAATTAAAAGAAATTCCAAGCCGTCCGCGCCAATTTTTTGTAAATACTTTTGCCAAAAATTCTGCCGGTGAATTTTGGATCGGAACTCAAACCTTTACCGAAAACAGCGGTTTATATTTTGCCAAATCTCTGAACGAATGGGAAAAAACCGATGCCGCCGTCGGAACTGTAATCTCCATAAGTTTCGATGATTACGATAATCTTTGGGTCGGCACAAAAGATCGCGGCGCGTTTAAATTTCGCGGAAACAAGCAAATTGAAAGATTTACCTTTGAAAATACCGCCGGCGGACTTCGTTCAAATGAAATTTTGACGACTTTTGTTGACCGCGAAAACGTGATTTGGTTCGGGACAAATAAAGGAGTTTGCCGTTTTGACCAGAGCAGTCCGAACAACGAAAAAATTTCGGAAGAAGCGCAGAGCAATTACGTCAGAACGCTTTTCCAAACAAAATCCGGCGACATCGTCGCCGGCACGAATCGCGGTTTGTTTTTCAAAAACACCGAAGGTAAATGGCAGAAAGTAAATGGTTTTGAACAAAAAGCAATTTATTCGATTGCGGAAAACCGGAATGGAAATTTACTTGTCGGAACTTCAAACGGATTTTTTTACAATGTCGGCTTGAAAAACGGAGACCAAAAAGATTTTTCGTTGATTGATGATGACAGCAAATCATTTAACGAAAATGTGCGTTCGATTGAAAATTTTCAAGACAAAACATATCTCGCCTTTTTCGGACGCGGGCTTGCTCAATTTGAAAATGAAACCGTTGTTTTTAAACTGCCGAATAATCAAATCCAACAGATAATTTCGCTTCATTCGGATAATGATAAATTTCTCTGGATCGGCACGGCAAACAACGGCGTTTTTTCTTTTGACGGAAATCAGCTCACACAGTTTCCGCAACTCGAACCACTGAGAAATTTCGCCATTTGGTCAATTGACGGAAATCTCGAAAAAGGCATCTGGTTTGGCACGGAAGAAGGACTTTTTCTTTTCCAAAATGCTGAATTAAAGAAGGTTATGCCCGATATTGATGTACGCAACGTCAAAATTTTTCCCGATGAAAGTGTCTGGTGCGCGACCGTTAACGGTTTAATTCAAGTTATCGAGAACGAAAATTTCGATTGGATTTTTTCGAGAATTGACGTCGAGCAAGGTTTGCCGTCGCAAAGCACTTTTGCGATTTTGAAAGACACCGCCGAAAGCGAGTTTGAAACAATTTTCATCGGAACGAACCGCGGCATTGTTAGATATTATATCAATCGAACCAAACCTTTGCTGATTCCGACGCGGATTTTGAGCAAACGTCTTCATTCCGCCGCCGAATTAAAAGACGGGATTGATCTTGAATATCCGCAAAATGCTCTGGCGGTTGAAGTTGCAGGTTTGAGTAGCCGCACTTTTCCCGAACAATTTCAATATGAATTTCTTTTGCAAGATAAAAAAAATGAAATAATCAATAAAAAATTATCGAATGATTCGCAGTTTTTGATGGAAAATCTCGAAGCCGGAAATTACCGAGTCGAAATCCGTGCTTTTGATAAAAATTTGACGGCTTCCGAACCGCTCGTTTTTAATTTTTCGATTGCCAAAACGCCTTTTCCCTGGACGACTCTCGCGCTGACGGTTTTGCTGTCATTTACGGTTATCGCTTTAATTTGGGCAATTTTTTCGCAAAGAAGAATTTCGCGGACAAGTTATGAACTCGCTTTTGCCAACAAAGAATTAAACTCCGCCCGACTTGATCTGGCTAATGAAGCCGAACGCGAACGCCGCCGCATCTCACGCGATTTGCACGATCAAACATTAGCGGATTTGCGTCATCTTCTGCTCTTGACAGATAAATTGCCAGCAGATGAAAAATCTGCTGACAAAGCCGTCCAGTTTCGCACCGAGATCGAAAATGTTTCCAATGAAATCCGCAATATTTGCGAAGATTTAAGCCCTTCGGTTTTGGAAAATATCGGATTTACAGCCGCGCTCGAATGGGCTTTGGACAATGCCGTGCGCGATTCGGACAAAATTATTACATCCGAATTTGTCTGCGATGAAAGAACTGAAGAAAAAATCAACTTTTCGCCAACCGTTCAAATACAGATTTACCGCATCGCTCAGGAAGTTTTGTCAAATATCGTTCAGCATTCAAACGCAACTCATATCACTCTTTCATTTGAAAAAAACCGTGATCAAATTTTTAATCTGAAAATTGAAGACAACGGGCAAGGTTTTGACGTTTCCAAAATTCAAGCGTTTAAAAGTCGCGGTCTCGCCAATATCAAAGCCCGTGCAGATTTGATTGATGCCGAGGTTGAATGGATAAAAAATCAAAGCGGTGGAACAATTTTCCAGCTTATGAAATCCTGATTGTTGCAATAGACAATTTTTTAAACAGAAAGTAATTGATTAGGTTTTTGATTGGAGTGAAAGCGTTTCGCCTAACAATCAACTTAAGCGGAAACCAGCGTCTCGCCCGCTTTTCGCTCAAGTCTAAATCAATTTCAAATAATGCAAAAATAAATTTTTGCATTAAATATCTGATTCGCTCAAAGTTTTGATGAAATTATGTCAAAAAGTTTGTTATTCAAATCTTCAATGTGGTTGCGTAAGTCTTGATTGTCTAGAGGTTTAGGAACTTCCATCAATGGATGATAGATTATTTCGACCTTGCCGAAGCGCGGATATTTCATATCTTGCGCCCAGACATTATTTGCGCCGCGAATCGTTACCGGCAGAATCGGAACTTCGGCTTCCATTGCCAGACGAACCGCGCCAGGTTTGAACGGAAAAAGTTTTCCGTCGGAAAATGCGCGCTCGCCTTCAGGAAAAATTATTAATGTCGCGCCTTCGCGCAGAACTTGCAATGCTTTTCTTGATGCTTTGACAAAACCTTTGCGATTAAATCCAACCGGAAATGCTCCGAGATATTTAATCACTCTGCCAATAAAAAACCAGTTAAAAATCTCATCCCAAGCCATAAAACGAAAACGGCGATTAACCTTTATACAAAGCCAGACCGGATCGGCGTAAGTCTGATGATTTGCCGCGATAATCATTCCGCTGCTTAAATTTTTCGGAATATTTTCCAAGCCTTGAAATTTAATCCGCCACATTATTTTACTAATCGAATGACCGATTAGACGGCAAGCTGTGATGACAATTCGCGGCGCATATTCTTTGTTTGTTGATTTCACAACGCAATTATAGAAAGTCAGCAGAGTTGAAGCAAAATTAAAAAGGAAAAAGTTTGAGATGTTTCGTTTATACTCAAAACAGTATGATCTGTCGTGAATTTTGAAGGGATTTGATTATTTGATTAAAGATGTGAAGCAAGAGAAAATATTAGTCGGTTTTCATTCTTTCAGCCTGTTTTAACAGGCTTTCGTGCGTCCGCTCACGTTTCAGCCGCGTCCATTTATGGCGCGGATCGATTTTTTTTAATACTGAAAGGGCGTTTTAACGTCCTTTTTCCGCTTGTGCAATTCAGAACGCTTCAACTCAAGCCGTTAGAAAGGACGTTAAAACGCCCTTTTGTCTAATTTGCCGAAGCAACCCGCGCCATAAATGACGCGGCTAAAACCGCGAAGCGCGGAAAGCCTGTTAAAACAGGCTGAAAAACAAACGGAAGGAATTCACCTTTCTATTCTTAATTCACATAGAAGATAAGAAGATAAGCATAACTCGAAAATCTTTAATTACTTTTGCTCACCTGCTTAATTCTACTTTGTCAGATTAAAATTTAACCGCAGATTTTCGCGGAAAACGCGGATAAATCAAAGAAAAAATCTGCGAAATCTGCGTTAATCCGCGGCTAAATTTCTTCTTTTTTCAAAAATTCAAGTTAATCTAACAAAGTAGAATTAATTGATTTGCATTAAATAAATGTGCAAAGAGAATTATAATTTTTAAAAACTTGATTAAATCACGCCTTCAGCCTTCAGATAATTATCCATCCAAGCCTTTGAACCGCCGTCATCGCCTTCTGTTCCGGCAATTGCGCCGTGCGAAACGTGAAATTCGCGTTTTACGAGATTTACACCGGAGGCGGCGGTTCTGCCGCAAGTCGGGAAAATTCTGCGCCAAAACCAGTTTTTATCAGTTGCAATCGCGTGATAAACATTCTTTACGCTGTCGGGAATATAGTTTAAATCACTGTTTGTCGAAGTGTCCTGATCAACAGCATCAAATAAAAACATTGCATCAATTTTTTTTGTTCCCTGCCGTTTCAAATCGTGTGCGACCTGAATACAAGCCGCCGCTCCGCGACTCCAACCGACCAGAAAAACTTTGCCGGAATTGGCATTGATAAATGCGGTGGCTTTATTTGCCATTTTGCGAATATTGACCAGAGAATCCGACACTGAAAACATCGCCGGACCGACTTCGTATAATTTCGGACGCTGCACAGTGTTGTTATAATACTGCCAGACGTAAAATTTGTAATTATTTTCTCCTGAAATAGTTGGAGAACTTCCTTCGAGCGCGATAAGCATTATTCTTTTTTCCTCCATCAAAAATCGTTTTTATTTGGTTATTCAAACGACTTTTCTATATTGAAATTTTTTAGTTTTGTTAATGTTCGAAGCAGATTTATAAAATAAAATGATTATTCCGTAAATACTAGAATAAATTTACTTTAGCAGTTTATTTTATTATGAAAAAAATCTAAATTTGAAAAAGTCTGCTGCTAAAAGACACAAAAAACACAAAAATTTTGCCGAGAAATTTTCAGATCATCAGTTAAATATTAAAATTGAAATTTTTTTTACACAAAAATTTTTCAAAAGGGAAGTTTGTTAAATAATCGCTTGAATGATATTTCAAACCGATTTTGCTACAATTTAGAAAAGCATTTTTAAATTAGATTTATTTAAAGGAAAATTTATGGAAAACACAATAAATGAAGCAGTAATTATCAGTGCCGCACGAACGGCAACGGGTAAATTTTTAGGAAGTTTAAAGGATTTGTCGGCGACGGATTTAGGTGCGGCGGCGGTTAAAGAAGCGGTCAAACGCGCCGGAATTGCTATCGAAGATGTTGATGAAGTGATTATGGGCTGCGTCGTGCAAGCCGGACTCGGACAAGCACCGGCGCGGCAAGCGGCTCTTAAAGCCGGACTTCCGCCGGAGGTTTCGGCTTTGACGATAAATATGGTTTGCGGTTCGGGTTTGCGGGCGGTTTCGCTGGCGGCGCAAGCGGTCAAACTCGGCGACGCGAAATTTGTCGTTGCGGGCGGAATGGAATCAATGTCGAATATTCCTTACGCGCTGCCTAATGCACGCGAAGGTTACAGAATGGGAAATCAAACTGATGTTGATTTGATGATTCACGACGGGCTCTGGTGTCCGTTTGAAAATTGGCATATGGGAAATACGGGCGAAATTGTTGCGGAAAAATACCAGATCGGCAGAGATGAACAAGATGAATTTGCGTATAATTCGCACCGAAAAGCGATGGAAGCGCGTGATTCCGGAAGATTTGATGATGAAATTTTGCCGATTGAAATTCCGCAACGCAAAGGCGATCCGGTTATTTTCGATAAAGATGAAACAATTCGTGATGATACATCAGTCGAAACTCTGAGCAAACTTCGTCCGGCGTTTAAGAAAGAAGGAGGAACAGTAACGGCGGGAAATGCTCCCGGCGTAAATGACGGTGCTTCGGCTCTGGTCGTAACTTCGGCGGAAATAGCTCAAGAATTGGGCATCGAACCGCTGGCGCGAATTGTCGCGTATGCAACCTCTGGCATCGAACCGAAATTGATTATGATGGCTCCGGTCGAAGGCGTGAAAAATGTTCTGAAAAAAGCTGGCTGGGAAATGGCGGATGTTGATTTATTTGAACTCAACGAAGCGTTTTCCGTCCAATCTCTTGGAGTAATGCAGGAACTCGGACTCGATATGGAAAAAGTCAATGTCAACGGCGGCGCGGTCGCGCTCGGACACGCTATCGGAAATTCAGGCGGACGTGTTTTGACGACTTTGCTTTATGAAATGAAACGCCGAAACGTCAAACGCGGAGTCGCTGCGCTTTGTCTCGGCGGCGGAAATTCTGTAGCAATGGCGGTAGAAAGAAGCTAATGAAATAAAATCAGGAAATAAATCGAGCGGTAAATAATTTTAATTTATCGCTCATTTGTTTTGTATTGAACCTAAAAATAGATCAAATTAATAAAAAAAGGAATTTATAAAAATGAGTGAAATTATCGGAATTATCGGTGCGGGAACGATGGGCAACGGAATTGCCCAGACTGCCGCGAGCAAAAAATATGAGGTCGTAATATGCGATATTCAACAGGATTTTGTTGATCGAGGCATTGAAAATATCAGCAAGAGCCTGGATCGTTTTATCAAAAAAGAAACATTAACCGAAGAAGAAAAAGCGGAAATTCTCGGCAGAATTAAAACGACGACAAATCTTGAAGATTTAAAGAATTGTTCGCTGATCGTCGAAGCGGCGACGGAAAATTTTGAGATAAAGAAGCAGATTTTTGAGAAGTTAGACGAAATCACTTCGGAAGAAACGATTTTGTCTTCCAACACATCTTCGATCTCGATTACAAAGATCGCGGGCGTTACAAAACGTCCCGACAAAGTTATCGGAATGCACTTTTTCAATCCCGTTCCGCTGATGAAATTGGTTGAAGTAATTCGCGGAATCGCAACGAGCGACGAAACTTACGCGAAGGTCAAAGATTTATCGGAAAAACTCGGCAAAGTTCCGGTCGAATGCAACGATTCGCCCGGATTTGTTTCAAACCGCGTTTTGATGCCGATGATTAATGAAGCGATTTTCTGCTTGCAGGAAGGCGTGGCAACGCCCGAATCAATTGACGAAATTATGAAACTCGGAATGAATCATCCGATGGGACCGCTCGCTCTGGCTGATTTTATCGGCTTGGATGTGTGTCTGGCAATCTTAAATGTTCTGCACGAAGGAATCGGCGATTCAAAATATCGTCCGTGTCCGCTTTTGAAAAAATATGTTGACGCGGGCTGGCTCGGCAGAAAATCGGGGAAAGGTTTTTACGATTACAATTAAGAAATTGATAAGAGAGATGTAAGAAATGAGAAATGAAAATTGTTAATATCGAATTTCTCTTTGCTTACTTCTCACCGAAAAAGCCAAATATAATGAACTAAATTTCATCATAAAACCTTAATACGTTTCTCTACGTATAAAACAACATTTTTAAAAGGTATAAAATATGCGAAATTTTTCAAAAATTACAGTTCTGCTGATTTTTGCTTTTTGTCTGAGTCTGACGGCAATCGGGCAAGTAAAAGTTACGCCGATGAATATCAAACAAAGAACACTCGGAAACGGGATGAAAATTGTTTCTTTACAGGACAATTCTTCGCCGACGGTGGCGATTCACGTTTGGTATGATGTCGGCGGAAAAAACGATCCGCCGGGGCGTTCGGGGTTTGCACATTTGTTCGAGCATATGATGTTCAAATCCACGAAAAATATGCCGAATGAAAAACTTGATCGGCTGACCGAAGATGTCGGCGGTTTTAATAATGCTTCGACGGCGGAAGATTGGACGAATTATTTTGAAGTCGTGCCGTCGAATCATCTCGAAGTTTTGCTCTGGGCGGAAGCCGATAGAATGCAGAATTTGAATGTGGATGAAACGAATTTTGCATCCGAACGATTAGTTGTGCAGGAAGAATATCGACAAGGTGTTCTGGCGCAGCCTTACGGCAGATTGTTTCAATATTTGGATAGTCTTTCGTTTCAAAAACATCCGTATAAACGCGGCGTAATCGGCAATCTGGAAGAACTCGCAGCGGCAACTACTAAAGATGCCAACGATTTTTATAAAACTTTTTATCGTCCCGATAATGCAGTTTTGATTGTCGTCGGCGATTTTGATCAAAAACAATTTGACGCGTGGGTTGATAAATATTTCGCCGTGATTAAAAAGCCCGAATCAAAAATTCCGCGCGTTACCGTAACCGAACCCGATTGGACAACCGAACGCCGTTATATGCAAACCGCGCCGATTGTTCCGTTTCCGGCAACGGCAATTACATATCTCGCGCCGCCTTCAAAGAGCGCAGACGTTCCGGCTTTGCGCCTTGCCGCGTCAATTCTCTCCGGCGGCGATAGTTCACGGCTTTATCTGGAAATGGTCAGGAATCAGCAAATCGCCCAGGAAGCATCATTTAATGCCGACATTCGCGTTGATAAAGGTTTGCTTTATTTCCTCGGAATCGCATCCGAAAACGGAACTTCCGAACAGCTTGAAAAGGCTTTTCTCGCCGAATTGAGAAAAATTCAGGAAAAACCTGTCTCCGCGCAGGAACTCGAAAAAGCGAAAAATCAATTGATTACACAGACTTTGAGTCAACGCGAAACAAACGCCGGAAAAGCCGCCGCCATCGAACGCGCTAATGCGTATCAGGGCGATCCGCTGGCGGTTAATTCCGATATTCAAAAACTGCAAGCCGTAACTGCGGCAGATATTCAAAGAGTGATGAAAAAATACTTCACCGATAAAAACCGCGTCGTGATCTATTACAATCAGGCGAAGGAGGAAGAATCGAAATGAAAAACGGAAAATGGAAAATGGAAAATGTTTTGAAGATTTTTTTGTTAAGTTTAATGCTATGCGTTGGCGTTTTCGCGCAAACTGGCGAACCGAAACCTTCTGAGCCGAAAACCGTAAAGATTCCGGCGGTTAAAGAATTTACTTTGAAAAATGGGTTGAAAGGTGCAATCGTTGAACGACCGGGCGTTCCTCTGGTTACGGTTCAACTAATGATAAAATCGGGAGCTGATAATGAAGTTGAAGAAAAAGCGGGTTTGGCAAATTTAACAGCGGCATTACTTACAAAAGGAACAAAATCTCGTACAGCAAACCAAATTGCCGAACAGATGGAATTTTTAGGTGCCGATTTAAATTCAGGTGCAGGTTGGAATTCTTCGACAGTTTCAGTCAATGTGCTGAGTGAAAAACTAGATCAGGCGATGGAAATAATGGCTGATACGGTTTTGAATCCGGCTTTTAAGCAAGATGAAATTGATTTGTTGAAATCACAAACAATAGACGGTTTGACTTATAATCTTACGCAACCGGGTTTTCTGACGAGTTACGTCGCTTCGGTTTTCAGCTACGGCGAACATCCGGCTGGTGGAACTCCGGTTAGTATCAACGCGATCACACGTGATGATATGGTCAAATTTCATAAAGACAAATTTATTCCCGCTAATGCCATTTTGATCTTTACCGGCGATATTACAGCTAAACAAGCCGCAACTTTAGCGGAAAAACACTACGGAGCTTTGAAAAATCCTCCGCCCAAAAAAGAAGAAATTCGTTATGGCGATCCGAATTATGGTTCTAAACCTAATTCTAAACCAATTCCGTTAGTAAAACGTATTTTAGTAGTTGATTTACCGAATTCAGGACAAGCTTCCGTTTCATATACAAAAGAGCTGAATAAAGGGCGGTCAACCTGTTATGCGATGAAAGATGACAGTATTAAATGTCAAAATACAGAAAAATATTATCCGGCACTCGTATTAAATTCAGTTTTAGGCGGCGGTTATTCTTCGCGCCTAAATCAGGAAATCCGTATTAAACGCGGTTTAAGTTATGGTGCGGGCAGCAGTTTTGCGTGGCGTAGTTCGAATGCGAATTTTGGAACCAGAACACAAACCAAAAATGAAACAGCGGCGGAAGTTGCCGAATTAGTTTTAGCCGAAATCAAGAAATTGAGCGAAGGCGAAATTGCCGAAAGCGAACTTAATCCGCGCAGGCTTGTTTTAACGGGCGGTTTCGGAAGAAATATCGAAACAAATCAAGGTTTGGCAAATGCGCTCGCCGATCTCTATTCATTCGGACTTCCGGCGGATTCTTTGAATTCTTATATGTCGAGCGTGATGGCGGTTGGTGATAAACAGATCAGGGAGTTTGCCGCTGAAAACTTCAAAGGCGGCGATATAATTATTGTCGGCGATGCGAAAATTTTTATGGAAGATTTAAAGAAGCGTTTTCCCGACACACCGATAAAGGTGGTTGCCGCTGATAAGCTTGATCTCAAAAGCGAAGATTTGCGGTAATTAAACTTCGATTTTTTTGAGATTTATCAAAAAAAGGCTGGTCTTTGCGCCAGCCTTTTTGCATTGATTCGGAACATTTTTTGATTTAATTAGATACAAAGTTTGCTCATTAAATAATTGAACAAAGATTGCCGTTGAACAACGATAAAACCATATTTTTCAGATAATTAGCAATAATAAATATAAAATTTTTTCTTTGGCTTGATTTTTGCGTAATAAAAATTACACATAAGTAGATTAAATGTTTTGAGGAAAAAGAATAAATCAATTTCCTGAAATTATTTGCAAATTTAACAAACATCAAGGAGAGAAAAGATGAAAGTTTTAAGAAATCTTACATTTATATTTTTGGCATTAATTTTGGCAGTTCCGGTTTTAGCACAAGCACCGGTGGACGATGTTGAAGAAGGTTTGGAAACGGCGAAAGGAAGAACTGAAAGTGCGGCAAAGGTTTTTAACGAAATGATGAGCAAACCTGACAGCGCAATCCCGGAAGCCTTATTAAGTAAAGCCGAAGCGGTTATTATAATTCCGGGCGCAGTTCGAGCGGCATTTGGGATTGGCGGACGCGGCGGACGCGGTGTTGTTACGCGCCGAACGGCAACAGGTTGGAGCGAGCCGGCATTTGTCAAAATGGGCGGCGGCAGTTTCGGAGCGCAAATCGGCGTTTCTGTAACTGATTATATTATGCTCGTTATGAACAAAAACGGTTTGGATGCTTTGATGGGCGATGAATGGGAAATCGGCGGCGATGTCGGCGCGGTTGCCGGACCGGTCGGACGCGAAGCCGGAGCTTCGACAAATATAACGCTCAATGCGGAAGTTTTGTCTTATTCAAAAGCCAGAGGTTTATATGTCGGCGCATCTTTGAAAGGTGCAAAATTGTATTTTGATGATTCGCTCAACAATAAAGTTTATAATATGGACGGAAAGGAAGTATTAGCAAATGAAACGGGCAAAGCGGTTAATAAAATGCGAAAGCAATTGCGGGCTGTGCCGAAGGCTTTGATGAAACATTCACCGAGAAAAAGTTAACACAATTTAACAAATAAAAAAAAGGAGTCTTAGTTGACTCCTTTTTTTTTATTTCTACTTATCAACAGTTTGCGATTTAAAGATGTATTTGATTGAATTGAAAAAGGCAAAATAAAATTAAAAAAGACTGATTTCAATAATCAATGCACAAAAATCTACGGACGTTCATAACTAAATTAAGAGAAGAAAACGAAATAGTCGAGATAGAAGCGGAAGTTGATCCCTTTTTGGAAATCGCCGAAATTCACCGTCGCGTGATCGAACAGCAGGGAAAAGCTCTTCTTTTTAAAAATGTCAAAGACTCGATTTTTCCGGTTGTAACAAACCTTTTCGGAACGGCAAAGCGAATTGATCTGGCTTTTACAAAGCGTCCGCAGGAATTTGTTAAAAATGCGGTGGAAATGGTTGATATTTTGTTGCCGCCGAAACCGAAAGAGCTTTGGAAATACCGGCAAATGGCGATTGATGCGCTGAAACTCGGTACGAAAAATGTCAAAAAGGCGCCGATTCTTGAAAGATTTTCAAAAGAACCGAAACTAACCGAAATTCCGCTACTGCAATTATGGCACGAAGACGGCGGACATTTCGTAACTCTGCCGCTGGTTTATACCGAAAGCCCTTCGAGCGGAAAGCATAATTTGGGAATGTATCGCATTCAAAGATTCGACGATACGACGACCGGAATTCATTGGCAAATCGGCAAAGGCGGCGGTTTTCATCATTTTGAAGCCGAAAAATTAAACCAGCCGCTGCCTGTAAATATCACAATCGGCGGCGCACCGGCGATGATCTTAGCGGCAATCGCGCCGCTTCCCGAAGACGTTCCCGAATTGATGCTCGCATCGCTTCTGGCAAACGGTAAAATTGAAACCGTGAAAAATCCGATGCCGAACGGTCTGCGCTTGATTGCTGAAGCCGAGTTTGTTTTCAGCGGCGAAGTTCCGCCGAATGTTAGAAAACCCGAAGGACCGTTCGGCGATCATTACGGTTATTATTCGCTCATACATGATTATCCGGTTTTCAATTGCAAAGCCATTTTTCACCGCAAAGACGCGATTTATCCGGCAACTGTTGTCGGAAAACCGCGTCAGGAAGATTTTTTCATCGGCGATTATTTGCAAGAACTTCTTTCTCCGCTTTTTCCGCTCGTAATGCCGGCGGTCAAAGATTTATGGAGCTACGGCGAAACCGGATTTCATTCGCTGGCGGCTGCGGTCGTTAAGGAAAGATACTCACGCGAAGCCCTCGGCGCAGGTTTCAGAATCTTGGGCGAAGGACAATTATCTCTGACGAAATTTCTGCTTTTAACAGATAAACCGCAGGATTTACGCGATTTCAAAACACTTTTTGAATATATTTTGGAAAGAGTAAATTGGGAAAGCGATTTCTTTATTTTTGACCGAACTTCATTTGATACGCTCGATTATGCCAGCGGAAAAATAAATCACGGTTCAAAAGCGATGCTCGTCGGAGTCGGCGAAAAAATCAGAGATTTAAAGCGTGAATTTTCGGGAGATTTACCAATCGGATTAAAAAGAGCCAAGGTTTTCTGCGGCGGTTGTTTGGTCGTCGAAGGTGCGGATTTTGAAATGGACAAAACTCTGCCGCAGAGAATTGCCAAATCAAGAGATTTCAAAGACTTTCAGATTGTCGTTTTGCACGATTCGGTTGAATTTGCCGATTCTACCGGCAAATTCTTGTGGGCAACCTGGACGCGTTTTAACCCTTCGACGGATATATACGCGAGCGGAACGAAAGTTAAAAATAATCATATTATGTATAATGCGCCGATAGTGATTGATGCGCGTATGAAACCCTGGTATCCGAAGGAAGTCGAAGCGCGCGAAGATGTTATTAAATTAGTTGACGCGCGTTGGCGAGATTATTTCCCGAAAAATTCCCAATCTGAAATCTGAAATATCACGAACGATGCAAAAAATACTTGTCCAAATAATTATAGGTTTAATAATTTTCGGTCTTATCGGTTTTCTATGTCTTTTATATGCTTATTTTATCGAACCGAATCGGCTTGTCGTTAATCACACGACGATAAAAATCAACAATTGGAACACGGATTTTGACGGTTTTAAGATTGTCGCAATTTCTGACATACACGGCGGTTCAAATTTTATTACGGAAGAAAAGATCAGGGAAATAGTCGAAAAAGCCAACGAACAAAACGCGGATTTAATTGTGCTTCTGGGCGATTATGTTTCACAAACTGACGGCATCGGAACGCCTTTGAAAATGTCGGTTGAAACAATTGCGGAAAATTTGAAAGGATTCCAGGCAAGATACGGCGTAATCGGTGTTTTAGGAAATCACGATGATTGGCACAACGAACACATCATCAAATCGGCACTTATCAACGCCGGAATTCGCATCCTCGAAGACGAATTAACATCAATCGAAATAAACGGAAAACGCTTGAAAATTCTCGGTCTGAGAGATCATATGAAGGTCAGCAATACGAGAGAATATGCGGAAAACATCAAGAAATTAGTAGAAATTGATACACAGGGCGGAGATTTGATTGTTTTAGAACACAGCCCGGATGTTCTGCCATGGATCACACGGGAAAATCTGATTTCCGAGGATTTAAGATTGATTATCGCCGGACATACACACGGCGGACAGGTTTGGTTTCCGATATTCGGTTCGCTGATTGTTCCTTCGAGTTATGGTCAAAAATACGCTTCCGGTCATATTCGTGAAGATAATGTTGATATGTTCGTAACGACCGGAATCGGCACGAGCGTTTTGCCGATTCGCTTTCTCATCCCGCCGGAAATCGCCGTTCTGACCATCGAATCCGAGTGATTTCAGATTTCAGATTTCTGATTCCAAACCAAATCATTGGCAAAAGACCTAACATATTTGTTTAGAAACTTTAATAATATGTTAAATCCCTTTAATTTTAATTGACACTCATTAAGCTATTTGTTTATCATTCTTTGTCAAAAATAATCAAAAATAACACAAAATTTTTACAAAATTATGGTACGGTGTTTTGTGTTTAAAGGGGGAAACTATGAAAAAAATTCGATTCGTATGCCTTTTGGCTCTTTGTTTATTATCTTTTAACTCTTTTTCTTTTGGACAACTTTCATTTACGGGAAATGGAACACAGACGATTGATTTTAGCGGAACTATAGCTGGAGTAAATAATGGTGCGTATTCCGGTGTTGGGTTTACGCCTATTCCATCTGTAGGACAATTGGATTCTGATGCTTGGGCAGTTACCGGTTGGAGTGACGGCAACTTAGCGTTTGGAGAGACTCGGACAACTGGCGATTACGCAAGAGGATCAACTGCGGGTGCTGTAACAACGGGAGGATTTTATGCTTATACAGGGTTACCTGGGTCAGCCTCAAATCCCTCATTTCTGATTCAACCCGGCGGTAATGATTTTGCGCCCGGCACTTTAACTTTGAGAATTCAAAACAATGGGACAGTTAATTTAATATCATTTGATATTTCTTATAATATTTTTGTAAGAAATGATCAAGGAAGAGCTAACTCTTTTAACTTTTCTCATTCGACGGATAATATTACCTACACTTCAGTACCTGCTCTTGATTACACAACACCGGAAGCGGCAGACATGGCGGGATACGTTCAAGTAGGAACAAGCCCAAGTCGTACTACTACTATCACAGGACTAAATATTCTTCCGGGAGAATTTTTCTATATTAGGTGGAGTAGTGCTGATGTTAGCGGAAGTGGATCAAGAGATGAAATAGCTCTTGATGATATTTCAGTTACTGCTACATTTGCACCGTCATCAGCATCCGGTACAGTTGGGGGGCGTGTTAAGGATTCTAAAGGTAATGGATTAAAGTTTGTCACGGTAATGATTACGGGCGGCGGATTGCCGGAGCCGCTTTATACGACGACGAATCAGTTCGGAAAATATCTATTTGAAGATATTCCGCTCGGTGAAAATTATGTTTTACAGGTTTTCTCGCGGCGTTATTCATTTGAACAAAACAGCCGCATTGTAAATATGAAAGATTATATAGATGATGCTGATTTCATCGGAGGGGAATTTTGAGAAAGTGAAAAAGTGAGAAAGGGAAATAAAAATTTCTCTTTCTCACTTTATTCTTCTAAATCATACCTTCGAGCGGAAAGAAGCGGTCAATGAATTCAACGTGCAGACGTTGGATTTTGTCTTTGCCGACACTCACGCCGCGAATAATGGAAATAATCGAAACATTATATTGTTCGCTTTTGACGCGGACAAATGATCCGACTTCAGGCGAAAGCGTTGAGTAAATCGCCGCGCCGCTGTAACTGATATTTTCTGTCACCGTTAGTTCATTTGTTATTACGTTGCCGGCATCGTCCAACATCTCGACAGTAATATTGGTCGGGAGTTTGAGTCTTGAATGGCGGCGCACGTCCTGCGGCAGTTCTTTCTCGTCAGGATGCGGGTCGGCTTCGCGCAAAGACCAGAATTCACTGCCCTCGCGGTGAGAAATGTCATAAATCATCGCCGGATTCGCCCAGTAACTGTCCGGCGGTTTCTTCCCGATAAACCCTACTCCAAGCGAATATTTCTCGGCATTTGAAATTGCTTCGTTGATTTTGAGACACCGGCGGACGATGCCCCAAATGCGATACTGCGATTCGGCAAAATCATAGTTGCGAAGTTTGCGCGGCATCGGAATCGTCAGATAAACAAGCCGTCCACGTTTGACCGGACGCGTTAGAATAAAGCCCGTTCCAAAAACGGAAACGTCCTTGATGCGTGTGATTTCGTCCCACTTCGTCTTTTTGTCAACGGAAACTTCGACCCTTATGGGCAGCTGCATTGCAATACGCTGAATTCGGCGGCTTTCCTCTTTGGAAACCTCAGTTGTAATCATAAATATTTCTCCGGTTGTTGAGTCTTAAATTTGGCGGAAACTTTCAAATTAAATAAAGAAAAAATTATTGGAAAGTTTGCATTTAGGTCGGTTTTTGCAAGGGGTTTCAAGTTGCTAAACAGGTTTGAAACCTGTAAAATGATTATACATTTAAACGGCTTGGAATTCCAGTTTTTTTTATTCACGCCTTTATGTCGAGAGTGAAAAAATTGAAAAAGTGAAAAAGCTAAAACCCCGTGGTCGGAATTGAAAAAAATAAGTAAAATTACCAACATTTTACTAAAAAAACGATTGCCGGAAAAAAATAAAGCTTTTTCACATTTTCGCTTTTAAACATTTCACCCTAACAAATTTGCTCATTCAATAATGAAAATTTCAAACAAAATTTATACAAACAGGAAAATAAATGGATAATATTTTAGACAGAAATCAGGTAAATATCGAAGACGAAATGAAGCGTTCGTATTTGGATTACGCGATGAGCGTCATCATCGGACGCGCCCTACCTGACGTGCGCGACGGTCTCAAACCCGTTCACCGCCGCGTCCTCTGGGCAATGCAGGAACTAGGCAATTATCACAACAAACCGTATAAAAAGAGCGCCCGCGTCGTCGGCGATACGATCGGAAAATATCACCCGCATGGCGACACCGCCGCCTACGATACGGTCGTCCGCCTCGCACAGGATTTTTCGCTACGTTATCCGCTGGTTGATGGGCAAGGGAATTTCGGTTCAATTGATGGAGATTCAGCGGCTGCAATGAGGTACACTGAGGTGCGTATGCAGAAGCTGACCGCCGAAGTGATGGCAGATATTGAAAAGGAAACCGTTGATTTTCAACCGAATTATGACGAATCTTTGAGCGAACCAAAAGTTTTGCCGGCTCGTTTTCCAAATCTTCTGGTCAACGGATCGGAAGGAATTGCGGTTGGAATGGCGACGAAGATTCCGCCGCATAATATGACGGAAGTCATTGATGCGACCGTTGCGCTGCTGAAAGACCCGAATATTACAGTCGAAAAACTGATTGAAATTGTGCCGGGACCGGATTTTCCGACGGGCGGTTTTATTTACGGGCGCGAGGAAATTCACCGCGCTTACAAAGAAGGTCGCGGAATTATCCAGATGCGGGCGAAAGCGGCGATTGATCGCGTTGGGCGCGGAAATACCGAACGCGATGCGGTAGTCATTACGGAAATTCCGTATCAGCTTAATAAATCAAGGCTGATCGAAAAAATCGCGCAGCTTGTTAATGAGAAAAAACTAGACGGAATTTCTGAAATCCGCGACGAATCGAACCGCGAAGGCATCCGCGTCGTCATCGAACTCAAACGCGATGCCGTGCCGCAGGTCGTTCTCAATAAACTCTATAAACTAACGCCTTTGCAGATGTCTTTCGGCATAATCAATCTGGCGATTGTTGACGGACAGCCGCAGATTCTGACGCTCAAGCAGATGCTCGAAGCGTTTGTTGATTTCCGCCGCGAAGTAGTCCGCCGCCGCACCGAGTTTGAACTCCGTAAAGCTCTGGCAAGAGCGCATATTTTGGAAGGTTTGAACAAAGCGATTGACGCGCTCGATTATATTATTCCGCTGATTCGCAGTTCGCGCTCGACCGATGAATCGAAACAATGGCTGACCGGAAATTTTGCGACTGTTAATGAAGTCAAAACGTGGCGCGGTGCGCCTGCTGACAAAACGCTTGCTGGATTTTTGAAGGAATTGCAAAAAGTTATCGGCGATTTAGGTTTTTCCGATATTCAGGCGCAGGCGATTCTCGATCTGCAATTGCGCAGACTTTCGGCTCTGGAACGCCAGAAAATCATTGACGAACTTGAAGCCTTGCTCAAACATATCGGCGAACTCGAAGCAATTTTGGGCAGCGATCAATTGATTCGGCAAGTAATTGTTGACGAACTCAAGGAAGTCAAAAGAAACTTCGGCGATGCGCGGCGGACGGAAATTGTTGATGCCGGAATCGAACTCAAGATTGAAGATTTGATTCCGAATGAGGAAGTCGCCATAACCGTAACAAAAGCCGGTTATATCAAACGAACGGCGATTTCGACATATTCCAAGCAAACACGCGGCGGCAAAGGACGATTCGGCGCGGTGGCGAAAAATGAAGATTTTATCGAACATCTGTTCACTGCTTCGACGCACGATTTCCTGATGATCTTTTCGGCAAACGGGCAGGTTTTCAAAGTAAAAGTACACGAAATTCCCGAAGGTCAAGCCGCCACGCGCGGAAAGGCTCTCGTTAATTTGGTGAATATTTCTTCTGAAATGAAATTTGTCGAAGTTTTGGCGGTCAAAGATTTTACCGATGAAGTTTATGTGACAATGGTTACAAAGCAAGGTGTCGTTAAAAAATCCGCTTTGAGCGAATACCAAAACATTCGCGCTAACGGAATCAATGCGATTAACATTGACGGCGACGACGAACTTTTGAATGTGTTCGTAACTGACGGCACAAAACAAATCTTTATTGCCACGCACGACGGAATGGCAATTCGTTTTGACGAGCAGGATGCGCGACCTTTGGGCAGAGTCGCCCGCGGCGTGCGCGGCATCAAACTCCGCAAAGGCGATTACGTCGTTTCGGCGTGCGCCGTTTCGAGCGATGAATCCGAAAATATGCTGACGGTTTCCGAAAACGGTTTCGGAAAACAGACTCTGGTCGGAACGTATCGTCTGCAAAGCCGCGCCGGGTTCGGCGTAATCAATATGAAAACGACGAATAAAACCGGAAAAGTTGTCGCCACTTTCCCGGTCGAAGATAATTCGGAAGTCATTTTGATTACCGCTCAAGCAAAACTGATTCGCCTTGAAGTTGACAAAATTCGCAAAACCCGCAGAAGCGCGCAGGGCGTAACTTTGATTCGAATGAACGACGGCGACACCGTAACGAGCGCATCTCTGCTCGATCCTTCAAATGAAGAGGATGATGAATAAATTTCAGTCATCGCTAGAAAACAACAAAAGGAAAGCCGTAAAAATTCCGGCTTTCCTTTTTATCTGGTGTTCGGTAATTCTTTAACTGAACAAATTGAGTTTGAGTTACCGGATTAAAACTAACTTCGTGTATAATTTATTGTCCCGAAGGAAAAAGTTTCGCGCTTGATTATTTTATAAGGCGCGTGTTACGTTTAGGTTTTTGTTTAATTTTATACTACAATTTTCATCGGTAATTTAAAAAAGTGAGGAATATCGAATGTCTCTCGAAGCACTCGGAATGGTTGAAACAAAAGGTTTTGTCGGAGCGGTCGAAGCCGCCGACGCGATGGTCAAAGCGGCAAATGTCGAATTGATCGGGAAAGAATATATCGGCGCAGGATATGTAACGGTTTTTGTGCGCGGCGATGTCGGCGCGGTCAAAGCCGCAACGGATGCCGGCGCGGCTGCGGCGCGGCGCGTCGGTGAATTGATCTCGGTTCACGTAATCCCGCGTCCGCACGGCGAAGTCGAAAGAGTTCTGCCGAAAGGTGTCGGCTACAGTCCGGACGAAAAAGCTCTGCAAGGCGGCGGTCGCGGACAATTAAGCTCCGGCGATGCGGCAAACTCAGCAAATGACGCAAAACAAGCGAATAAAACAAAGACTAAATAAGTCTGGCGAGTCCTGCGAGTTTAGCGAGTTTAGTGAGTCATAAATTATAAACTCAGCAAACTCAGCAAACTCGGCAAACTCGGCAAACTCTATGGAAGATAAAGACCTGATTTCACAACAAGAAGCGCGTGATGCGGTGGAATCCGCGCATTTGGCGTGGGCTTCGGTTGCGAAATTTGATCAGACGAAAATTGACCGAATCTGTGAAGCGATGGCAAATGCCGCGCTTTCGGAATCGGCTCGGCTCGGTCAGATGGCAAATGAGGAAACAGGTTTCGGAAAAGCGGAAGACAAGCGCGAAAAAAACCGTTTTGCGGCGGAAGATGTCTGGAATTATTTTAAGAATCTGAAAACGGTCGGCGTTATTAAAGAAACGGAAAGCATTGTCGAAATCGCAAGTCCGCGCGGAGTCGTCGCGGCGATTATTCCTTCGACGAATCCGACCTCGACGGCGATCTTTAAAATCATCATCGCCGTTAAATCGCGCAATACAATCGTGCTTTCGCCGCATCCTTCGGCGGCAAAATCTATTGCCGAAACGGCGCGGATTATGCGCGAAGCTGCTGTAAAAGAAGGGCTTCCGCCCGATGCGCTTCATTGTTTGACGACTTCGAGCATCGAAGGCACGGAAACTCTGATGAAGCATAAAAAGACGGCGGTAATTTTGGCGACAGGCGGCACGGGGCTTGTTCGCGCGGCGTATTCTTCGGGCAAACCGGCGTTCGGAGTCGGTCCCGGAAATGTTCCGGTTTTTATAGAGAAAACGGCAAATGTCGAAAAAGCGGTCGGCGATATTTTAACAAGCACCTGTTTTGACAACGGCACGATCTGCGCGTCCGAACAATCGGTCGTCGTTGATGCTCCCGTAGAAAAAAGTGTGCGCGAGCAATTCAAAGCGCAGGGCGGACATTTTTTAAGCGAAGCGGAAGCGGAAAAGGTTGCGGCGGTTCTGCTGACAACGCAGAGAACTCTGAATCCGAAGATTGTCGGAAAATCAGCTGAATATATTGCGAATCTCGCGGGAATCAGCATTCCGCACGGAACGCGCTGTCTGCTAGCGGATTGCGGCGGAGTCGGGCGCGATTTTCCTTGGTCAATTGAAAAACTTTCGCCGACGTTGGCGTTTTTCGTTGTTGACGGAATCGAGCAGGGCGCACGGCGTTGTCTGGAAATTCTGCAATTCGGCGGAATGGGACACACCGCCGGAATGCATACATCTTCGAGAGAAGCGGCGATTCGTTACGGCGAACAGATGCCGGCTTCGCGTGTCGTGATAAATTCGCCGACGACGCACGGCGCAATCGGTTTTTCAACCGATCTCGCGCCTTCGATGACTCTGGGCTGCGGCTCGTGGGGCGGAAATGTAACGAGCGATAATGTTTCTCCGATTCATCTAATGGACATCAAGCGTGTCGCTTTTGAAACAAAACCGGTTCAAAGTCCGGCGGGAGTTCCAAGTTCCAAGTCCCAAGTTCCAAGTCCCAAGATTAAAGACCGAAATATGAAACGCGAAGAAATCGCCGCGATTGTTGACAGTTTTTTAAGCATAAAGTTAAAGGAAAAGTCAAAAGAAGTTGAAAATAAAGAAATCCAAAATCCAAAATCCAAAATCCAAAATCCAACTGCTTCGCCCGTGAAAACGATAATTCACGAATTAAAACCACAAGCACCGGCGACGAACGGTGCAAAAGCGAGGGCTGTTGATTTTGTCAGTGAAGACGATGTCAGACGCGCTTTTGAAAACGGCGAGAAAATTTATATTACGGCGAAAACAATAATTACGCCCTCGGCGCGTGATTTGGGAGCGGAAAAGGAGATTTTTGCAAAAGTTTAGATTTTATAATTAAAATAAAATGTAAATAAATTTTCCTGAATATCTACAAATTTCGTGATAAAAAGATGTTAAAAATGGGTGAATTATCAGTTGAAAATGGAGTTTGTGATGCTTGCGGGACAGAAATTCGAGCGCAAGCACTTTTTTGTTATAATTGCGGAGCGGCGGTCGCGGAAAAAATAGCGTCTTCTAAAAATCGTAAGAATCACAAATCGGTATTAACTAAAAAGATTGTTGATAAGAAAGAGATAAAATCGCCGTCTGAAAACAATTTAATTGAACAAACCGAAAAAGCATCTGAATCAAACGAACAAGAAATTGAAACGAGAGAAAAAGCGAAAGGTAACGGCAATAAAGATGTAAAATTAAAATCTGCCGCCGCTCTGCGAAATAAAGCACGAAGATTAGAGCCGAAAAAGCTTGAAATAATCTGGGAAGAACACGATAACGCGCCTAATTTATGGTTTATCGGCATAGCCGTGCTGCTCATAATTTTTACGATAATAATTTATTTTATCGCTATGGCATTAAAATAAGTTTCTAAAGTCGAAATTAGTTTCGAGCGTTTATCGGCAGGATGTTTTTTGTATTTTCAGCGTTTAGTTTGTTTTTTTAAACGCGAAAGAAAAATAATTTTCAGGGAAAAAAATTATGCAAGCACTTGGAATGGTCGAATGTTTCGGATTGGTGGCGATGATCGAAGCGGCGGATACGATGGTCAAAACGGCGGATGTCCGCTTGGTCGGTTACGAACGCATTGATGCGGGATTGGTTACGGCGATTGTTCGCGGCGAGGTCGGTGCGGTCAAAGCGGCGGTAGAAGCTGGCGCGGCAGCGGCGCGGCGCATCGGAACGGTTACGGCAACACACATCATTCCGCGTCCGCATTCCGAAGTTGATGAAGGAATTCCAGTTTTGCAAACAGGCGAAACCTTCCGCAAAAAAATCTCCGGCTCGGTCGGCGGCAGATAAGGCGTTACGGATTTAATGGCAGAAACTCGATTGTGAACGAGTGTGCGTTTTGAGGGCAGAAACACGAGTTGTTAATGGCAGATGTGATCCGAGTCTGCATTAGCAGAAATTTTTGCGAAAAAACAGCCTCAAAAAAATTTTGAGATTCGGCGGATTATTAAAATGTAAAATCCGCCGAATTTACGCCGCGAGTTCTTGTTCAAACTCAAATTCTTCCATGAAGAGATATTTCTTCCATTCGGGGCGCGATTCTGCGTAATGACACAGCAGAACGCGGTCGAGACCGATGTTGAAATTCTTTTGCGGAGTCAGAAGCGGCATTCTCGCTTGTTCGGGTGTGCGGTTTCCTTTGCGCTGATTGCAGGGAACGCAAGCCGTTACCAGATTCTGCGGAGTGCTTTCGCCGCTTTGCGCTCTGGGCAAAATATGGTCGAGCGTCAGGTCTTTGGCGTGTTTTTGGTCGCCGCAGTATTGACATTTGTATTTGTCGCGGATATAGATTCGCGCACGTTTCATCGCGGTTTCGCGGCGTTTGCGCCTGACATTTACATAAGTTTTCAGACGGATTACGCTCGGTACGCGAATTTCTATCGAGGGCGAATGCAGAACATTTTCGCCGTCGTATTCTTCAATCGAGACTTTTTCGCGAAACCACATACAAACGGCACGGGCAACGCCGACCGTTCCAAGCGGTTCATACGAAAAATTTAGCAGTAAAACTCTTCCGGTTATCAACGGAATCACCTCCTTTTGTTGTTAAAATGGTTTTTAGTCTTCGGTCTTTGGTCTTCGGTTTTTTGAAGATTTAGGCTTAAACACTTCTGAAAATTAAAAGCACTTAAACCGAAGAAAAACAAAAGCTAAAGACCAAAGATCAAAGTCCTGAATTATTACAAACTTTGATTTTATTATCGTAAGTCCAAAACGGAAAAATCAAACGCAATATCTTGTGCAATAAAAATCTAATGCCACTATATTAAACGATTTACATCCGATTTGTATATGAAATTTTTGTAAATTTAAATATTCCCGCTGATAGTCAATAAATTCGAGAGCAGATTATTTGCATCGAATCCGCTCCCGTCCGGCAGACAGACACGGCTACGAGAACAGCCAAGAACCGGGCTGGAAAAGTTTTCCGTCCGCGAGAATTTTATTTTATTTTTTACGGTTTAAAAAATCCTTGAGTATCGCATCCAAATTCGGGTCTGCCGACATCTGCTCAAAAGGTAGCTGTTTGAGGCTTATTTTACTAATGACACAAAAGCGGGGCTGCGTACTCAAAAAAAATGATCTTTTTTAATCCGGAATCTTGCGTTTATATTTACCGGGATCTAAAATGTTTTCCGGAGTTTATCAATCTAATTTGTTTATTATGAAAAAAAATATCAAAACTTATGCGATGTTGCTCTTGATCGTTACTTTTATCACATTGCCGGCGATTACTTATTCGCAGACGACGAATGCGCTGATCGAAAGGGCGAAATCATTGATTGATAAAAACGAAATGGATACGGCACTCGCCGATCTGAATCTCATCATCAGCCGCGAACCGGATAATGCGGAAGCTCTGACGCAGCGTTCGCGCATTTTTATTAACCGGAATTTGCCGGATAAGGCTCTGCCGGATGCCGAAAAAGCCTTGAGTTTCAATGCAAATAATGCCGTTGCCCTGAATGTTCGCGGACTGTGTAAAGGTGCGAAAAAAGATTTCAGCGGCGCAATCGCCGATTTTTCGCGGGCAATCACGCTCGATCCTAAATTTACAAAAGCGTTGATGAACCGCGGTCGCTTCCATAGATTGCAGAATAATCCGGCGAAGGCTTTAGCCGATTTCTCAAAAGTCATCGAAATCGAACCCGAAAACTACGTTGTGCTTTATTACCGCGCCAACTTATATAAAGAGCAGAAAAAATTTAACGAAGCCATTCTCGATTATGATGCGCTGATTAAATTGGATCCGCAAATTGACGTTTATTTTTCGGAGCGGGCATTTTCTTACTCGCAAATGATTGGCAAGGTTGAAAATGCTCTCGCCGACGCGGAAAAAGCGATTATTCTGAATTCGCAGAATCTTACGGCTTTGATTGTGCGCGGCTGGGGCAGAACTGTGAAAAACGATTTTGAAAAGGCGGAAGCCGATTTTGCCGCCGCTTTTGCGCTCGCGCCGGCTGACGAATTTCTCGTAAATATATTTACCAATTATTTTCTCAAATCGCATCCGAATCCGATGAGCCTGGCGGTTGTTCGGCAAAGGCTCTCCGCCTACAAAAGGGAAGTTGAACAAAGTAATCAGAATTACGAAACTTATTCAAAACTTGATAACTTTTTTTCGACCATAAAGCAGTATTCCGAAGGCGAAAGTTATTTTTTATCTCTTGCCAAAGCGAACGAAAAAAACGTCTGCGCCTATTATTTTGCTGCTTACGGCGACAGTTATGATCGAAAAAAAGAGTATTTCGATAAAGCCATTTACAATTACGACGGCAGAAACGGAGCCGTTTGCAGCGCGGAAGCCGCTTTTTGGGCGGGTCGTCATTTTGCCGAAATCAGTCAAGGCAGAACCGTCAATGAAAGTGAAGCGTTGAGATTTTACAATCTCGCACTTAAAAGATTTCCGAATCTGCCTTTTGTCGCCCAGCATAAAGCAAGGCTCAGCATCAAAGATTCAGACCTAAAATCCGGCGGTGATGAGGATTTGGTCAGAGAATACGAGCGAAAATCAGAGGTCAGCCGCCTTTATCTGCAATATTATAACGATATTGTCGCCAGATCGGAAAAGGTCAATCAATACGCCCGGAAAAGAGAAGATCTTTTCGATACGACCGCCGAAACAAGAGCCGCATTACTGGTTTTAATTAAACAAGAACTGACCGCGATCAACGAAATCGCCAATAAAGCGTTGTCGGAAATCGGTGATGAAATTACTCCCGATCAAAAGAAATATTTTCTGCGGATTCAATCAACCAGCAAAGCAAAACTGGAAGAGTTTAATAAACTCTAACGGCAATCATTTTGTAATTAGAGATTTGAAATTCCAGCATTAACGATGCTGAATTTATACGGTTTTTGCAAAAGAGCTGCTAAACAAGAGTTTCTTTAATTTTCTTGTTTCGTATATGACAAAATGCCGTTTATAAAAACGATGACTTTAATTGTGAAAGTTCCGCAACACATCCAGAGGGTAAAAATCGAGGCAAAGATATACCTTACCTCACGTTAAAATTAACATAATCGAATTACAATTTCGAGAAAAAATCCCGAATCCAAAATCAAATATTAGAGCATCGCAAGCGGATTCGCTCCTGCTGTCCTCGGGCGTGGCAAGCCGAAGTCTTAAACCAACTAGACCAGCGATGCTTAATGATTTTGGATTTTAGATTTTGGATTTCAGATTATATTCAATCCAAAATCCAAAATCCAGAATCGGATTTACCCTTTAACACAAACGACTTGCTTCAATTCCGCGACGATTTCGACCAGATCGGATTGGTTACGCATAACCTGATCGATATCTTTGTATGCGCCGGGAATTTCGTCAATTACGCCTTTGTCTTTGCGGCATTCAACGCCTTTGGTCATACGCTCTAAATCCTCGCGGGTGAAGCGTTTTTTCGCCGCCGTGCGCGACATCTTGCGACCTGCGCCGTGTGAGCAGGAATTATACGACTGCGGATTTCCCAAGCCTTTGATGATGAACGATTTCGCGCCCATCGAGCCGGGAATTATTCCGTAGCGTCCGGTTTCGGCATTGATCGCGCCTTTGCGCGTAACAAAGACCTTTTCGCCGAAATGTTCTTCCGCCGCGACGTAGTTGTGATGACAATTGACCTCGATTTCGGGACGAAACTCCTTTTGTTTGTTAAACATCCGGTTGAATGATTTCAAAAGCCGTTTCATCATAACTTCGCGGTTCATCAACGCATAACTTTGCGCCCATTCCAGATCGCGCCAGTAATTCTTGAACTCGTCGGTTCCTTGTATAAAATACGCAAGATTCGGATCGGGAAGTTCATTCAAGCGATGAAGCGTTTTCGCCGTCGCAATATGACGTTCGGCGATTTCTTTTCCGATATTACGAGAACCGGAATGAAGCATCAGCCAAACATTGTCTTCGGTGTCGAGGCAAACTTCCAAAAAATGATTGCCTCCGCCGAGTGTTCCGAGTTGTTTCATCGCTTTCACCTTACGGTCTTGAACTCCTGAATGCAGTTCATCAAAAGTTTCCCAACCCGCCCAGCGCGAAGCGTTTGTATCGGATTCTTTATGCGCGTTAAATCCGACCGGAATGGCGCGTTCGATTTCGTGGCGCAAATCCTTTAACTTACCGTCAAGAATCCCGCTTTTGAAGGGCGTTTTGACCGCCATCATTCCGCAGCCGATGTCCACGCCGACGGTTGCGGGAATCACCGCATCTTTGGTGGCGACGACCGAACCGACCATCGAGCCGATTCCGAGATGTGCGTCCGGCATCAGCGCGACGTGTTTGTAAAGACACGGCAGACGCGAGACGTTGCGCAGCATATTTTGTTCGTCGAGCGACAGATCGTGATGAACCCACGCCAATATATCGGCTTTTGCGCCCGAAATGTTTAGTTTATTGTATGGCATATTTTACTCCTGTTTTAATTATCAAACATTTAAATTTTAGCAAATTACGTAATAAAAGGGTTGATGACGTAATATTCTAAAAAAAACTGGTCGGTCGGGTGGGATTTGAACCCACGCGTGCCTCGCTTAAAAGGCGAGTGCCTTAAACCTGACTTGGCTACCGACCGAGACGAAAAACGCTATTACAGATTAAATAACACTTGTCAAGGGATATACTTAGAGATATTTACCTCTATTTGTAACACTTAACATTTTTTGAGATTTTGTGTCTTTTTTCGTGTCCTTTGTGTCTTAATTTGTGTCTTCAAAAACTCAAAAAATACTGAAAATCATTGCCTTTTACTGCTTTATTAAATATGGATGTGTCTTTTTAGACAAAATAATGGAGCAAAAAGAAAATGAATCAGGATTTTTATCGAAAAATACAGCAAAAAGGCAAAAAGGATGTTAAAGCAATTTTCCAGTATCACGACAAAAAGGAAAATAAATGGAAGTCAAAAACGCACGATTGCAAAGACCAGTCAACACAAAAGAAAAATGAGAGAGACGCTAACACTTGGCTAGATACTCAAGTCGAACTCTACGAACAAAATAACGGAAGTTTCGACAAAGAGAAAATTACTTTCCGGCAGTTTGTCGAGAAGAAAACCGACACACATTTTCACCAAGCAATCTGGGACGGAGATATTAAAATTTCCGGTTATGATTCGTGGGATGATGTCCGAAAACACGAAATGAATGCCTTGCTCGATTACTTCGGAGATATGCGATTAAAAGGCATCGAACAGGACGACATAGACCAGTTCAGAGCAAAACGCTTTAGAACGAAAACTAAAGCCAAAAAACAGCGCAGTCTCGGAGCGGTCAACCGGGAATGTCAACTTTTGCGGCGGGTGTTCACTCTCGCATTCGATGACAAAATTATTCGAGAAAGATTCAATTTCAGTATCAACAATTCAGACGAGCCGAGCCGGAGCAGGGTATTAAAACCCGATGAGGAAACACGGTTAATGATTGAACTGGAAAAACCCGAATTCGCTCGATATAAGCCGATGTTTATTGTTTTGCTGAATACTGGTCTGAGAATCGGCGAATGCAAAAATATCACTTGGGAAATGGTCAAAAATCTGGAACAGCCGGAACGATGCCACTTTGCATTGACGGCACGAGCGACCAAGACCAAGAAGAAAAGAATTGTGCCGTTCTCGCCGATTGTTCGGGAAATCATTCTGGAGTTACTCGAAAATAAACAATCCGATGACGATACGGTTTTCGATACGACAAATTATAAAAACGATGTAAAGGAAATCTTTAAGAATGCCGAGATTAAAGATTTTTGGGCGCGGGATACAAAACATTGTGCCGTTACGAATATGGCAAAAGCCGATGTTCCCCGGCATCTGATAAGAAAAATCATCGGCACGGAAACCGACAAACTTCTTGATAAAGTTTATATCAATCTGGAATTGGAAGACTTAACAGACGGTTATCAAAAATTTGTTGATTACCGGAACAGACCGATAGAAACGACGGAATCGGGATTCATTAATTAAAACCTTTCATAAAGCCGTTTATTTCACGATAGACGGCTTTTAATATAAAAGTAAGTAGCCTTTCAAGGATGAAAAATGTTTGACGACCCGACAGCAATAACAGAATACGAATTAGAGAAAATCCGGAACGAATCCCGACCCGAAAATGTTAGTAACGGATGCGGATGTTTTAGTTTGAAAGCATTTTTCTTATTTTTCTTAGGACTGGTAATTTTCAGAATCTTCGGTGAATTGCTGAAATTTTTATTTTAACCTTGCCGAAGTTCCGACAAGCCTTTTGATTTTGCTTTTATATTTAACGCCTTTGTTTGAATTTCGCCGATGTCGGGAAATTGATTTTCCGGCTTTTCATTCGGCAGAGCCGGAGCAAGCCACGAGTTATAAAATCTTTTGCACGAACCGCAGAGCCAACACGCATAA
>JBGTIH010000122.1:0-8475 GCA_041745765.1 Pyrinomonadaceae bacterium | reverse complement strand
CGTCGAACCCCAAAAGATATAAACTGCCGCAAATGCCGCGATTAACACAACTAAACTGCGGTTCGGATTAATTTTTACAATTCCTTTACTCTGCATTTTAAAACCCCTCGATTAAAAAATTTCACTTTTTCCCGCGCCGTTTCGTTTTTTCTTCCGTTTTCGCGCTTTCTTCGATCGGCAAAGCCGTCGTTTCCTTGATCGTCTGCAGAACTATCGTCGTTTTGGTTGCTGCCACATTCGGCACGTTTTTCAGCCGTTCGCGCAGCAGCCGCGAAAGATGTTTCGTGTTTTTAACGCGCACCTTCAGAAGATAAGAATCTTCGCCCGCGACGTCGTGAACTTCTAAAACTTCCGGAATTTCCGCCAGAAATTTGTCGGTTTCATTGCAGCATTCGTGCGTTCTGACGGCGACGAAAGCCGTCAGACCGAAACCGACTTCCGCCGCTTCAATTTCCGTCGCATAACCGCGAATTACGCCGCGTTCTTCCAATTTTTTGATTCTTTCCAGAATTGCCGAAGGCGCAAGCCCGACTTGCCGTGCAATCTCCGCATTGCTCATTCGCGCATCTTGCTGAAGAATATTCAGTATTTTTGTGTCAATTCCGTCAATCATTCTCTATTACCTCACTTTTTCAGAATAATACTCACATTTTAACTTGTCAAGCATTTTATTTAAAGATTTTCGAAAATCAGTTTTTTTTAATTCGGCTTATATTTATAAGCAAAGTTAAGTTAATCTATTGTTTTAAGGAGCAATCAAATGAGCGCAGTTTTAGAATTTCCGGTCAAACGAAACGAAATTATTTCCTATAATCCGGCGACGAAAAAGGAAATCGGTCGCGTCAGGGATTTTTCCGCCGAAGAAGTTCGGGCGGCGGTTGAAAGTTCGCGTGAAGCATTTATGATGTGGCGCGAAACTTCTTTTGCGGCGCGAAAAAAAATCGTGATGCAGGCGCGGGAAGTAATTCTCGCGGAAATGGACGAAATCGCGCGGCTCATCTCCGATGAAATGGGCAAACCCGTGGCGGAAAGTTTTTCGGCGGAAATCGTTCCGGTTTTGGATCTAATGCAGTATTTTGCGCGAAACACCGAAAAAATGCTGAAACCGCGAAAGATCGGCATCGGTCTTTTAGCTTTGATGGGGCGCTACTCGAAAGTAATCTACAAACCGCTCGGCGTGGTCGGGATCATCGCGCCATGGAATTTTCCTTTTTCGATTCCTCTGGGCGAAGTCGTAACGGCTCTGATGGCTGGGAACACGGTCGTGCTGAAGCCTTCCGAACTAACGCCGCTTGTCGGGCAAAAGATCGGCGAAATTTTTGAAAAAACGGATTTGCCGGAAAATGTTTTGCAGATCATCACCGGCGGACGCGAGACTGGTGCGGCGCTCGTCGAAGCCGCGCCCGATAAAATTATGTTCACGGGCAGCGTCGAAACGGGCAGAAAGGTCGCCGCGAGTGCCGCGAAAAATCTGACGCCCGTCGTTTTGGAACTCGGCGGCAAAGATCCGATGATCGTTTTCGCCGATGCCGATCTGGAAAAAGCGGCGAGCGGCGCGGTCTGGGGCGCGTTTACAAATTCCGGGCAAGCCTGTTCGTCGGTCGAAAGGCTTTATGTCGAAGAATCGGTTGCCGAAAAGTTTACGGATTTAGTCGTCGAAAAAACTAAAAAGTTGCGGCAGAATTTCGGAAGCGAAGAAACGACCGATGTCGGCGCGATGGTCAGCGAAAATCAATTGAAAATCGTCGAAAATCACGTCGCGGATTTCGAGCAGAGCGGAGCGCGCATTTTAACGGGCGGCAAGCGCAACGCGGAATTTGAAGGTACGTTTTTCGAGCCGACCATCATCGGAAACGCAGACAATTCGATGAAAGCAATGCGCGAAGAAACCTTCGGTCCGACACTTCCGATCGCCGTCTTTAAAACCGAAAAAGAAGCGATTGAACTGGCGAATGACACCGAATTCGGCTTGACGGCGAGCGTCTGGACAAAAGACCTTTCAAAAGGAAAACGCGTGGCGGAAAAAATCCTTGCGGGAACGGTGACGGTTAATGAAGTTCTCTACACGCACGGAATCGGGCAAACGCCGTGGGGCGGTTTTAAAAATTCCGGCTACGGCAGAACACACGGTTTAGAAGGTTTGATGGAACTCGTCGCGCCGCAGCATATTCACGTTAATCGTTTTTTCTATACGCCCAATGTCTGGTGGTTCGGCTATTCAAAAAATGCGATTGATACATTTAAAGCAATGGCGCGTTATTTTGCCGGCGGTTCGCTCATTAAAAGCGTAAAACTTACGCCGCAGTTTATAAAACGCCTCAGTGAACTTCGGAAGAAGAAATAAGTAATGAGCAAAAGTTTTATGCTAATTTGAAAAATTCAATTTATTGAAAATAAAAACTTTCTGCAACTCGTCTGTAACTCAAAACTTTCTGTGAACGGCGTAGTGTTCAGCCAAGTTTGAAATGACGGGTCTTCAGAGTCTGCGTGAGCGGGTTGTCAGAACTTGGCATTTTAGAAAGTCAGCTTTAATCAACCTGCTCACGCAGGCTGTTCTGACATCATCCGCCAACTCAAACTTGACTGAACAGTAGTAACTATTTGATAAGGTGATTTATGCCGAAGTCTTATTTTTAATTGCACCCGTTCTTCGATTATTTCGCTTCTTTGTTTGCTTTTCCCCCTATAATCATTCATTATTCCCGTTTATCTTAATTTATTATTTAATACTATGATTTCTACTGAAAAAATTCGTAATATCGCAATTATTGCTCACGTTGACCACGGCAAAACGACTCTGGTTGATGCGATGCTCAAGCAATCCGGAACTTTCCGCGACAATGAAGAAGTTCAAGACCGCGTGATGGATTCGATGGATTTGGAACGCGAACGCGGCATCACCATTATGGCGAAAAACGCCTCGGTTCGTTTCGGCGATTACAAAATCAACATTTTAGATACGCCCGGACACGCCGATTTCGGCGGTGAGGTCGAACGCGTTTTGAAAATGGTTGACGGCATCGTTTTATTGGTTGACGCGGCGGAAGGCTGTCTGCCGCAGACGCGGTTTGTTCTGCGAAAAGCTCTCGAACAAAAACTTCCGGCAATCGCTCTCGTTAATAAAATTGACCGTCAGGATGCGCGTCCCGAAGAAGTTCTGGACGAAATTTACGATCTCTTTATTGATTTGGGTGCGTCGGACGAACAGATTGATTTTCCCGTTTTATATGCCGTTTCACGCGACGGAATCGCCAAAAAAACTCTGGCGGAAGAATCGAAAAATCTGAAGCCGCTGTTCGATCAAATTGTCGAAACGATTCCCGCGCCGCATCAATTGCGCGAAGATTCGCTTCAGCTTCTCGTTGCCAACATTGATTACAACGCTTTTGTCGGCAGACTTGCCATCGGCAGAATTTATTCGGGCGAAATTGTGAAAAATCAAGAAGTCATCGTCTGCAAACGCGACGGCTCGACGCAGAAAACACGCGTCAAAGAGCTGTATGTTTTTGAAGGAATGAAACGCGAAGCGGTCGAAAAAGCCGGTGTCGGCGAGATCGTTGCGCTTGCCGGTTTTGATGATATCAACATCGGCGAAACGATTACTCTGGTTGATAATCCACAACCTCTGCCGATCATCAATGTTGACGAACCGACGATTTCGATGATTTTCAGCGTAAATAATTCACCGTTTTCGGGCATTGACGGAAAATTTGTAACTTCGCGCCAGATTAAAGAACGTCTCGAAAAAGAACTCCTCGGAAATGTCGCATTGCGTGTTACTCAGATGGATTCTCCCGATCAATTCAGAGTTTCGGGACGCGGCGAACTTCAGCTTGCCATTTTGATCGAAATGATGCGGCGCGAAGGTTATGAACTGCAAGTTTCCAAACCGGAAGTTATTACAAAGAAAAACGAAAACGGGGAATTGCTCGAACCGATTGAACAAGTCGTCGTTGATTGCCCCGAAGAATTTATCGGAGTTGTAACGGAAGCACTCGGACGACGTAAAGGACAAATGACGAAAATGATCAATAACGGAACGGGCAGAGTTCGGCTCGAATACGAAGTTCCGTCGCGCGGTCTGATCGGTTTTCGCGGTGAATTTTTGACCGAAACCAAAGGGACCGGGTTGATTAACACGATCTTTCTGCGTTTTGATAAATGGCAGGGCGCGATGAAGGGACGCGGCACAGGCTCGCTTGTGTCTGACAGAATCGGCGAAACGACGACCTACGCGCTCTATGCTTTGCAGGAACGCGGCAAACTTTTTGTGCGTCCGCAGACGAAAGTTTATGAAGGAATGCTGATCGGCGAAAATGCGCGGGCGGTTGATCTCGATGTCAATGCCGTCAAAGAGAAAAAGTTGACGAATATGCGAACGACCTCGACCGACGAAGCAATGCGCCTTATTCCCGTCAAAGATTTATCGCTCGAAGAAGCTCTGGAATTTATTGCCGATGACGAACTTGTCGAAGCTACGCCAAAGGCAATTCGGCTTCGCAAACGGGTTTTAAAAGCGAATGAAAGACCAAAGAAATAAGTGCCGGTAGATAAGCACCAATGAAAAATAAACAGTATCGGAAATAAGAAATTAACCACGAAAAGACACGAAGGAACACGAAAAGTTGTTGTTGCTAGCTTGTCATTGTAGAAAAACGGTGATTCTTTAACCAAAAGAACTTCGTGAAATCTTCGTGTTTTTTCGTGGTTGATTATTTCCGATACTTTCTAATGAAAAACGGAAAACGGATAACGGCAGAAAATCTCTAAACATTCACCATTCACTATTCACTCTTCACCTATTGCCGATAAAAATTTTTCACATTACATTTATCCAAATTTTATATCATCTTAAAAGGAATAAAATTAAACTAAAGAGTCATAAGTCTTATATTCTTTAAGTGGTTGTTTGGATTTTTATAGTTTTAAAATAAAGTGTGTATTTTGGCAAAAGAAAATTTTATTTTATAACCGGAGTGTGTGAAAACAATGTCCGAAATTTATGACTTGATTGTAATTGGCGGCGGTTCTGCCGGATTAGTTGCCGCAGGCGGCTCGGCAACGCTCGGAGCGCGGGTTGCGTTAATCGAGAAAAACTTGCTCGGCGGCGACTGTCTTTATACGGGTTGTGTGCCTTCAAAAACGCTGATAAAATCGGCGCGTTTCGCCCAACAGGCGCGTGAAGCCGAAAAATACGGTTTTCAACGATTAAATCCGAAATTCTTAAAAGATTCTTTTGCTTCGATTACCAATCGGGTTCAAAATGTTATCGAAATTATCGAAGAACACGATGCACCGGAAGTTTTTGAAGAAATGGGCGTTGAAGTAGTGTTCGGAACGCCGCGATTTTTAAGTAAATCAGAAATTGAAGTTTCGCTTAAAAATACAAACGAAAAACGTGTGATGAAGGCAAAAAGATTTTGTATTTCGACCGGATCAAAACCTTTTTTGCCGCCGATTGAAGGTTTGGCTGATGCCGGATTTATTACTAATGAAGAAGTTTTCAATCTTCAAGAATTGCCGCGCCGATTAGTTGTTTTGGGCGCGGGCGCAATCGGAGTAGAACTCGGTCAAGCATTTTCGCGGTTCGGCGCAAAAGTTACAATTGTCGAAATGGGAGCGCGCGTTCTCAGCAAAGAAGATGAAGAAGTTTCCGAATTATTGGAAAAGATTTTGAAAGCGGAAGGTTTGGAAATTTTAACGAAAACCAAAGCTGTTAAAGTGCATAAAAACGAAGACGGCGCAAAAGTTGTCACTTGTGAAACTGACGGGAAAAGTTTTGAAATCCAAGCCGATGAAATTTTAGCAGCGGTCGGTCGTCAGCCGAATATCGGCAATTTAGACCTTGAAAAAGCGGGCGTTGAATTCGACAAAAAGCAGATAAAAACCAATGATTATCTGCAAACTTCAAACAAAAATATCTTCGCGGCAGGCGATGTTACAGCACATTTTCAATTTACACATATGGCGGATTACGAGGCGCAAATTGTTATTCAAAATGCTTTTGTGCCGTTTCCATTCAAGAAAAAAACCGATTTTCGAGTTGTGCCGTGGGCGACTTTTACCGAACCGGAAGTTGCACGAGTCGGGTTGACGGAAAAAGAAGCGCGTGAAAAATTCGGCGATACGAATGTTAAAGTTTATCAAGTAAATTTTACTGAAAATGACCGCGCTCAAGCGGAAAGCGCGACGGAAGGTTTTGCCAAAATCGTTACCCGAAAAGGCAGAATCGTCGGCGCGAGTTTAATTGGCGAACACGCCGGAGAATTAATTCACGAATTTGTCTGGGCGATGAAGGAAAATCTGAAAATTTCTGAAATAAACAAAATCATCCGCATTTATCCGACTCTTGCGAAAATCATACAAGCCGTCGGAACGGAAGCGACTTTGGAAACGCTAAAATCGCCGTTTGTTCAGAAATGGTTTAAGCGATACTTAAAGATTTGGCGTTAATATGATTTTCAAATTCCAGATTCAATAAAATCTTGTAATTCCGACGCTTCACAGGAAAAGCTGTGTTTCTCCTGACGTGTCAATAGTTTTAACTTTGAATATTTTGCCAGGAATTGGAAAGAGCGCGGGCAGCACTCAGATTTTCTGTTTCGCTCATATCGGAGATAACGAAAATCGCCCCTTTGTTTTTCTGAAAACTCGCCACTTGCAAGCCGTTTTCTTTTTCGCAGATTATCTTTGCCGTCGTCGAATTATCGGTTTCCGGCATCGCGTCCGATTTATCTAAGAAAACCGAAACGATATTTGATCCTTTTCTTAAAATGATATGAGTAAATCGCTTTCCATTAAAAATGCAGTCGTGAGCGTGGAGCATCTCGATATTTTTAGAAAAATTTGTCTGCAAAGGTTTGGCAATTTGTTCGGTATAAACGGCTTTTTGAATAAAATCTTGTTTTGAAATCTCTTCCCATTTTTTCAGCTTTTCCAAAGCACAATGCTTATGACTGACGACGGCTTGTATCGAAATTTGTGTTAAACCTTTAGTCAAAAAATCATCTGCGAGGGGCTGTCCGCCGTTTTGACTTGACCAGTTAAATACTGCAAATCCTAAAGTTACGGCAATTAAAAGCGATGACATTACCGGAATTAAAAAATTTGGCGCGAACCAAAAATTTCGTCCGGTGCTTTTATAAAGTGCGGTTTTTTTGAGGTTTGCGCTCAAGTGATTAACAAAAACCGGATCAATTTGAAAGTCGTCCGCATTTTTTATCGCCGAACAAATCTTTTGACGCAATTCGCGTTTTGCCGCAAATTCTTCGCGGCATTTCGGACAATGTTCCAGATGGCGAAAGACCTGAATATTTGTTTCAACCAGCAGTTCATCACTTAAATAGGCTTCTGAAATTTCTCGAAATTCTTTACACTGCATATTCATTTACCTCAATTAACCGGCGGCAATTTTGGGAGTTTCGCCATAACCGTAAGTGCGGGCATAATCGGCTAATTCTATTCGCAAAACCTTTCTGCCGCGTGAGAGCCGCGACATTACCGTTCCCATCGGCACATCCAGAATCGAAGCAATTTCTTTATAGGAAAAATCTTCGACATCAGACAAAATAACTACTTGACGAAAATGCTCCGGTATATTCCCGATTGCTTTCAGCACATCTTCATCAGATATTGTTTGTGGAATTTGCGGTTCAAACGGCAGAGTTGCGGCAATTTTTTCTTCGGGATCGTCAACCAATTTTAATTTCCCCAATTTCTGAAGACGTTTTGAGTTCAGGTTATACATAATCGTCGTCAGCCAAGCACGGCAATTTGTGCCGATTTCGTAGCGGTGAAAAGACCTTAATGCCTGCATCAAGGTTTCCTGCACAAGGTCTTCGGCTTCCGTTTTATTTCTCGTCAGCCACATCGCCACGCGGTACAAATCCGGCATAAACGGCAGTGCTTCCGTTTCAAAATCACTCCATTTTTCCTCAATGGTTTCTCGCCGCTTAAATCCGAACATCTTTGACAACCTTCCTGGTAATAATTCGACTTCCGGTAATAAGATACCGAAAACGCCTCGAATTATTCCCTTATGAACTGATTTTTTCAATGATGCGCGGCAATTGCAAAGAAAAAACCGTTTTTCCCGGCAAGCAACGAACTGAAAGGTTTCCATTATGCTGTTTCGAGATTTTATAAGCAATCGAAAGCCCCAGCCCGACACCTTTTTCTTTGGTTGTAAAAAATGGATCGAAAATCTTCGGGAGAATTTTTTCGTCAATTCCGCCGCCTGAATCTTCGATTTCAATTACACAAAAAACTCCGTCTTCAAAACTGCGAAAAACGAGTTCGCCGCTGTTCGCTGTTGCTTGCAGAGAATTTATTGCCAGATTCAGCAAAACTTGTTTGATTTGTTCATTGTCAACTTCGGCTTGCGGCAAATTTTCCGATAATTGCAGCTTGATGGAAACCGTTTGCGCGGCGGCTTGATTTTCGATGAGCGCGACGACGGATTCGACAATTTTATTC